>CAZITL010000001.1:0-192380 GCA_964542195.1 uncultured Verrucomicrobiales bacterium
GAGGGTTATCCTTATTTTTATTGTTTTTCACAACTTAAGAATATACCTTCTTGCCTCCTTCTTTAATGGAGAGCCAAAACTTATAATTCCCTAAACGTGCACCTGAATAAGCGGAATGTTTTTGTTGAAAACCGCTGCGCCTTCATCATTTTTGTCGATTGAGTTGCTTTTTTTCGTGCAAAATAACTTGAGATAAATGGTGTCTTTGTTATCCTTAACCCATCACAACTCCTTGACTTAAGGGTTAAACATGTCTCAAACCTTTGAAATCTCCATTGCAGCACCTGATCAAACCTTGTTCCATGGGCCCGTGACGATGGCCGTTTTGCCAGGCAGTGAAGGAGAGTTTGGTGTGCTTGCCCATCATGCACCGTTTGCAACAGGTCTTAAGGCAGGCATTATCAAGTTATATCAAGGAGATGAGGTAGAATGTTCCTTTGATATTGTTGGTGGTTTTGTGGAAGTTTCATTTAACCAGTGCATCATCTTAGTAAATAACTAAGTAGAAGACCTTTGCCTAAGGGGTGAAATCCAAATTCTTCACCTCATTTCTCCTTGGGATGGCCAATTTTTCCTTATATATCGATACGTATTAACTCCTAGATTTTGTTAATGTTTGCTATTTTATGGAAATTAAACCTCTCAAAAAATTTTGAAGTAAAAAGGTTATTGTTCTTTAAGACGCTCAATTGTCATCACTCCTCTTTGGTAAATTTTTTATTACATTTTGACTATTTTCACCTCAAATCATTTTAAATTTACCGAGAACTCTGGAAAACGCTGAATATCACTTGTTAGAAAAAACAAAATGAACAAGAAAAATGGGTGATTTTAATTTTTGACACAAAAGTTGATTATAGTTACCTTGCCTATAAGAAGGTATAAAATATTTTTTCTTGTGGAAGATTGTTCGTGGCGTTAATCCATCGTAAAAATCCTGGTTTAAAACTTATTTACAGTTCAGATAAAAAAGAATGTTCTCTTGGGGGTGAAGGAGCAATTATTGCGGCAGGAGGGGATAACGATCGGCTTAAATTTTCCTTACTGGATGGGAAAAACCGCAATAAGGCATCTGAATATTATTCAGGGGATGAAAAGTCTTGGCTTGAGCGTTTGAAGCTTGCTAAGCCACCTTTCTTCTTGCGCAAATACTTGAGAAATGAAGAACAAGAAATTTTGATATACCAACAGAGCATCGTGAATCTTGATCCCAGGGACGCAAAGCATGAACAGCTGCAAGAGGTTTTGGTTATTAAATCTTGGATGAAACGCTTTGATGATCTTTATCATTATTCAGCTCTTCAAGGAGCTCAAGGTGTTCTATTCATGATCTCACAGGGGCAGAATGATTTTTTTATCGCTTTTGAGGAATTGTTTTCTTATTTTTCTCCTCATATAGATATGTATGGCGAGAAAAGTTATTGGTATTTACCAACCGATCACAATGCCTATGATCAATTTATAGATTTGAGTGAAATGATTGAGCAAGAACTAGAACAGTTTTTGTGGCGCGAGCAAACGGTTGATGGTTTGATAAAGCAATATCTTCGATCAAGGAACTTATGACGTAGGGAAGAACTTTATGAAGATTGCACCAGAAAAGGCAACTTTGCAAAAGATGATTTACTTCCAAGAAGTTGTCAACAACGGGTCTATTAGAAAGGCAGCTTTGGTCCTCCATATTCCCCCATCAACACTAAATTATGAAATTAAAACACTAGAAAAATTACTGGGGACAGCCTTAATTGCTACCGACAAAAATAAACTAACCCTGACTGAGGATGGAAAAAAATTTGCTGCTTTCACAGCAGACGTAATACAAGGATTTAAGAACCTTGATTTAGGAGGCGTGGAAAACAAAATTACAGAGATTGTCATAGCCAGTAGTTACGGGATTTGCGAAGTATACATCCCCAAAATTATGGATGTATTTATGAAAGATTATCCTGAGATTAAAATTGTGGTTAAATCCGGTCCTGAATTCTCAAGTTTTACCTCTCATTATTGTGATGTGGTCATCGGTCCACATCTCGCCAATCGACCAGATCTTTCTCAAACTTTCTTAAAAGAGTTTCATTATTATCTTTATGCTTCAAAAGGATATTTAGAAAAAAAAGCGATGCCAAAAAGCTTGAAAGACCTTCCTTTTCATGACTGTCTGGTTTATGATCCAACCATAGCTTCTTACTCAGAAAAGTATAACTTTCGGGAAGCTAAGGTGGAGTCAAATTCCTATCGAACCTTAATTGAGTTTGCTAAATTAGATCATGGAATTTTTCCACTGTCTCAAGAGGGTTTAGAGAGATTATTGGATAATAAGTCTGATTTCGTCCGATTGTTTGATACACCTTGCGAAACTGAGGCAAATTATTTTATTTATCATAAACATTCTCCTAAACTCATGATGATAAAAAAGATAAAAGAAATAGCAGAAAAACTATTTAATCAAGGAGGAAACGATGAGTGAAATTACCAATACCCAAAGTATCGTTTGCATGCAAAGAGCTCCTTTCTTCAAGAAGCGTTAATGGTGCCAGAGTTTTACGCCCTAAATTCCGAGTTTGTTTTTTACTTTGAAGCCCATGAGCTTATTGTCATAGATCCGAGAAAACAACGGGTCTTTAAGATCTATGACAAAAACTTTCTAAAACGGCTCTTAGATATTTCTTCAGACATTAAATCAGTTGATCCTTCCAATCCCATTGATGCTTCGTTGATCGAGTCAGGCCTACTCATTCAAGGGAGGATCAATGACTCTTGGCAGGGTGATAAATTATCAAAATTGTCCCATCTAGCATCACGCAATTTATCCCATCATTACCCACTTCTTTCTCAATCGATGGTGCAAGATTCTCTCTTTCAATTAGCTGATAATATTGAAGAAGTTCCTACTGTTTACCAACCATCATTCATTTCTGAGAAGATCCATTTGCCAGAACCAGAACTCGATAAATTAACCTCTTTTTCCCTGGATTGTGCATTAAGACAACGCAAGACCTGCCGGGAATTTTTCGGAACTTCTGCCTCATTGTCAGACTTGGGCACCTTACTATATTATTCACTTGGATCCATTCATGGCCAGGAATGGGATGAATTTAACGAGTCTCAATTTGTCAGTTTGGGTAAACGAAAGTCCTCTCCTTCCAGCTCGGGTCTTCAGGCGTGTGATGGATTTATTGTCGTTATGAACGTAACAGGTCTTGAAAATGGTATTTATTTTTATCATGATCAGGATCATTCCCTTCAAAAAGTTCATGAATCCATTTCTAATGATCTATTATCCTCCCTTGTCTTTGATCAATTTTGGGTGGAGGGAATTGCCTTTGGTATTTTTATAACCATAGATCTCAGGAAAGCATGGATTAAGGATGTGAAAACAAGAGGATATGTAACAACGTATATTGAGTGTGGTCATGTATCTCAAACCATTCAATTGGTCAGTACCGCATTGAATCTGCAGACATGGATTACGGGTTCTTTCCGGGATGACCTGCTATCAGCTACGTTGAATATTCAAGAAGATTTTATTTTTCCCTGCTTCTTCATTGGGATGGGGAACGGATCTAATAATTCTATTCCAATCGCTTTTCGCTAACTCTTCCCATAACTCTTTCCATATTAGGAAATGAGACAAAAAGGTCACTTAAATGATGGCAAGTTTTAAGCTCTCATTGAAAAATTTTCCATCTCTGTGAATCACCCAGAAAGTTAAAAGTTTTTTTGTAAATAGATCTAAAATTTAACAAGCAGTCACTGCTTCCTGCTTTTGATCCTTTAAAAGAAATAAGCTAGAGAGAAGACTAAAGCTCACGAAAATCAAGACATAAAAATAATTCCGATGACTAAAGTATAAATAGGAAAAAAGGGCAATAAGAAGCCCTGAACTGGTTAATCGACATAAAACTAAAATGGAGCTAGCTGTATCGATGGCTGTTGTATGAATAGTTTGTAATGATTTTTCCATTATAGGTCCATAGGTCAGGCCTGAAAGTAAAGCAAAGAAAAATATAGCCAGCGTCAGGATGATGATTTGATGGGCGAAAAATCCCCACATAATACCACTGCCAAGAACAAAAAGAATGTAAGGCGTAATGGCCATGAGATGGTCCTTAGGGAAGTTTTTTTTGCTACCCAAATAATTTCCAAGTGCATAGAAACTACTGTAGCCTGTATAAAACAAGGCATGGTGGTTGGGAGATTCATAGATATAAGATGTTATCGTAATCACGCCCCAAGATAAGCCATTCATGAGAAAACTGATTCCATTATATTTCAAATAATAAAGGTTTTTGTATAATTCTTTCCAAGAAGGGGCAAAGGAAATATTGGGAGGTGGATGATGGGTGAAATTTTTGCCCGAGATGAGGAATAGCAAAAGAGAAAAGCAGGTAATAAATAAGAAAGGTGCTTGCCATGAAAAATATTCTGCAAGAATAACCCCTAAGAGGGGAGCTAAAATACAAAATAATTCCGATCCGAAACTATAGAGGGAAAAGCTCTGACTTAATGTATCCGAGTATCTTTTTTTAATATAAGATATTAGATTCGTTTGGAGGAGACCAATACCTAATCCCTGGAGGGCCCTGCCAATCAAAATAAAATCGTAATATGGGTGAAGCGTAATAATGACTCCGCCAGAAATAAAGAGGAGGAAGGCGATCAGATGAATCACGGGATGGGTATAAAATCTTGAAATGTAGGCAAAGGTGATACACCCAAGAGCTGTGGTCACAAAGTATAGACTTAGCGTCAGATTCATTAGAAAAGAAGAGACTGAAAAAATTTGGGCAAATTTTGCCAACAACGAAACATACAAATCTGATGAAGCAACGCCCAACCCACCCATCATTCCAAAACCTAGAAGAACTTTCATCTCGCCTAATTTTTTTATTTTGGAAGAGAGGGACATGGGATATTTCCTATTTCTCTATCAATGCTAAGTTTGAGGCATTCAAGAGTTAAGTGGATGGGCTCAAGAATTAAATATCATTGGAAGGATAAGATTGCAATCTGCTCATCCCCAAAATTGTTGGAACGGTTATGATGTTTCCCCTTGACTCGATCTTTTATATGACGATCCTTTTCCAAAGATAAAACTTTTCAAACAGATCAATATCTTAAAAATCTTATTTAATCTCGATACTGTTTTTACATACTTTCTTGGCTTCTATAGTCCTGTTAGGAACATTTAATCCAAGGAAGGATTGTTATTAAAGAAGAGCCGAGGCATCGTCTACCGATCCTGCTCGGCAATTTGAGCTAGCTTATGACAGATAATTTTGACATTTTTTGCGCGTTGGATAGGATTTGGCCATTCACGCATAAACACGATCTTTTGGTCTGGTCGAATTTTGGCTTTGAGTTGAGGCGTGGCATGAATCCATTTTAGTAAGGCTTCAGGATGGGCAAATTGATTATTCCGAAACGTAATCACAATTCCTTTGACACCGGAGTCAATTTTTTCAATGTTGGCCCGTCGGCACAGGCCCTTCAGTTCAATGATCTCCAGCAAGTTTTGCACTTCTTCAGGTAGTTTGCCAAAGCGATCAATCATTTCAGCTGCAAAGGCATCAATTTCTTTTCGGCCTTTAAGATCGGCAATGCGGCGATAAAGGCTTAAGCGTAAATTCAAATCCGCTACATAGGTCTCTGGAATCATCACAGATGTGCCTAAGTTGATTTGTGGCATCCATTCCAAATCAATGGGCTGAAGGTCTTGTTCCGCTCGAGTTAACAAAATAGCTTCTTGAAGCAGATGTTGATACAATTCCACACCCACTTCCTTGATATGACCTGATTGTTCTTCACCGACTAAATTGCCTGTTCCTCGAATATCCATATCATGGCTGGCAAGGGTAAATCCGGCACCCAACTTATCCAACGTTTGCATAATTTCTAAACGCTTTTGGGCATTCGCAGACAATGTTTGTTGGGCAGGCATGGTCAGATACGCATAGCCTTGAACTTTGGCTCGACCAATGCGGCCACGCAACTGATAAAGTTGGGCTAAGCCAAATAAATCGGCGCGATGGATGATGAGAGTGTTCGCGTTAGGGATATCAATACCCGATTCCACAATGTTGGTGGAGAGCAAAACATCAAACTGGCGATCATAAAACGCCGTCATGACTTCTTCCAATTGACTGGTGGGCATTTGACCATGAGCCGTTGCAACTTTCACTTCGGGGACCAGTTCTTTCAACTGTTCAGCCAACGGTCCTAACTCTTCCAATCGTGGGCAAACATAAAACGTTTGTCCTCCTCGATAATGTTCGCGCAAAATGGCTTCTCGAATAACTAGACCATCATAAGGCGTGACAAAGGTTCGCACGGCCAATCGATCAATGGGAGGCGTTGTGATCAAACTCATCTCTCTCACGCCTGTTAGCGCCAATTGCAAAGTACGCGGAATAGGAGTGGCAGTTAAGGTCAACACATGAACATCCTTTTGCAAGGATTTTAATTTTTCTTTTTGTTTAACACCAAAATGTTGTTCTTCATCAATAATAACCAGCCCCAGATTGTGGAACTGGATTTTATTAGAAAATAAGGCATGAGTTGCAATGATGATGTGAATATGGCCGTCAGCTAAATCTTTACGGACTTGTTCGGCTTGTCGAGCGGTAACGAACCGGCTCAACTGAGCAACTTTATAAGGAAACCCTTGGAACCTTTCTTGGAAAGTTTTAACATGTTGACGGCACAAAAGTGTTGTTGGTGTAAGAATGGCCACTTGCTTTCCAGCACTGGCGGCTACAAAAGCTGCTCTTAACGCCACTTCCGTTTTGCCAAATCCTACATCGCCACAGATGAGACGATCCATAGGTTTACCATTGGACAAATCTGCAATCGTTTCGTCAATAGCGCGTAATTGGTCTTCTGTCTCTGGATAAGGAAACCGGGCACAAAATTCGTCATACTCGGCTTCATTTTTATGGAAAATTTCCCCTTCATGGAGCGCGCGCTCGGCGGCAATCTTGATAAGATAATCGGCTATTTCCAAAATGCGCTTTTTAACTCGGGCTTTGCGTTGTTGCCAAGCCGTAGATCCCAGTTTGTCCAATTGGGCTGTACTTTCATCGCTGCCATAGCGCGTAACAGCATCTATGTTTTCTACTGGCAAGAAGAGCTTATCACCCCCTTCATAAATCAAGCACAAACAATCATGAGCGGCTTGATCAATATTAAGAGTCATGAGCCCTTCATAACGACCAATACCATGGTCTCGATGAACCACTAAATCGCCGGTGGCAAGATCGGAGACCTCCAAGAAAGTTTTTGCTGTCTTTCTTTTCTTATGTGGTCGGGCTAAACGCTCGCCTAAAAGATCTTGTTCACTGAGCACAAAAATCTCTGGGGTTTCAAATCCGTGCTCAAGGGGGTAAGTAACGAGATCAAGCCCCGTGTAGGTTTCAGGCCAAGTGTCTAAGATATTAGGGGTCAATCCATGCTCCTTTAAAACATGGGCTAATCGATCCCGTGCGCCATCACTAAAAGACGTGATTACTAGAGGCTTGTTAAGAGTAGGGAGCCAATCTCTTACATAATCAAAAATGTTTTGCTTCTGACGGATGACCGTGAAATCAGGTCCCAATCGGCACCGATAGTCTGTGGTGTTTGGCTGACTAAAGGGGGTAAGGTGATGGCACCGTTCTATCAATTGATTCCATTGATCTTCTTGCCAAAATAGCTGCTCTGGTGGAATGGGCAAATAAGGAGGTGCTTGATCTCCGGGAATGGTTTGCACACGGGCATGATAATAACCGCTAATGGTTTCGAGACGAGATTGAAACGCCTCAGTGGCTTGAAAATCACATAAGATGAAAGGTTTGTCGAGATAATCTTCCAAAGTGGCTATTTGGGGGAAAAACAGAGGCAGCCAATGCTCCATACCACTATATCGGCGGCCGGCTGAGATGGTTTCGTAAAGTTGACTTTTGGTCGCGCCAAAAAGCTGGCGATAATTTTGGCGAAATAGATGGATGGTTTCCTGGGTCAAGGTAATTTCGCTAACCGGGCCTAATTCAATCCCGGGACAAGGGCTTAATGTTTTTTGACTTAAAGCATCAAAACTGCGCATATTTTCAATTTCATTGCCAAAAAAATCAATGCGCACCGGGTGTTCCGCATTCAGGGGAAATAAGTCAATAAGGCCACCCCTAACTGCAAATTCCCCCGCTTCGCGCACCGTTTCTGTTCGTTGAAATCCTTTATCAGCCAAATAAGCCAAAAATTGCTGGTGGTCGATATGCTGGCCCGGTGCAAGAGACCATGATTGGTTATAGAATTGTGATTTCGGGGGCAGATATTGACTAAAGCAGGAAGATGAACAGATGATAACTTGATAAGCATGGGGGTTGTTAGCCAGATGGGATAAGATTTTAACTCTTTGGCTAATAATATCTGAACTGGGGGAAATGCGGTCGTAGGGTAAACAATCCCAGGCCGGTAAGTATGCGAGATAAAGCTCTGGCGCGAGGATGCCTAATTGATCATAGATTTGTTGGGCTTTAGCCTCTGTTTTGGCGATAAACACCACGGTTCTTGTCTGAGAGAGCTCTTTAAGAATGAAAGATTCAAAGCCATCGACCACGCCGCTAAGGGTTTGAGTCAGTGTTGAGGAGTGTGAGTGTCCCGAATCCATTTTATTAACCGTTCATAGTGTTGCGGGGGAGATTGACTGTGGATAATCCAATTAAAAATATCACCATCTGATTCTTGGAGGAACTGAGCATATAAAGTCAACTCCTGACTCGTCATCAAAGTCAAATTTTTGTCAGCAAATGCGCCAAGAATCAAGTCATTTTCTCTCGTGCCCCGATGCCAGCTTAAGTATTTCAGCTTGTTAATCTTTTGTTTACTCATGAAACCCAATACTTAAAATGTAAAATTTTAGTTAATTTAGGAGTGAAATGAATGCGTAAATTATGGCTAACCCTTTGTCTGATCGCAAGTCCCGTTTTGGCCATGGAAAAAGCTGAGGGCATCGGTAAGGACAGTCCCTTAATGGTTAATGCAAGGATGTTGCAGAAAGAAGTAACCGCTTACATTAATGCAACTGAGAATTTACTCAGTGAATCCAATATCGGAGAACAGCTGGTCAAGGGAGCAGAGATCACGGATGTAGCTATAGAGGCAGTAGAAGACATTGGCGAAATTATCCAAAAAATGAATGCTCTGACGGTTCGAGCCAATAACGATATGCTTTCCTATACGGATCGCATGTCGATCTCGGAAGCGTTTATCAGTGCACGGGATGATATTCAAAGAATACTTTCAAAGACCAAATATGAGGATCATCGCCTTTTCGATGCGGCTTTAGACTATACTTATTCGATTATTCATCCCCACACACGGGAACTCATCTATCAACTCCAAATTCATGGGCTGAGCACCTGTCTTGCGCCGCTGCATGGTATAGATTTGGTAACAACTCCCAATGCTGCCAATGCTGTTCAGAACATGGAGAATGTCGTGAATAATCTGGCTTTGGAAATCCAAAAGTTGAGCAACATCAAAGCAAGCCTTATAGCATTGTTGATCGACAATAGTCGGCAGTACAAGCGAGCTCAATCTAAATATGACCAGCAAATAGCGATTATGAAAGACTATTTAGATACGGCCTTAAAACTATCGCCCCCCCAAGAAAGTTCTAGAGAATAAGAAATTTTTAATAAGAACATGAGGTCGAGCATGCTTGGCCTTATGGGTAAGTTTTCAACGGATAGAAGAGTAATCTCTAGCTTGAGCCTTATAACTAGAACCGTTAATAAAAACCTGGAGCATCTGACATTCATTCGAGCTATCCGCCCGAGTTTGAATAAAGTCGGTAACCTGATGCCTAACCAATTTCTTTGGCAAGAGCGCTAATCTCTTGAGAGAAGGTTATGATCTCCTGATCATCACAACTCTCAGCAATGTGATCAAAAGAATCGTACATGGTTAGCAATTATGAGTATGCATAAGAGGTAAGATTGAGTTTTCTCACCTCTTCATATAGTGCGGTTTAAATCAACATTTTCATAAAATGACTTATTTCAGATTTAACTTTATCCAGCAAATCATCTTTGCCGTCTTGTAATCCTTGCCGTTGGCTAGCAAAGTGCCGTTCTAGGTCTGCGTCCCTTGCAATGATTGTCTGAGCTAATATATCCATACCTTCAGGATAGTCCTGCAAAAGGGACTTCATGTCTTTCTTAGTAAATTCTAGCAATAAAACATCAGTCTTGGCCGTAATAGTGGCATTCCTTGGTGATTGACGGTAAAAGCTGCGCTCGCCAAAGAAATGAGGAAAAGTTAAAATTCGATGTTCATCCTTTGAACCTTGATCAAAACTCACAGAAACTGCTCCCTCTCCAATAAGAAAAAGAGATGTTGAGTCCTCACCTATTGAAACAACCTGAGTATGGGCTGGATAATTCTGGCGTTTTGCCAAAGAAGCAGCTTTTTTGATGATTCGATCTGGAGCTTCTTTAAACAAATCACTCATACTGATGATTTGTTCGTTAGTCACATCTGCAGTTAACTGAAACACAGAGTTGGCTTTTGCTAAGTTATACACGCCCAGGCTCTGTGAGATTTTAAGATTATGGGCATGTAAAGCCTCAGTTATAGCTTCTATAACTTGATGACGAACTTCACGCCAAATCCCATGTTCAGGGATCATATAGCGAATAGAATAGGTAATTCCCCCTTCGCTGGATTGACGAGCAAAAACATGGCACGTATGGTTGTGTAAACATTCCAGCTGAGAAACAGCCCCTTCCAGCAGTCTCCTAACTCTTTTCACGGGAATGTCATGATCAATGTTTACTTCGTAAGTATCCATAAGGCAGGGTTCTGGCTGACTAAGATTGATAAGTTGTTCTTTAATTAATTGACCGTTTGGGACGTGAATAAGAGTTTTGTCATTGGTCAGTAGGGAAGTATGTCGCCACGAAATTTTCTGAACTTTACCTTCTATTCCATTGGGAAGCTTCAGCCAATCTCCTTCCCGGTAAGGAACGTCAACGTCAATAACAATGGCTCCAAATGCGTCTTGTATCAATCCTTGCAAAGATATTGTCACCGCTGCCGCAACTAAGCTTCCAGCAGCTACTAAGCTGATGATAGGCTTATGGAAAACCCCAACTATGATAAGAAGAATACATGAAGCAATAATAAAGAAATCAAACAAGTCCTTAACAAGATGAGGAACGAGCTTCTTTCGCCTTCCTTCATACTGGGGCCAAACGAGTGCTCTGACAAAGTAAAGAAGGCCCCATGTTGCAAACAAAATAATGGCAGTTTGAACGATCTGTTGGATTAAAGGGTGTTGACCAAAATAATCTAAGTTTAGAAGATGTATTCCAAAAAGAAATATGCTTATAAGAATCAAAATACTAAGCAGGAATAATTTTTTCATCACTCATTCTTTTTAAAGATTTAACTATGACAAAATTATCTATCCTTCTTAAAGGATACTTTCTCTATGGTTAAAGTTTGCTTAATAATCTCTTTGGAAACGTGCAGCACGATCTTAATTCGATTAAGGGTAAAAAACTAAAAATATGAGCGATAAAATTCGTACCTAAAGTAAGCCATATAAGATAATAAGTAATTGCTGTTTGATAAGTACTAACAAGTCTCTTTAAGATGTCATGGCAAGAAGCGAAGCGCGAAGATATCCAAAAATTCCTGGATCTCCACATCACTGCACGCAGGGCGCGTGAGAGAGCAGAATACCCTCTTTTTTACAATTTATCAGTCAGGGTTTGCTTTGATCAAGCACTTGCATACAGGGTCTAGGAAGAAATAATTTTTATAGATCGCCGTTAAAAAATCTAAGTTTATTTCATTTGAAAATAAATTTAAGAAATAAATAAAAATAAAACAAATTTACTTTTCCTTCCTGTTTCGTATAGTTTTCATGTGTAAAATCTTTGAATTCTATAAAAAATTTATGGGAAGGAAAAAAAGATGCTGAGTTGGGTCATGTCACTGCTTTTGGGAATAAACTGCGGGCAATGTAGTGAAAAACAGAGGGATTTTTTCTCCATTCAAGAAAGTTATTCAGTGCATGCTCCCCATGCTTCCTCCTCCATGGCTGAGGATGATTTAGAGTTTGAGGATGATGTAGATGCTAAATTTTTTAAGACCATAGAAAAGCTGCCCGACATGATGAAACTCCATTTATCAGGTGAGGGCGTTGGAGTCAGCCCCAATTTCACTGTGGGAAAAGAATTATCCGTAACTGAACTCGTGCAAATGTTTGATAGATTGTTCCAAGGAACCAATGATGTGATACCCCAAGAAAGAGCAAGATCAAGGCAAGTAGAAGGGGGCAAGATCTCTCGAGCAAGGTCTGGTAATCATCGGCCATCTTATGAAACTGTTGATTGCGAAATAAATGAGATTCAATGCAAATTATCAAGGCAGATGGGAAGCAAGGAAAGAGAAGATAGATGGAACTAAGACATTCTATTTAAAGGATTTTGGTAACTCTTTGTTAATAAACATCCCCTATCCTTGTCCAGTTAAAGAATAGGAGATGACTTATGATACATTGTAAAGGGATTGTTTTAGGGGCGCTTTGGGGCGCCTGGTTAACTTTAAGCGTTGCCCATGAATACCATGACCAAGACATGGATTCTCCCTTGATTTCTCATCAAAAAGAATCAGATTTACTTTCCCAACTTGAGCATCAAAAAATTGCCTTTCTTCAAAAGCAACTTAAGCAAGCTTCATTTACCCATTCCGTTTATCGATCAGCTTTCCAGGAGTTGGAGGACAATCTAGAAAGTCTGAACATAGCTTATAAAAACATTCATACATTCTTAGCTGAATTAAAGCCAATACTAGAAGGGCCTCAGGAATCGTCTGATAAACCAAAGGAACAATTTATGAATTTAATTCATCGATTGGGGTTTTTTTATCCCCATCCTGCCATCCATACCCCACTGATTTCCGGTTTGAAAGAAGTGCCAGGCTACTTTCCTGGAACGGTGAATCTTGATGAATGCAAAGGATTATTCTCTGGCGTGGTA
The DNA here is from genome assembly GCA_964542195.1 of uncultured Verrucomicrobiales bacterium. GTDB lineage: Bacteria > Pseudomonadota > Alphaproteobacteria > Paracaedibacterales > Paracaedibacteraceae > CAZITL01. The sequence goes on from CAZITL010000001.1 coordinate 13,026, forward strand.
AGAGGGGCTGAAGCGGTTATGACCAATAACCAATGGAAGTTTACCTTATCTTTAGGTGATCAAATTTTTACAGGGATTTTGAAAAGAGAAGCAGCACCAGGGAAATTGATATTAACATCTACCAATAGAGAAAATCAGCTTGTGTTTCCTTTAAGTAGCGAATTTTTAAGTCATTGGTCTGACCCACAGATCTCTTCAGCATGGCGGAAATTAGTAGGAATTAAAGGAGAGGATTGGCCTGCTGTATTTTATTCTTCTTCTCGTTCGATTCCGGAGGGGATAGAAATCTCTACGCCAATTCCTTCACCTCTAGCGATTTATTATAAGAAGACCGGTGAATTGGAACCATCTCAACCTCTTCAAAGTGGCATAAGTTATTATTGGGAAAAACTTGTCAAAATGATTTGGGGTGAATCCTCTTCTCACTCAAGAGAAGTGGGACGATTCTTGGTGTGCGATCAGACACCGGGGTTTTCAGGAAAAATTGTTTTTGACTCCTCGGTGAACAAAAGTATGGTCTTGCAAGCACCGTCGGGGGTAATGGTAAAAATTAACCCATCTTTTGATTTTAATACATCATGGGATAAACCTCTTATTCTTTGGGATCGTTATCAACCAAAAATGACTTCAGCGATTAATTTTCGCATCTCTCAGTTTGATGATCGACTCCAAGAAAGGGTGATAAAGTTTGATGTGAAACCTGTTTGGCAGGCGTTAGAAAAGATCGTGGTCAATTATTTAACCAATGATTTAGAACGCGCCAATGAGGTCAGAACATTTGATGATTTGGTTAAGATCACGAACACCCTTGAAGAGAGTTTGAAAGTTCTATCACAAAGAAAACAAGAGCTTGTTAACCTACTCAGTAAAAATCAAAGTAAAATAGAAAAGATTTATCTAGAAACCAAAATGCTTCTAAGTAATGGAGGAGAAGGCGCGATCGCATAAAAGATCGCTGAAAAAGTGACCTCCTTTGTCAATGGCAAGGAGCGGTATTCGCGTTGCGACCATGCGCTTCAAGATCACGGCGATGCATTGCTCCTTGCAATGATGCTATAAAAGAAGGATGTGATAAAAATCTTCCTTGAAAATGAGGAGCTCTTTAACCTCCTCAATCTGCCTTACTGTGTCCCAATTCAGTTTGTCTTAAAGCCATACCATCAGGAGAAAAGTTCTCAATAAGTTCATTGAAGAGCTTGTACCAATTTTGCTCTGCTCTTAAACGCATGATGACCGAGCCAATGCCCACAGCAGCGCGATCCATAAAAACAAATTCACGGGGTGGGCGTATACCGCCAGCTTTATTAAGTTCTTCATGAACCTTTGTTGCCGTTTCCCAACCAGCAGTTCCGTCCAGATCGTCTTGAATGGGACGAATTCGGTCTTCTAATAATGGTGCATACAGGAGTCGTGCCCATTGAGTAATGATCTCAATAATCTCAGAGGTCAAATTCTTAAACCCCCAAATTTCATAGGCATGAACGGCTTGATCCCGATTGTTTGATAACAGGGCATGATAAAGCTCAATCACACCCCAAACAAAGGTGGGTGGGAAAATTCGGACGCACCCAAAATCTAACAGTTGCAGGGCCTGTGTTTCTTGATGAATCTTATAATTGCCAGGGTGAGGATCTCCATGAATCACCCCATAATGGTATAAAGGATAGTACCAGGCATGAAATAACCGTCGAGCTATTTCATTCCGTTCGTCTAGAGATTCATCCACCAGAGATAAAACAGACCTTCCATCCATCCAGGACATTGTAATCAGTCTTCTGGTGCTAAGATGGGGCAATACCTCGGGAATTAAGATGGTGGAGGAAGAAGCAAAGATTTTTTGATAGAGTCGAATATGGTCAGCTTCCAATTGGTAATCCAGTTCTTCTTGAAGCCGATCCTTAATCTCTTGCTGAATATCACTGGTTTGTAAAGCCTTATTCCATGTCTCATAAATATTCAAGAACAAGTTTAATTGATTTAAATCAGCCTCAATAGCAGACTCCATATCAGGATATTGCAATTTACAGGCAACAGGAATTCCCTCTTTGGTGATGGCGCGATGAACTTGCCCTAAAGAGGCTGCAGAAGTAGCCTCCTGGCTAAATTCCTGAAAATATTCTTGCCATTGGGCACCCAATTCATGATTCATTCGGCGCCTGACAAAATTCCAACCCATAGAAGGAGCATTGGTTTGGAGTTTCAGAAGTTCTTGAGCATATTCAGGGGGGAGAGCACCAGGAACAGTGGCTAAAAATTGGCCGACTTTCATAAGGGGGCCTTTGAGTCCTCCCAAAATCTCAGTTAAATCACTGGCATGTTTGTCACGATCAATGGCAAGACCTAAATATTTCTCGCCTGCAAGGCGTGCGGCCAAGCCTGTTACAGCTGAAGATACTTGAGCATAGCGTTTGATTCGTCCTGCTAACGTTGAGTCATCCATGATCAATCCAAAGTTTCCAATTCATCAATGAGATTCATAATTACTTGAAGACCACCCATCCAAAATTCTGGGTTTTTGGCATCTAACCCAAAGGGGGTCAGCAATTCAGGGTAACGTTTGCTTCCCCCAGCGCGTAACATCTCTAAATATTTGGTCGCGAAGTCGGGATGACCTTTTTGATAAACAGCATAAAGAGAATTAACCAAACAATCGCCAAAAGCATATGCATAAACATAAAAAGGGGCATGGATAAAGTGACTGATATAACTCCAATAGGAACTTACAATCGGATCCAATTTTACTGCAGGCCCCAAAGCCTCTCGCTGGGTGTTAAGCCAAATCTGACCTAACTCTTCACTGGAGAGTTCACTGATTTTTCGCTGAGCGTGCACTTGCTTTTCAAAGTCAAAAAAGGCAATTTGGCGCACAACTGTGTTCAACATGTCCTCAACCTTAGCCGCTAATAGAGCCTTGCGTTGAGAAGAATTGGCTGATCTTTTTAAAAGAGCTTGGAAGGTTAACATCTCGCCAAAGACGGAAGCCGTTTCCGCTAAAGTTAGCGGCGTGTTAGACAAAAAGTACCCTTGTTCGGCGGCTAGTACTTGGTGAACACCGTGTCCCAGTTCATGGGCCAGGGTCATGACATCTCTCAATTTGCCATGGTAGTTTAGCATGATATAGGGGTGAACACCGGGCACAGTGGGGTGTGAAAAAGCGCCTGATTGTTTACCGGCATGAGAGGGAACATCAATCCAGGAATTGTCGAAAAATTTTTGTCCCAATTGGGCTAATTGGGGAGAAAAATCATGATAAGCGGTTGAAACTATGGTTTTGGCTTCATCCCACGATATGAGCTGGTCTTCGGCTTCAGGTAAGGGAGCATTGCGATCCCAATAATTGATTTGCTCTTGCCCGAACCATTGAGCTTTAAGTTGGTAATATCGATGGGACAGGTGTGGGTAAGCGCTTTTCACCGCACTCGCCAAGGCTTCCACCACGGCATCTTCCACTTGATTGGCTAAGTTTCTGGAGGCAACGGGATGAGAATATCCGCGCCAAGTGTCTTCAATTTCTTTGTCTTTAGCCAGGGTATTGGTAATTAGGGTTAAAATGGGCAAAACTTTTGTCAATCCCTCACCAAAACTCCGAGCGGCATCAGTGCGTACTTCAGCTTCCTTATCACTCAACTTGTTTAAAATGTCAGAAATAGCTACCATTTCACCCCGAAATTGAAAGCGAAGATGAGCTAAGGTTTCATCATACAAACGAACCCAGGCATTGCGACCCGTCACAGTTTTTTCATGAAGAATTTTTTCTAATTCTGGGCTGAGTTGATGATCCTTATACAACCGTATAGCCTGAATCCAAGGTTGAAACCTCTTTAAAGGAGGGTGACCTTCATAGCACCGATCTAAAAGGTCTTGGGAAAGGGTGTTTAAATTGAGGGTAAAGAAAATAAGATCTGAAGAAAGAGTGGTAGCTTGCTCTTGGATTTTTTGAAAGAACTTTATGATTTCAGGATTATCCTGTTGCGTTGCGTAGGTTAAAAAGGCAAAACTTATCAATTTGCCTAAACTTTCTTCAATAACTTCCAGTTCTTCAATGGCGGATAAGAGGATGTCACCTGTCAGCGGGAAATCTGGGACGATTTTAGATTCGTAGCGTTGTTTAAACTCTGAGATTAGAGCTTTAAGTAAATCTAAGTCTTCAATGATTTTCGGATCTTCAATAGAAGCATAAAAATCAGATAAATCCCATCGGGGCAATCTTGACTCCAACTGATTCATTTTACAAAACCTCTTTTGAAGGGTTAATTTCCACAATACGCATAATATTTGTACCACTGCTGCTACCGAAGGGAACACCAGCTAAGATAATCATCAAGTCTCCACTTTGGACAACGTTTTTATCTAAAACCAAGGTGTGAGCGGTCTCCACCATATCCTTAAAGGATTGAATTTTCGGCGACAGAATGGGGAACGTACCCCACACCAAGGCTAACATGCGTGCTACAGAAAGTTTAGGGGTTAAACCCACAATAAGGGCTTCTGGTCTTTCACGAGCCTCTTTGAATGTGGTAGAGCCTGACTCTGTAAACGTTACAATGGCTTTAATCGGAATGGTTTGAGCCACTTGGCGAGCTGCTGCTGTCACGGCATCATTAATGGAGTGGCGGGTGGACGGAGAGCTAATAGTCATTAATTTTTGATGGTACGGATCTTGTTCGACTTGACGAATAATGCGATCCATCATCGTGACAGCCTCAAGAGGATAATCCCCACTGGCGGACTCAGCAGATAGCATCACTGCATCAACTCCATCATACACCGCTGTGGCTACATCTGAAGCTTCTGCTCGTGTGGGCGCAGGCGAGAAAATCATGGACTCCAGCATTTGGGTAGCAACGATAACGGGCTTTCCTGCTTCCCTGCAGTTGCGAATGATGCGTTTTTGAATGGTAGGGACATCCTCAGGGGACATCTCTACACCTAAATCACCACGGGCAACCATGACCCCATCAGATAAATCAATAATTTCAGTTAAATGATTTAGCGCTAAAGGTTTTTCCAGTTTTGTCACAATAAAAGCACGATCGCGAATAATTTCCCGTGCCTCGATTACATCTTCGGGACGTTGAACAAAGGACAGGGCAATCCAATCAACCCCTAAGCCTAAGGCAAAATCTAAATCTTTTTTATCCTTGCGGGTCAACGCAGAGATGGGTAAGGAGACACCAGGAACATTAAGACCTTTTCGATTGGATAAAGGGCCTCCAATGATGACCTCCGTGGTGATGACTTCATCCTGTACATCAGTTACTTTTAAGCGAATTTTACCATCATCCAAGAGGAGTATTTCATCTTTTTTTAAGACCGAAAAAATCTCAGGATGGGGTAGGTATACTCGTTCCGTATTCCCTGGAGCCGCAGAAGAGTCAAGACGAAAGGTTTGGTGTGCAGCCAAATGAATGCGATCATTTTCAAAAGTGCCAATGCGGATCTTTGGTCCCTGCAAGTCGGCAAGAATGGCAATCGGGCTGCTTACTTCTTGTTCTACTTGGCGAATGACATCGTATACTTTTTTATGTCCTTCATGAGTTCCATGGGAAAAGTTGAGGCGAAATACATCCACGCCAGCATGATGAAGTTTACGAATTTGCTCTAAGGAACTGCTTGCTGGTCCAAGGGTTGCAACTATTTTTGCCTTGCGTTGTCTTAACATAATCTCATGCCTAAAGGGTTGTTTTTAATTATACCTTTAGCTTATTGGTCATGATTTTTACAGTATGAAAAATGTTAGGGCAGGGAAAAAAACTGCCCTAGGCTCTGGGAGCCAAAATTATTCTTCTAAGGAGTTGATGATCTGTTCAAACGAAAATTCTTCATCTGTTGTCGTGATTTTTTGTTTGGGCGTTTCTCGTTCCTGTTTGTGAGTGGCAGTCACTTCTGCTCCTAATGCAGATTGCCAGTCATCATGGGTTGACGAGATAACCGCACCATTCTCGTCAATTTCCAAGATCGCTCCTGAATCGACACCATTGTCAGAAGATTCAGGCGCTGATACAGGTGTGTACAAATTGCCCGATGGGGCAGAGTCAGCAACCACGGCTTTCATAAATTCTGCCCAGGTTTTTGCAGGGAGTTGTCCACCGGTAGAATTTTTGGCCATGGGTTTATTGTCGTCATTACCGGTCCAAATGCCAGCGACCAAATCAGATGTAAATCCGATAAACCATGCATCTTTATCACCATTACTGCCGCTTTTACCTGCAGAAGGGTATGGGATCTTAGAGTTGCGACCCGTTCCACGTTCAACAACGCCCATCAACATTTGAACCATTTGGGAAACATGATAGGGTTGGACCACAGGAACAGCCTCAGGATCGTGGTGTTGGTACAAAATATCCCCTTTTTTATTGCGGATTTCCACAATTGCATAAGGCCAAACGCCATAACCTTGGTTGGCAAAGGTTGCAAAGGCAGCCACCAATTCCAATAGCGTCACTTCGGTCGTGCCCAAACAAATGCTCAGATCCGTGATCATCTCACTGGTAATACCCAAGCGTCTTGCGACTGCGGCGATTTTCTTTCCGCCAACTTGAGCTGCAATTCTAGCAGTAGCTGTATTAACCGATTTGGCTAGTGCATCGGCTAAGGTTAATTCACCTACAGGCCGATATTTGCGGAAGTTATTGGGCGACCAATTACCAATGCTAAAGGGCTCATCAGATACCATGGTATCTGGGGTCATGCCGGCCTCAAGGGCTGCTAGATATACAAAAGGCTTAAAGGCAGAACCAGGTTGTCGTAAAGCTTGGGTTGCCCGATTGTATTGGCTTTTACCGTAACTCATGCCCCCGATCATAGCTTTAACCGCTCCATTAGGTGTCATGGCTACCAATGAAATTTCTGTGGTTTTAAAACCTTTGGCCAATTGGTCCATCATTTTCTTGGTGGATACTTCTGCATGGCGTTGTAGACGCGTGTCAAAAGTGGTCATAACCACCAAGTCTTCATTGTATTCGCCAATAAGGTTGGGGATGGAATCAAATACCCAATCCGCGAAGAATTTAGCACCTCCCAATTCTTCAACTGTTTCACTTGGGGATGTTACGGTTGCCTTTAAATATTCCTCAGTGGACTTCAGGTACCCTGCTTCCACCATTTGGTTAAGCACAACTGTCGCTCGCTCGCGAGCGCGTTGTGGATGATTGGCTGGAGAATATTTGGAAGGGGCCTTCAATAATCCAGCAATAACCGCGGCTTCATAAACAGTGAGTTGGCGTGCGGGTTTTTGAAAATATTTACGCGAAGCAGCATCTATCCCATACGTTCCTGAGCCAAAATAAACTCGATTGAGATAAATGGTAAAAATCTGCTCTTTGGTAAATTTCCACTCTAACCAGAAAGCCAAAATAACTTCTTGAATTTTACGACGGAATGAGCGGTCGTTAGGACCATACATTCCTTGAGTGAGCAAAAAGTTCTTGGCCAACTGCTGTGTCAGCGTGGATCCCCCTTGAACGACGCGATCAGCCTTGTAGTTAACGTAAGCGGCTCGGATAAGACCGATAATATCAATACCAAAATGGTTGAAAAATCGGCGGTCTTCGATGGCCATGATAGCTTGCGGGACATAGGGCGGAAGTTCACTGATTTTGACCATATCTTCATAAAGATCACCATAGGTGCCGATTATGGTTCCGTCACTGGCTTGAATCACCACACCTGGTTTTCTAACACTTGATTGGAGACGGTTAATATCTGGCAAATCGTAGCTAAACCATAATATAGCCACACCTAATATCGTGATGCCCCAAATAGATAAAGTGAGGAAAACCTTAAAAAGCACCCATTTAATAGATACTTTAGGGCTCGGTTTTCTGGGTTTTCGTGTTTTCTTAGGAGATGAGGGTTTTTTCCTCCAGCGATTCCACATAGAGCTCAGCCATCCCCCCTTTTGGGCGCTAGGTTCTGAGGAAAGAGTTGGGCGCTCGGCACCATGTAAAGTAGGAGGACGTCTATTCACCGAATGAAAACCAAATTTTATTTATATCATTGAGGGATATATATGTGTTTTTTTGCTAACCAGCAAGGTTATTTCCTACAAGGTTAGCTGAACTCAAAGAGGAGGAAAACAGTTTTTTTATGAGCACGCAACAGTAAACTGGATTGTTCTTCTATGCCCATGCCATCACCCGAGGTCAATACCAACTCATTGATACTCAGTTCCCCGTCAATGACTTGTATCCAATATCCATGGTCAGGGTGACATGGATAAGCTGTTACGTGATAATCTTCAAAATGTCCTAAAGAAAGAGTAGCGTTTTGGTTTAAATGAACGCCCATACCGGTAAGATTAGGAGCGGCAATCAGAACAATTTCATTGAGTTGGTGGGCAATACGACTTTGTTGATAACTGGGCTCCAAGTTCTTTTCCCATGGAGTAATCCAAATTTGCAAGAAATGCACCTCTTCATCACTTTGAGTGTTCATTTCACTATGAACAATGCCTGTTCCAGCCGTCATTCTTTGAATTTCACCGGCGGTAATCTGTCCCTGATTTCCCAAGCTATCCTGATGAGTGAGTGTACCTTTTAAGACAAGGGTGATAATTTCCATGTCCCGATGACTATGGGCACCAAAACCAGACTGAGGTTTAACACTATCTTCGTTGATAACTTTTAAGGATCGAAACGCTACAAATTCTGGATTGTAATAGGAGCCAAAGGAAAAGGTGTGCAGGCTGGTTAACCATGAGGTACGGGTTAAACCTCGTTCGGCATTAGGTCGCAGAAACATCGTCATTGTCAATCATGCATCCTCATAAATCGTTACCTTGAATTTTATACGAGGAAAGTTAAAGGACCCTAAATAAAGTTTGTAAGGGAGAATTAAATCTAATTTTTCTCTAAGACGCAGCCAAGAAAAATTGGACTAATTATTCATATAACTGATGTCAGGAGTTGGATCATGTCTTTGAAGATTGGCCAATTTCTTGTGGAGCGTGGGTATTTGCGTCCCGATCAAATCCAAGTTGTTTTGAGGGAACAAGAGCGCAGATACCGCCTCTTTGGTCAAATATGCTTAGACTTGAACTTTATTGAGGAGCGGACAATGCTTGAGCAATTGTCTGAGTTCCATCACCTTCCTTACGTAGACCTTGAAGAGACCCTTTTAAAAACAGAGGTTGTTGGACAGATTCCTAAGCCCCTGGCTCTTGCCTGTCAGGCTATCCTGATTGATCGACAAAGGGAGGAGTATATCTTTGCCATGGTAGACCCCTTAGATCTGAGATTAATAGAGCCTTTGCGTAACCATTTGGGTATGAATTCCCAATTAACATTCTATCTCTCCACAACGCGGCAAATTTTAGAAGCCATTAATCTTTATTATCCTCGATCATTAGAGATGTCCTCTCTTGAGTCAAAGGCCATTGAATTGATTCAAGATGTTTTGCATGATGCTGTTCACGAAGGCACTTCAGACATCCACTTTCGTCCTGAGGAGGTAACCCTTTCGATATGGTATCGTATCGATGGGATTCTTTGCCAATATCGCACCTTGCATAAAGAGATATGGGATTCATTGTTGGTCCGCTTAAAAATTTTGTCGAAAAGCGATATGGCGGAAACCCGGCGGGCTCAAAGCGGCAGTTTCGAGCTTCATCACGGTGGCAAAAAGTTAGATTGCCGTATCTCTTTTCACCCCACCATTCACGGCGAGAATGTGGTGATCCGGTTGCTCGATCAGCAACGAACCTTGAAAACTTTACCTGATCTCGGGTTTTTTCCCGAACAACAAGATTTATTAGCCCATTTAAGTCAAGTTCCCGATGGGCTCATATTTATTTCTGGGCCTACAGGATCAGGTAAGACGACCACCCTATATGCCCTGCTTCAGGTCATGGATACACGAACGCGGCATGTGATGACTTTGGAAGATCCTGTGGAATATCACTTTATTCACATTCGCCAAACGGAGATCATGCCAGGGATTTTAGATTTTGCCGATGGCATTCGCTCTCTGCTGCGTCAAGACCCGGATGTGATTTTTATTTCCGAAATCCGGGACAGTGTGACAGCAGAAATGGCGATCAGAGCTGCCTTAACCGGGCATGTGGTTTTAGCGACCATCCACGCTCGCGATAACTTATTGGTTCTTCAGCGGTTAAGGGAACTAGGGGTTTTACCCGAAATGTTAACAGGATTACTGCGGGGGCTGGTGAATCAAAGATTGGTACGCTGTTGTTGTCCACAATGCCGAGGACAGGGATGTTTGGCGTGTGGTGAAAAGGGATATAAAGGGCGGATTGTGGTGGCTGAAGTTCTGGAAATCGATCATGAATTCCATGAAAAATTAGCACAAGGAGGCAATTGGTCAGAGTTGATGCAATGGCGCAAAGGGCGCAAAACTTTAAGCTTAGCTCAAACCGCTCAAAGACTTGTCGCCGAGGGAAAAACATCTTTAAAGGAAGTGCAGCGAATTTACCGAGAGTGATAAATGTTTAGGACTATTGGGACAAAGCAAGTCATTGAGTTGTGTACCCACTGGCGTTACTATGTTCAATGTCATTTGCCTTTAGTTGAAGCGATCCAGACCATGGGTCGAGATCATCCCCACAAGGGGATAAAAGAAGTCTTAAGCAAAATTGAAAGTGACCTGTGCCAAGGACAGAAGTTGTCAATGGCTTTGAAACGCTTTCCTAAAATCTTTGATCCTGTTTTTGTCCAACTCATGTATGTGGCTGAGCAAGTAGGAGATTATGGGACCTATTTAGATCACGGGGAACGATATTTGCGTTGGCGCTGGCATCTCGTCAAACTCATCTATGAGGCTATCCGTTATCCGATGATTTTAGGGGTTTTGGTCATTGTTTTGTTTGTAATCATTCATTCCTTGTTGTTGCCGCAGATGGAACAATTATTCCAATCTTTAAGGCTGACCGCGTATCCTTTGTCCACCAGGGTTTTTATGCAATTGATGATGTGGTTCCCCCTAATTCTCTTGGGTGGCATCAGCATCGGTGCATTTTTGTGGCATAAAAATCGACACAAGATTCCTATCCTGGGAGCTTGGTTTTTAACCATTGATCGGATGATTTTTATTCAGCAGTTAGGCATCCTCCTTGAAGGAAAAGTGGACTTAATTTCAGCCATAACCATTGCGGCTCAATCCACTCGGCTGTCACAATCTTATGACCGATTGATCCCACGGTTGATGGAAGGATTAAACTTATCCAAAGCCATGGAGGTCGAAAATTTTGGTCATACCACATTACGACAAATGGTGGATTTGGGCGAGAGAACCGGAAAATTGGGTGAAATACTTGTCCACTATAGTCAGATGGAATTGGACTTGTTAAAGCAAAAGATGATGACATGGGCCCAGTTGATCCAACCTTTGTTGGTTGTTTTTATGGGGCTTTTGCTGGGAGGATTCATAGGATGTATTTTGTGGCCCCTTTATGATCTGATCACTCAACATGGGGGGTGAATATATTATATATTATGGTGATACCACTCCTGTGGTTTATCACTTTTGCCAGAATCATTGGGAGATAACCACGTCTTCCTTGGAGCACCTTCAGGGACGATGCCACGTCCTATTTTATCAGGATATAAACCAAAATTTTTCTTTTCCTGATCTTCCGGTTTTTTATTTGGATAAAGTGACAACTCTGCCTCAAGTGTTGGCAAAGCGATCTTCTCAACAGTCTTTGATGATTTTTTGCTTAAAAGAAAAGGAGAAGACCACTCTTTGGGTTTTAAAGGAGAGGGAATACCTACTCCATCGCTTCATAAATCCCACAAATTTAGACAAAGAGATAGAAAATACGGAAAAATTTCTCACTCGTTTTAATGTACAGGGGAAAGAAATTATGACCTGTATGATTACGCTTGAGGACATCATGACCGATTTAAGAGTTATGCCAAAGGTGTGGTGTCAGCCTCATCATCCTCTAGCCTTTGCACAATGGTATGCTTTCTGGTGTTATTGGCTTGCCCGTGTGAGCATGAGCGTGACAGGACTATTAGGAGTTTTAGGGCTGTGGATGAGCAGTGAGTTGATAAAAGTTCATCAAGAATGCCAAGATTTAAAACGTCAGGTGGTGGACATAAGTCCTGTCCCTGAAAAGGCTCATCTCTTTAGTGTATATCGAAGCTTAAAGAAACAAAATCCAGAGATCAATAAGGTCATAGCTCCTCTTAAAAAGGTGGTCATAGATCATTGGATATCAGATGAAATGGAGTGGGATGAAAAGCAGTTAAAAATTCGATTTCAAATTCATCCTGACTTTGTCAGTGAAATACCCCAAAGACAAAACCAAATTAATAAGCTCTATTCGAAATCGTTGAAATGGGATCAGCAAGATGGTTATCCAACCTTGGTTCATCTCCTTATTCCTCTATCTTAAACCTGTTGTAAAAGGATTAGGGTGGGCTTTGAAGGTGCGAAAAAATCAAATCTGGCTGATGATCGTTCTTATTTTATTTTTGGGAGGGTATTTGCTTTATTTTTGGGAACGCCAGCAGCAGGAGATACGCCAATCTTTAAGGACGTCCTTACTAATCCAACAAGAAAATTATGCTCTGTGGCAGAAGAATCAAGAGGTGATGGTTAAGTATGCCCAAGATTACCAAGCCTTTGAAAAATCTTTTTGGTTGAAAGTCCATCACCTTCCCAAAATAGAAATGATTGTACGTACTCTTCTGCAAGACCAATTTCTACTATTAGATGAGATTTGTGGGGCTTTGTTGACAGAAGAACAACAATATACTCTTTATAAAATTAATGTAAAGTTGCGTAGCCTCAGCGATGAAGATGTTTTTCATTGGCTAAAAACCTTGAATGTACCTAATGTCATCAGCATCAAACATGTTCACTTACAACGCAATGCCCAATTATATCGACAAGAAATAGAATACCTCAAAAAGAATCCAGAAGATGATGCCCCTTGGTTGGTGAGAGCTAATATTTCTTTCGTTTGGCTTTGTTGGAAGCATGATTAATCCCATCTCCCTTTTCATCCTTCTGGCCCGATGTGAAGAGTCCGTGATGCTGAGTCCTGATGAACAACAGGTGGTGGAACAGCTTCGCGTTCAAAGAGTCTTACATAAAGGAAAGGGAGCTTGTTCTGTACTACGGTTGGATGGAGTGCTTTATTTTGCCCCTCAACATTGGACTGTCTGGTTAAACGGCCGGGCCTACCGATTTGGAGATCCCTGGGATCAGGGACGTATTTTAAGGGTTGAGAAAAATAAAGTAACCCTTTACATCGAGAGTCTTCAACAAGAAGTGGTGCTCACTTTAAATCAAGAAATAGAATTGTCTCCGTAAAATAGGGCATATTTGTTGTGCTCAACCTTATTCTAGGGGTTTGCTTAAATCAATTTCAAAGAAATTTGTGTGGATTTCAGATTGGAAATGAGAGAAATCCATAGCTACCCACTTATGTCCTAAAGGTTTAATGAACTCAAATTTATTTACAAGCTTCTGCCCAGGTTCATTATCGATCCTCATCCTTAGGAGGAGTTTTGATTCCTGAAGATCAGGGATAGATTGTATTTGTTTGATAAAGAGCCTTGATAGGTTTGTGGCGATACCCTGTTTTTGATAGTCAGACACCAGGCTTAGGGATAAATTATAATAATGGCTCCTGGGTGTGCCTTGGGGGACGGTATAGGGGTAGAGAAAAATACCAACGGTACCCACGAACTGATCTGAGTGGGCTTTGTCAAAAATAAACCAATAATAACCTATTTTAAAATTTGCTGGAGCTAGGGTGGTGGCCTTATCCATCTCGTTTTTAATACGGTTATACATTGTTTGATTTGAGCTAACCCAGGAAATAATTTTTAGAGCTAAGGCATTTAAAGGGCCAAATTGAGCTCTCAAGTTAGACCAAGAGGTGAAATGATTGATATAATTGTTGATTTCTGGTTCGGTCAGATGGGCCATGTCCACCTGTTTGAATGTGAGTGTGTGTGTTGAGTTGGACAGGGTAAAAGTTAACTCATCTTGGGGGGGAGTAGCAAATTCAGCACTAAATCCTTGAGTTAAGAGTATAGAGAGAAAGAGAAGAATTTTGGCCATGGAATCAATCCTGCTATGGAAGTTATTTTATTAATCTGTAATCTCTAACGAATTACTAATAGTTTGTTCTTCTTTGGTTATCAATACCTAAAAAATATTTATTAAAATTATTATTAATTGTCTTAAATTAACATTATACTTTGGTACGCTCAGTGTTTTAGTTTAATGAAGGATCTGGGTGACCTCTAAAAATAGGCATCAGGAGAGAAGGCGAATCTTTGAGAGCTTTAGGATCATTTTTGGTTTTAACTACCTTTTTGAAAGCGCAGATCTCAAAGCCATCTCCTCTAGATTCAAGAGAAGGGCACGTTAAGAACATAGCTTGCCTTCCAACTCGGCCCAACAATTGGGGCGGTTTTCCCAAGTCACCACATGCTTTAGATTATTAGGGTTGACCCAGGTAACCTTTAAGGCCCCAAATAAGGGCTCGTTGAATAAGATTCTATTATTCATATAGTCGGGCCAAGGGTAAATTCTTTCATCCACCAAACCCGTTTCTGGATTGTAAAGGAAATTCTGTTGATGCATCAACTCAGGGAGGATGCTTTCATTCAGGGGGTCTGCTGAGGTAATATTTGCTGGCTGTCGTCCTTTATAGGGGGTTGGTTTGAACTTGCCGTAGCGTGCAAAGATTCCTCCCGTATCACCTACCTGAGCATCACCTTTTAACCTGACAAAATAATTTGGGTTCAATTGGTTTGATTGAAAAGAACTTTCTATGGCCAAAATAATATTTTGTGCCTGTTGTAGATTCTGAGGAAAAATCGCTATGAATTTTCCTGCTTGGGTTGAATAGCCCTGGCCGATTATATAATTTTTTACTCTGTAGTGGGAAAGATAATAAAGATCTCTCATAAACCGCAAATCATACATAACGTTAAAATCTACGCCCATTTCATGGAGTATGGGTAGGGCAATCTTAGCAATTTTTAATGCCGTTTGTGGTTTGGCGCTGACATGAAGCTTGAGGCCTTGAGAGCGTTCGGGCATGACCATCTTTTCTGGATTTGTTTGCATCCAATAAGGACAATCAGTTGTGATGGCATAAGTTCCTGAGGGAAGGCGGTGATGCTTTTTTATTTGGTCGAAATGATCACTTTGCCTTCTGAAAGCTTCAGGATTAGAAATGACATTGGCTCCATAAGCGCAATAAGAAATAATATCGTCTCCCTGAACCCACTTATTAATGGGGGCGTAAAAGGCCATGAGGTCATACTACTTTGCGAGCTTGATAATCTCACGTTGGAATTTAACATCAATAGCGTTCAAATCTTTTTGAGCTTTTGTAACCACTTTTCTAAATTTGTGGGGTTTTTGAAGAGGACGTTCTAAGAAATCCTCTTTTTCTTTAGGACGCTTCTTAAAAGCTTCTTTTTTCTGTTTATCTCGAAGGGATGATTTTTTTGCTGATTGTTCGTCTTTGTATAAGTTGGCCATAACATCCGAAGCAGCCAAAATGTCTTTAGAAGATTTTTGGCGTTTAGGATTAAATCCATTTAAATCATCGATAATGAGTTGGGCATAATCCATACAGAGGTCGTAATCAGGGTAGATTCCTCTTTTAAGGTTGGCCAATTTACCTGTAGGATGGCTAAGGTCAAATCCTTTAACCCCCCTCGCGTCAAAGCGTGAGGAGTAGAAATGAAGTTGCTTTAAAGCCGTTAGGATGGATTGATCTAAATGTATATCAAATATTGGCAATATGTTGAATTCGCTAGCTACATGTCTTAGAACGCCAAGGACCATTAATGTATTAGATTGGCCCCAATCATATTGCCATAGACTTTGTTGACTCTTATAGCGTCTATAAGTTTCTTTTATTAATTCATTAATGAGCTGAAGGTTATGCCTATCATAGCTTGAAGGGTTGTTTTCCATAATATCTTTAAATCGGTCGTAAATGTTAGCATGGAGCTTTTGCAGAATGGAGTAAAGATCCTTTGTGGAATCAAAAGTATTGGAAATAATGGTTGCAGCTATGGTTTCATATGTTTCTTAAATAGAATTGGCTTCCTCCTGGGACGAATCACGTTCCATGGAGGGACTTTGAAGCGAAAAGGGTTCCAAAAATCCGCCTAAGAGGAAAGCCAGTGTTAATTTAAAGATAATTTTCATCTCTCCGGGCTCTTGGAGCTTAGATTGTTCGTAGTAAAGTAAAATATGGTATGTCATTCTTTAAATTTAGTTAATTATGAGTTGGATTTTGGTTTGTCTTTTGTTCTGATTGAACACTTGGAGTAGTTCAAGCCAAGCCGGTATTTTCTCAATCGAAATTGATATGACTTTCTCCAGAAAAACAGGGGTGGCTTTTAGAGATCAAATCGTCGTAGGAAGTATCCATGTTCGGCAAAATCAATATGGAATACCTCCTTTGCAGGCTCGAGCCTCTGTCATGCTGGTAGGCCTGTTACCTTGGATGCCCCCAGCGTTGGGTGCAGCACGATTAAGGGATAGTTCTTGGTTCTTTTTCTTCTTTAAGCTATTTATGCTGCAAAGCCTTGTCGCGGAGGAGGATCTTCAATGCCAGAATTACCAGAAGTTGAAACGGTTTGTCGGGGATTGGCTGCTATGATGGTGGGAAGAACCATCACGCACTTGACCTTAAGACGACCTAATTTAAGATATCCTTTTCCTCCTTTAATGGTAGAGAGGTTAAGTCTTCAACGCATTGACCGTATTGAACGGCGGGCTAAATATATTCAAATTTATTTAAGTGAGTATGTGTGGTTAATCCATTTAGGTATGTCCGGACGTTTTCAGCCTTTGCTTCATGTTTTAGCGCCTTCTACTCATGATCACGTGATTATTGATCTAGATGATGGGCAACGGTTGGCTTATCATGATCCGCGTCGTTTTGGATTTATGGATCTGTGTTCTTTAAAAGAATTACACTTTAATCCTCACCTCAAAAAATTGGGGCTAGAACCGTTTGATGCTGAAGTCACACCAGAGCTTCTTTGTCAAAAGTTTTCTCGCGTTAATCGACCTATCAAAACAGCTTTGTTGGATCAAACGTTAGTGGCGGGTTTGGGTAATATTTATGTTTGTGAAAGTTTGTGGTTGTCTCAAATTTCCCCCCATCGCTTAGCTTCTTCCCTTTCCTTAAATGAGTGGAAAGTCTTATTGCCGAACATTCGTGAGGTGTTGACAAGAGCCATTAATGCCGGTGGTTCAAGTTTGAAGGATCATCGTCAAGTCAACGGTCATTTGGGATATTTCCAACATCAATTTTCTGTTTATGATGGTCAGGGGAGGGCTTGCCAAAGGGAAGGTTGTCAGGGCACAATAACGAAAGATGTAATCAGTAATCGTTCTACCTATTATTGCCCTCAATGTCAGCGCTAAAGGAAATCCAAATGGTTGAAGAAGAATTTATTGAAGTTGAATTTCACGATCGAGTCATGCTGTTAAGGCTTAACCGTCCTCAAGCTCTCAATGCTCTGTGTCGTCGCTTGGTTGCCCAACTTAATAGCATGTTGGATCAAGCGGAAAATGATGCCCGTGTGGGTGCGATTGTTCTGACAGGCCTTACCAAAGCCTTTGCTGCCGGTGCTGATATTCAAGAGATGAAAAATCTTACCTTTGCCGAAGTTAATGCCCATGATTTTATTGGCCCTTGGGAGCGAATCACCAAATGCCGCAAACCTACCATTGCCGCAGTGACAGGATATGCTCTTGGGGGTGGGTGCGAATTAGCGATGATGTGTGACATCATTTATGCTGGGGAGTCCGCTAAATTCTCTCAACCGGAAATTACTATTGGAACCATGCCTGGTGCTGGCGGAACCCAAAGGTTAACACAATTGGTTGGCAAAACTAAAGCCATGGAACTGTGCTTGACCGGACGGATGATCGATGCTCAAGAAGCCGAGCGTATTGGTCTTGTATCCCGACTGTTCCCTGATGATATAGTTTTGGAAGAAGCCCTTGCAGCGGCGAAAAAAATTGCGGACTTTTCCCAACCGGTCGTTCAAATGATTAAGGAATCAATCAACCACATGTCAGAGGGCTTAATTGCCAATGGCATTCGCTTCGAGCGACGCTTGTTCCATTCCACTTTTGCCCTTGAGGATCGTCAAGAAGGTATGGCCGCTTTTGCAGAAAAGCGCGTGGCAAACTTTAAGCATCGTTAATTTCAGGGTGTGGGGCCGTAATAGCCCCGTAATCTTTTGTTGCCTCCTTGACGAGGGGCCGTGTGGCAAACAGTTTCACCAAGAGTGTTGTAGCAATAAAGCGGCGGTTGATGCTTTTTGTGCGGATCATCTTTAGCCCATCCTTGAGTGGTGATTTGCTCAGAGGTGGGCCGAAAGATCATGAATGGATTACATCCGGAAATTCCCAATAACAATAAAAATAAGACGTTTCTGCCTTTAATTATCATACAATCCTACTTTTTATCCGCTTCATCAAATTCAGTTTTACCTATGATTATTAAAAATTAGTAAAATTTTTGTAAAATACTCCTTTTGTGTTTAGATAAAGTTAGGTTCTGTATGCTACGATGAAAAGGAAAGTTGAGGAGAGAACAAATGATTATGGATATTGGTTTGATGAAAAAAGATCGAAAAGTTGTCACTGATGCCTTATCAAGGGTTCTTGCCGATCATTTTACCCTTTATCTTAAAACATTAAATTACCATTGGAATGTCATGGGGCCACACTTTTCTCAGTTGCATAAACTGTTTCAAGAGTTGTATGAAGAGCTTGTAGGTGCTGTAGATAGTATTGCAGAGAGAATCCGTGCCCTGGGCTTTCATGCCCCTGCAAATTATAGCGATTATATGCGCCTAACAGTAATAAAAGAAGAACAAGGACATCCAGAAGCGTTTGATATGATTCGCCAACTGGTTTTAGATAATGAATATATAGTTCGACGGTGCAATGAAGTCTTTAGTGTTGCCCAATCTGTTGGTGATGAGGCGACCATGGACTTAATGATTGACCGAATTAACGTTCACAGTAAAAATGCGTGGTTGTTGAGAAGTCACTTAGAATAATTTTACAGGAATATTATGCGTTCAAATATACTTGAAGCCATTATTGGTGCCATCGTATTAGTGGTTGCGGGATTGTTTTTAAGCTTTGCTTACCGATCTGATGCTACTCACGGAAAAAAAGGGTATGAACTAACGGCAAAATTTGATCGCATTGATGGTCTCACCCTTGGGAATGATGTCCGAGTTAGTGGCGTTAAAGTAGGTATCGTGGAAGGCATCACGATTGATCCTGCTTCTTACATGGCGGTCGTGAAATTAAGGGTTTATCAGGATATTCATCTTCCCACTGATACAATAGCTGAAATTATCAGCGAGAGTTTTATGGGAGGCAAATATGTGGCTTTGGTGCCTGGTGGAGCTGATGATAATTTAAAGCCTGGAGATACCATTAACTTTACTCAGTCGGCGGTGAGCTTGGAATCTTTGATTGGCAAATTTATGTTTAGCAAATCGGATGATAAAGAGGACCAATCTCCACCTGTGAATCACCAAAAGTAATCAAATGGGTTATTGGAAGGTTTCTTGGGCAATCTTCGTTTTTTTTGGCGCAGTTCCTTTGATCGCAGAAGAAGGGACGGATCCCGATTATAAAACAGTTCACTATTACTTGTTGAATAAAGTAACAGGCCAAAGACAGAATGTGTCCATTCCCCTGAATGCCAGCCTTAAAATCAATGATTTACGTATAGTGCCTTTGGGATGCTGGAGAGAAAAACATCCCTTACGCCCCAACGGCGATTATCAAGTGCCGACTCAAGTCTTTTGGGAACAAGGGGAAGAAGGGGCTGACGATATTCTCATTTATGAAGCTGAACTGTCGACCAATCGCCATGAAGTTCAACCCCCCCTCGAGCATCCCATCTTTGATATTATTTTGAATAAATGCGAGTAAAAAGGTTTGTTTGTGGGCAGTGTTGTTCAAGTCCTTAATTCACAACATAATCTTACTTATTCAAAAGAATCTGAAATAATTGGTGCAAGCCATAGAACATTCCATACATACCAGATTGTGTCGAAAACATAAAATTTTGCATGCCACTTGGACGATAGCGGCCTCTTTGTTGAATTTTACATTCCCGATCCCAAAGGGCTTCTATTACTTGTTCCAAATGAGGGTATTTTCTTATCTCTGTATCTGTCATAAATGTCGATAAAGTAGGGCAGGGTAAGGATGTTCTTAAGTTATTGACTACTTGGTGCAATTGGTCCAAGGATTCTGCTTGAGAGATTTGTGATACAGCGGAATTAATTTCTTCTTGGGTAATGACAGGGGGTCTCTCTTGACCTGCAATGTGAATGGTTACAATCTCTATTCCATTTGCGTAATCGGATTCAACACTTACATCGTCCGTTGCTAATACCTTCGATGAGCACGTCAAAACCCAGAAGACCAAGGATATGATTGTTTTGCTCATATGACACCGACCTTTTGTAATAAAATTCTATAAATACAATAATATTTGTAATTTTTATAAAAATAAAATCATTTCTTTCGTTCACAGATCATTTGTTTGTGGTATTCAGGATTTCAGCCAAGGATTGGATTCATCTTATTTACTTCTTAATGTCCTGAAATTATCTGCTTATACAGTGTAAGCAGTTGATCGCGCATTTTCTCCATGGAAAGGTGGGTAACGGATTGATGGATCATTTGGGGTGAAAAGGTTTGAGAATGCCAATGATTGACGGCATGGATGAAGCCTTGATCATCAAGAGCATCCCGGACATAGCCTGTCACTCCTTCCTGTAAAAGCTCAGCCGTTCCACAACTGTTTGTGGTTAAAACGGGAAGACCGCACGCCAACGCTTCAAGAGCTGCATTGGGAAATGGATCATAAAGAGTGGGTAGGATGAATCCGTCACTGGCCCCAAGATAAGGGCGAACATCGCCTTGGGGTCCGGTAAAATGAACCCGTTTTAAATCAGCCTGTCTTTGGAAATGAGCCATGCGTTTATCGCCCCCCACGACAATAAGGTGAATACTAGGGAATGGTTCAATGGCTTTTAAAGCCATACCTACCCCTTTGCGTTCAAACCCTGAGCCCACATAAACAAGGGTTGGAGCATCTTGGGCAATGCCAAGAGCATATCGTATGGAGGATCGATGGGAGTGCACCGAAGGGTTAAACTGATTTAAATCCACTCCATTGTAAATAATCTCGAGTTTATCCTCCGATAAACCAAAATGCTCCATGATTTCTCCTTTCACCATCTTAGAATTGCAAATCACCTTTTGAAGGATAGGCGAGGAGAATAATAGACGTTCTTGGCGACAAACAAAATGATGGTATGGATTCAAGGAGAGTAAAAGTTTTTTGGATTTTGAGAGAACCCGACGTCGATGATTTAACCATACCCGGTGAACCCCATCGCCTGCTCGGTAAAGGGTGCAGCCTGGGATACGTTCATGGCTTTGGGTAAGATGGTAGGATGAGGTGGCCAGATGCTTTTGAACGGCGCGGCTAAAAGACCAATCGCGCCATAGACTTCCCCAATAAAAGGGGTTGAGTTGCACACACTCAATGGTATCCATAGCGTGCCATTGACGGGTAATCAGGGTCAAGGCGAGGTCTTGGGTCGAGAGATGGGCTAAGGCTTGACTGACAAATCGCTCGGCCCCGCCTGCTGGATTGTATTTTTGGCGAATCAGAGCTAAGCGTGCCATAAGGTTTTCACTTCTTGAATCACTTGAAGGATAGAAATTTGTCTCAAACAGTCACTCTGCCACCCATTGCCACATCCGGCTTGACCGCAGGGGCGACAGGAAATAGGGGAGACTAAGAGACGATGGGGCGATTGCCAAGGATGCCATTCATGCTCTCCAGAAGGGCCAAAGAGGACGATGGCGGGCGTTTGCATGGCGGCAGATATGTGGGCTGGAACGGAATCAAATCCGATAAAAAGCCTGGATCTATCAATCATACCACCGAGTTCTTTTAAAGAGAGTTTGCCAGCCATATTGATGAATTGCCCTGGGCATTGCTCTTCCAGCTGACTGACGAACGCCAACTCTTGTTTGTCGGGAGCGGCTGTGATCACAATGGGATAATTGTCCAGGTTGAGGTGTTGAATCAATTGGCTCGTTTGATCCACATTCCAGGTTTTAAAGGACCATCGAGAGGTGGGGTGAAAGAGTAAAAAGCTGTTCTCTTTGAGTCCATGCTCAGCCAAGTACCGATCCACGTTATCGTAAGCCTCTTTTCCTGGGACAAAACGTAAGGGCGGAGGAGTGATGGTCAGCCCTAGACGTCGTAGGGCATCCAGATGCATTTCGACAGTGTGACGGCTATTGCCCTTAAGAACAGGAAAGAGATGGGTGAAAGACTTTTGAAAAAAGGCACCTTTGCGCCCTTTAGGCGCTACAGATAATGTAGGACGTAAAAATCTGGCAAGCACGGCACCACGGTGATGTTCAGTTAAGGTGATGATGAGGTCATATTGCCGAGAAAGGAGAGTCTTCATCAGGTGATATTCGCTCTTTAATTGAAAAACCAAACCTTGTTTCTTCCAATTCCGATCAATGGTGTGGATCTGATCAATATAAGGATTCAAAGTCAGCATGGGAGCTGTATCCAAGTAAACAAGGGCGTCCAATTGAAGATGGGGGAAGTTCTCTTTGAGGACTTGAAAGACAGGAGAGGTTAAGAGAACATCGCCATGATGACGAAGTTTAACAATAAGGACAGAGTTGATTTTGTGAAAATCAATGGCATCTTTGAGCATTTAGAACAACCTTGGCTGAATGGGGGGACGATGACGGATGACTTGAGCCGTGCCATCATGAAACTTAAGAGTGAATGGCTCTTGAGCAGGAGCCTGTTTTTCTGAAGCAATAGGGCGACCTGAGGCATCAAGGACAAGGCAAAATCCTCGCTCGAGTACTTTCTCGACAGAAGCTTGCCTTAAGCGTAAGTCAAGTTGATCAAAGTTTTGGGTGATTGTGGTCATATAAACCGTAAATGAGCGTTCCAAGCGCTGATTCCATTGATCCAATTGGAGATGAGCTTGGTAAATGATTTCATCAGGACGCCGAAGCGTGTTGCCTAACGAAGTGCTTTTCTGGGTCATAAAGGATAGGAGGGTGACCACCCCTCTTTGTAGGCGTTCCGTCAAATCATCGACTTTAAGGAGACGATCTTCCAAATAATTTTTTGGATGAATTAAACCACGTGCAGCTACGGATAGGTGAAGGCTCACATGCTGGAGGTGTTTATCAATGGCTATGGTTAAGCGTTGTTCCCGCTCTTTAGTCATTTGACGCAAGGTAGCAATTTCAGGAACCGCGAGCTCTGCCGCTGCGGTAGGTGTGGGAGCACGTACATCTGCGGCATAATCAATTAAAGTGGTGTCGGTCTCATGTCCTACCGCAGAAATGAGAGGGATAGTGCTGAGTGCTGCAGCGCGCACCACAATCTCTTCGTTAAATGCCCATAAGTCTTCTATGCTTCCACCTCCCCGAGCCACAATAAGGACATCAGGTTTTTGGGGGCTTTGATTAAACCCTTGAATAGCAGTAGAAATTTGTTCTGCAGCTCCAGTCCCTTGAACTAAGACGGGCCAGACGACCACATGGCAAGGAAATCGATCTTCAATACGGTGCAGAATATCTCGAATAACTGCACCTGTGGGTGAGGTGATGACACCTATCGTTTGTGGCAATCGAGGAAGAGGTTTTTTTCGTGTAGGAGAAAACAACCCTTCGGCGGCTAATTTTTGTTTGCGCTCTTCTAATAATTTTAACAGTGCACCCTGTCCAGATGCTTCAAAACGCTCAACCACCATTTGATATTTAGAGCGCCCAGGATAAGTGGTGAGACGTCCAAGGGCAATAATCTCTAGACCATCCTCCAACGCCACAGGAGAATGGTTGTAAGAACCACGCCAAGAGACTGCATCTAGGACAGCTTCTTCATCTTTTAACGCATAATACAAATGGCCTGAGGTATGACGCTTTAAACCAGAAACTTCACCCCGAATCCGGATATAGCCATAGGTTTGCTCGACTGTCTTCTTTAAAGCCAGAGAAATTTCTTTGACTGAAAGAATGGGGTTTTCTGGTAAGTCATGAAGATTTTCTAATTGGGTTTGCACGCCTGCGTCACCTTTGCCATTCCAATCTGAGGTTCTTTTTGGTTATAGTACACTTATGTGTTGCAGATCAAAACAACTTAAACAAAATGAATTATGATCATTTTTTTATAGACCAGATTAACCAATTGCACCAAGAGGGTCGATACCGTTTTTTTGCCGACTTGGAGCGGATTGTGGGCGAAGCACCCTATGCTTGGTGGCATCATGAAGGTCAAAAAACAAAAGTTGTGGTTTGGTGTAGCAACGATTATTTAGGAATGAGCCATCACCCGAAAGTCATTGAAACGTTGATTCAAGGGGCTTCCCATTATGGTGCGGGCTCAGGGGGAACCCGGAATATTTCAGGAACATCCCATCCTCATGTGATGTTAGAAGAGACCATTGCTCAACATCACAACAAAGAAAGAGCCTTAATTTTTTCCTCAGGCTATATTGCTAATGAAGCAACCATCTCCACATTAGCGAGCAAAATTCCTGGTTGTGTTGTGTTAAGTGATGAAAAGAACCATGCCTCCATGATTCAAGGTATCCGTGCCAGCAGAGCTCCAAAAATCATCTTTCGTCATAACGACTTACACGATTTACGGGAAAAATTGGCAAGTCTTCCTCTCCAAACGCCCAAAATGATCGTTTTTACCTCCGTATATTCTATGGATGGTGATATTGCTCCCATTGAGAGCATTTGTGACTTAGCTGAAGAATTTAATGCCTTAACCTACATTGATGAAGTCCACGCTGTGGGCATGTATGGTCCAACTGGTGCTGGGGTTGCATCTCAATGGGGTTTGGATCATCGCATTGATGTTATCCAGGGCAATTTTGCTAAAGCTTATGGGGTAGTGGGCGGTTACATTGCCAGTTCCACCAAGTTGGTAGATTTTGTTCGAAGTCACGCTTCTGGGTTTATTTTTACCACGTCATTGCCTCCCGCAACTGCGCTTGCTGCCCAAGCGTCGGTGCAAATCTTGCAACGAGATGGTAAGATTCGCCAAGCCTTTTGGCAACGAGTGAACCAGTTTAAAGAAGCTTTGAGCAAAACACCTATCCCTCATCGCATTAGTGATAGTCATATTGTGCCTATTATTGTTGGCGAGGCGAAATTGTGTAAGGAGATTTGCGACCGTTTGCTCCATGAACATCAAATTTATGCCCAACCTATCAATTATCCGACTGTTCCCGTAGGTCAAGAGCGTCTTCGAATTACTGTTACACCTGCGCACACTAAAGATCATATCGATCAGCTCATCCATGGACTCCAGCAGGTTTGGAAGGTTACTTCGTTGGCTAAGGCGGCTTGAGTTATAGCAAAGACCATTTTAGGATAATAAAGGTCTTCTCGTACATATGGGGTTGCATAAAATGTCTTCATCTCGCTTTTTGAAAATGATCCTCATCTTGTTTTTAATGTTTCATCCTGGGCACTCTGTGGAAAATTCGCAATTCTTTGAGGATGCCGAAGAAATGAGAGGCTTATTAGAAAAAGCTAAACCCTACTTGACCGTAAAACACCCTTTGTTTGGTTTTCAAATCCATGAACTAGATCCGATGACGGATGTTAATTCTCCACCCCCGGCAAAGCTTCAAACCTCCTTTTATGATTTAACTGGGGTGAGTTGGTTGGCCACAGGGAGCGTTCAAGAATCTTTAAACCTTTTAGGGCAATGGATGGTCAGATTGTTCCTTCAAGAAAAGAATCACAAGATGAAAAAATATATATTTGAAGATGTGGTCTCCTGTCATGTTCTGCGGCAAAATTCGCGTCTTTATGTAGCTATAATGAACCCCTTATATCCCAGTCATCTTTCTTGTGAGATGCTCTTCACAGTGGCTCAAATGGTGCAACCGGCCAACAAGGACATATCTGACTTGCTGCAAATGTTTAATGGAGTCAAGCTAAAAGCTGACAAAATTCATCAAGCGCAGGAAAAGCTCACAGAAACGAAACAGGTCTTGATTGAAGATATAGAGAAATTGATAGTGCGAGGCGATAAGATCAAGGACTTGGATAAAAAAACCGCTCATCTGGTCGTGGCCTCGGGTGAATTTAAGAAAAAAGCTAAAAAAATGAACGCATGCTGCTGGTTGTTTTAGTGGGAGGGGGTTAAATCCCCCCTTAATTTATTTAAGCTGCACATTGTTCAGCTTTTAAAAAATCTTCAGCTTGCTTGATCAATTCTTGGATAATTTCTGCAGTTGGCTGTTCTTTTGTAACCATGCCTACACTCTGACCCGCCATAAGTGAGCCGTGAACCACATCTCCTTCCACCACAGCGCGACGCAACGCCCCTCCCCAAAAGTGTTCGATTTCAAGACGAGCTTGGTCAAGGGGGATTTGTCCTGAGTTTACTTTTTCAATCATTTCTTTTTGAAAGGCCATAAACTGATAAAACGCTTCGTTATTTAAGGCACGCACAGGGATGACTGGAAACCGGGGATCCAGCTGAACAGATACAGCAGCATCACGAGCTTGAGCTCTCAAGAAAGCTTTTTTAAAGTTAGGATGGGCTTGGCATTCCGTTGCGCAAACAAAACGGGTTCCTAACTGGCATCCTGCTGCACCCATTTTTAAATACGTGACAATGGATTCACCACGACCAATACCCCCAGCAACGAATATAGGAACATCTTTAATGTTCGGCAGGATTTCTTGAGCCAATACGCTGGTGGAAACTGGCCCTACGTGGCCTCCAGCTTCATTGCCTTCTATAATAAGCGCATCTACTCCTTGTCGAACAAGCCGATGACCTAAGGCTACTGTGGGCGTAAAACATAAAAGCTTAATGCCTTGAGCCTTAATCTTTTGAATGGCGTCAGAGGGAGGTAATCCTCCGGCCAAGACAATATGGCTTACATTGCGCTTTAAACAGACATCAATAAGGTCCATGAGCTGGGGATGCATGGTGATCAAGTTCACCCCAAATGGTTTCGAGGTGAGCTTTTCCGTGGCCTCAATTTCAGCGTCTAAGATTTCAGGCGGCATTGCACCGCTGGCAATGACGCCAAAACCACCTGCGTTAGAAATAGCAGCAACGAGATTTCTCTCGGAAACCCATGTCATTGCACCCCCTAAAATCGCATATTGGGTGCCTAGGAATTCACATCCTCGCTGCCAGAGTTGTTCTAATGCCAAGATTGATACTCCTTATCTAACTCAAGATGGTTATGTAATTCTCTAATTATATGTTCAGACAAAAAGTCTGACACCACAATACTTGTCTTTAGGTTGGAGCTGGCAACCAAGGAATGAACTACTTTTTTGTTGTTAAGGAATTCAAAAATTCTTTGGTTGTGACCATGTGGTGTGATCATTCCAAAGCCTACAAGGGTTATTTTGGTAATGTTTGTCTCAATTTCAAGATGATGAGGTTGGAATTGGGGCAGCGTTTCCTCTACCGCTTGGATTGTCTTAGCCAGATCTCCTTTTGCAATGGTAAAGCTCAGCACTTGGGGATCCGTATCGGTGAAAACAAACATATCGTGATTTATTGATTGTTTTTCAAACTGACTGGCCAGTTGGCGAATGGTTTTTAACGGCTGACTGATAGAGGAAAGCTTAATCAAAGTCCAATCAGAATTATGGGCAATGCCACTTAATTTGTGGGTATTTTCGGTCTTTGATACCATATGAGTGCCGGGAGATTCTACAAAACTGGATAAAACACGCACACAGACATTGTGGGCCATAGCTGTTTCTACTGATCGGGTGTGTAGAACCTTGGCGCCTTGAGCTGCCAACTCATGCATTTCCTGATAACTAATTTCCTTCAGCTTGCGTGCATTAGGGACAATCCGAGGGTCGGCAGTAAAAACACCTTCCACATCGGTATAAATATCACAGCGATCAGCCTGAAGAGCAGCGGCAATAGCCACAGCAGTTGTATCCGATCCTCCGCGTCCCAAGGTTGTAATTCTTTGATCTTTGGTTATGCCTTGGAACCCTGAGATGACTGGTGTGATGTTTTGAGCTAAGCAAGTCTCTAAGTTTTCTGTCGGGATATCTTGGATACGAGCATTAGTGTGGCAATCATCAGTTATGATGGGGATTTGCCATCCCATAAAAGAACGTGCAGGAATGCCTATCTGTTGCAGGGCTAAAGCTAAAAGGCCACTGGTGATTTGTTCTCCGGTTGAGTGAACGGCATCGTGTTCTGGCGTTGGTAGACCATTAGATAAAGCTTTGGTGTAACTAACCAATTGATTCGTTACCCCAGCCATAGCAGACACCACAACGATGACTTGGTGGCCAGCATCAATTTCTCGCTTGACCTTTAAGGCTACTTTTTCGAGTCGAGCAATGTCAGCAACCGAAGTTCCCCCAAATTTTTGGACAATGCGCACAATTTTTCCTGCAAGATTAATCAAGTTACAGTTAAGATAAGGACATTCTTACACATTTTAACAGGGGTTGTGCAAGGGAATGAATCAGCAACACACCAGCGATCGCACCATAAATTATCAAGAAATTCACAATTTTGATCGTCTAGCCGCTGAATGGTGGGATGAGACGGGTCCCTTTAAGCCTCTTCATCAGTTGAACCCAACCAGAATTCAGTTTATTCGTGATGTTATTTTATCTCATTTCGCCATACCTAGCCATCGATCTTCTCTCCTTGATGGCGTATCTATTCTAGATTTAGGGTGTGGAGGAGGTCTTGTTTGTGAACCCCTTGCACGTCTTGGGGCAAAGGTTATCGGTGTGGATGCAGGCGAGCAAACCATTGCAGTCGCCAGTCATCACGCAAAGCAAATGAATTTATCCATTGATTATCGGGTGGCTTCCAGTTCTGACCTGGTGGCAGAGGGGCAGATTTTTGATGTTGTTCTGGCCTTGGAAATTGTCGAGCATGTAGCTGATGTGGGTTTGTTTGTCCAGGAATGTGCACGTCTGGTTCGTCCCGGTGGATGTCTGATTCTCTCAACGCTCAATCGTACATGGAAATCTTATGTGATGGCGATCCTGGGAGCTGAATATATCTTGCGGTGGGTACCTCGAGGTACCCATCAATGGGAGAAATTTATAACGCCTGCTGAATTGGCAGATTATGTTCGCCAAACAGGGTTAATAATACAGTCAATTCAAGGAATGGAATTTAACCCTTTTCAGTGGTCATGGTCTTTGGGCCAAGACTTAGATGTGAACTATCTTATGTATGCTGCCAAGGAAGCCGAATAATCCTTTTTTCCTCGTTTAAATTAAGGCCCGGGCACTGCACAGACTTTCTTAACCTTAATCTAACCCTTTATAAACATACAGGGTTAGGTTATTAAAGTATTACGAATTTTCTGAGTAATTAAATTAACGTTGGAATGGAATTTTGTGGTTCCAAAGATCGTTCAAGAACTCCTCTACTGGGAAGATTTCGATCTTGACATCCTCAACCATCATAATGCGTTTGCGTGGTTCAAGGCTGACGACAATACTTCTTAACGGGCGATGTTCTTTTGAAAATTTGATGATCCCTTTAATGTCTCGGCGTTCAATGGTACTGGAGATTTTTTGTCTCAATCGCAATATTTCCCCTGGCTAAAATGAAATCAACCTCAAGTCCAGATTTTGTTCGCCAATACTTAATGTCAAATTTTGACTGGGTTAACTCTTTGTAGGCGAGAAGTTCTAGAAAGAGATAATGTTCAAAGGCGTGGCCTGCTTCTACTCCTTTAAGAGACTCGATGAGAGCATTTCCTCTTAAAAATCGAACGATGCCTGTGTCAAAGAAGTAAAATTTTGGAGAGCTCACAATCAGTTGACGACTCTCGCTTTTGGTAAAAGGGAAAACAAGATGTCCAATCAACATATCTACTAATAGCTCAACGTATCCTTGTACCATTTTTACGCTTACCCCAGTTTCTCTGGCGATGTTCGAGTAGTTCATAAGTTCTCCATTAGAAAAACCTACCGCTTCTAAGAAACGACCAAAAGCATCCAGTTGACGAATGCGACTTTCCCACTGAACTTCTGGGATTAAATAATCAGCTAAATATCCTTCCATCTCTCTTGATGGTTGACTTTCTGACAAAATGGGATGGGAGTAAACCGTGGTTTAAGATTCGCTTTAAGTCAAATTTAGGAAATTCAGGGAAGCATAGGGGGGGGTAAAGTTCTGGCGCCAAGCACGTCCTCCCAAAAGGTTTGCCTCTCCATGTTTTAAACGTCTTAAGCTGGAGCCACAGAGAATAAAAGAGCAATTTTTAGGCCCGTTTTCGATTAACCAGTGAATTTCGTCTAAAAGCTGAGGGATCTTTTGAATTTCATCAATCACAATGGGATGTGGAACTTCGTCAGGGTATTGGGCAATGATTTCTTCTCTGAGGAGATGGGGCTTTCTATTATACCTTAAAAATACATTGTTTTTCAGAAGGTCAATCCAAAGGCTGGGGGGGGAAATTATCCTTCAAATATGTAGATTTCCCTGTTTTTCTTGCCCCCCAGAGAAATAAACTCTTCCCTTAAGGTAAACCTAAATCTAAAAAACGCTTTAACATATTTTACTCCTCATGCTCCAAATAAGTACAACTATTTTGTATTAACATCAATAAAAGTTATACTTTTTTGTATTTATAGCCACAAAAGTTAAACTATTATAGACTATACAAGAGGTAATTGTATTGATTAAGGCCGCTCCGTCAAGGTAACAAGGGGTAAGAAAAGGGATAAGAAGTAAAAACAATAAAGGTTGTACAGTCGTGTCCTTTATCCAAGCTTTAAATCGTCACCGATTTCCTGTCGCAATCCTTTGAAGTGGGGACGTTCTATATAAGGAAATCTTTAAATTTACGATTTACCATTTCTGTCGCCAAGGGCCTTTGGCTAGAGGCGTTCACAGCTCCAGACAATGATGCAACTCAAAGCCAACCAGCGCATCATGGGAGCTACGATGGCCAAACTAATAAATCTCCTTAATGGGTTTCGAGGACTTGAGCACCTTTTTTAGGACGAATGAAAAATAAAATAACCAAGGCTAAGAGAGCAATCAACATGGAGACGATGAACGCCATAGCCTCTCCGTAAAGTTCGGCTACCAGTCCGGCACTACTGTTGGAAATGAGAACGGATAAAGCACACACCACATAGAATACGCCAAAGCCTGTACCACGTAGATCTTTAGGCACGCTGTCGGCTACAAGAGACATAAAGATGCTTTGAGTAATCGCCATTTGGACACCGCATAAAGCAACACCAATAAAGACCATAGTTAAGTTCAAAGCATGGGCAAGCAGTATATCGCCAATAATGAGAAAGCAAAAGCCGATAGCAAGAACTGGATAACGCCCCCATCGATCGGACAAAATACCAGCGGGATAAGAAGCCGTTGAATAAGTAGAATTATAAATAAGCAAAATCAGAGGGATGTTTTTGCCAGATAAACCAAAATTCTCATGGGCGTGGAGAATCATGATGGCTTCTCCCAATTGCGCGATCATAAAAATGCCAACAACGATCATCAAAAGCCAAAACCGCTGTCCAAGGCGAGGAATATCAGAGAAATGAATTGGGTGACGAGGTTTTTTGTCTTGGGGGTGAAGATTTTGCTCGGGTTCTTTAATAAACAACACCATAATCAAGACAGCAATGGCAGCAGGAATGGCAGCAAGTAAGAAGACTCTTTGGTAGTCATCATTATGCATGTACATCAATATCAAGCCGCACAACGCTCCCATAAAGGATCCAGCTGTGCCAAGGCTAATGCGCAACCCATAACAAGCACCACGAATTTCTTTAGGAGCAAAATCTCCGACCAGAGCGTCTCTTGGAGAAGCTTGAATGCCATTGCCGAGACGATCCAGTGTTCGGGCCAAGATAACCGCATGCAGGGTCGCAAATAAGGCCATAATCGGTCTGCTGATCATCATAAAGCTATAACCGAGAACAATGATGAATTTGCGCCGTCGCAAGTAGTCGCTGAACACCCCGGACATCATTTTCATCAAGAAAGATAGCCCTTCTAAAATACCCTCTACAAGTCCAATCCAGCTGATCCCAACCCCTAAAATGGTTTTCATGTAAACTGCAGAAAGACTGCGAATCATAACAGAAGAAAGATTGACAAAAAAGACAGCAACCCCTAAAAGCCAAATGGCTTTAGGAATGGAAGTAGAGGAAACGGGACGGTGTTCATTTACCATGAAGAAAACCTTAAGGCATCAAAAAGTGTTGTATTGTTATTGAAGCGTAAGTGTGGGCCAGACATGGGTCTGCTGGTTTGGAAAAAAGAAAAAAGAAAGGGTTTCGTTTTACACTAATTAACACGAACAACACTATCTTATGAAAGTTACGGGCTTGGCTTGCTCTTAAAAAGCTGCTTATGTGGCCCTAAATTTTGACCCATCTCATGCTTGATAAATGCCCATATATAAAGAAAAAGTCAAACGATATTTCATTGATCATTGAAGAATTATGGAGATTATAGGGGAGCAAGTCGCAATAACCCAAAAGAAATTCTTAAATAATTGTCATTAATTTTTTATCTGACCTTCAAAGAGCATGTTGAGTCCGTGATTTTGATGGCTTTAAGACCAAATAATTAAAGGTATCTGGGGTTAAGTTTGTTCTGGTCATAAGGAGAATTAAAATTCATATCCATTCTTGGGCCATGACACAGTTAATTGCAGGCTAACCTAGATGGTATTTTAAGCTGTTTCCTCTTTTGAATTCATATCATTGAGCCAGATGATGGATGTGAATTTCAATCCCAGTTTCCTAGGTCTTGAAAGATTAAGGAGTATTTTACGTACATATCAAACCACGACCCATTACCTTAATAGAAAAATAGAGCTTTTCCAGGAGATTGACCAAGTTGAGTTTTACCAATGATCATCTCTCAAATTATACCCCTTGCCTTGGGTAAAGCTTTCCTGAGCAAATCTTTGCCTTCATCGGTGATTCAAGTACCTTGTAAGTTCAGAGTTTTCAGGTTTGCTAAGCTCTTGAGATGCCTTAATCCTGCATCCTGGATTTGAGTGCCACGTAAGTTCAGGGAGGCCAGGTTCGGGAATAGATCAACGATTTTCGCAATAACGGGATAGATCAAGATGCAACAGAGCCGATGCCATAGTGTTATGAAAAGTCTTATTAAGGCTAAGTATATGGTATAAATCTTGTATGTTCTCTTTATCCGACAGAATTTGGATGATCAGCTCGAGCATCTCTTGGGGTAGGACATGGAAATCCCCATAATCTCTTGGACTGTTGTACTGCTCAAGACGTAAAGCCAAGCTCGTTGCCTTTAAAGTCTGAGCCATGGTCAAGCCTTCCTGAATCTGATTTGAATCACGGTTATAGGTGCGGAGGAGGAAATTGAGATCACGAATGATCTCACCTCGGATCGCGGGAGTAGGATCCCTCTGATAAGATTGGTACAGGGTTTGGATCTTCTGCCATTCGGATTGGTGCTTCTCTTACGGAGATAAATCTCCATGATCTGTATGGTATTGTGTTGGCGGTTCCATGGGCAAGGCCGAATTCATCAAGCACAGAGACAAGAACCATAAGTGTAGAGTTATGGTGTTGGGGGCCAAATCAAGATCTTTCTATCTTCATCGTAACCTAGACAGATTAATGGAGGGTTAAGGAGATCCTAAGGAGGTCTCAGTCTTCAAGATCCTTGGATGCGGCTGAAAGGCCGATCTCAGGACTCTCAACGTGTGTTTAACTTGGGTGTAATTCTCCTCAAATGTTTTATCAGACGTTTTATTCTAATTAGAAAAATCATTGATGCTGAGTCAATTTATAACTTTTTGTCAACGAGTTCTCTGGCCTTTTCAGCAAAAAAACTTACAGCTTTGCCTACAAATCTGAAACATGAAACAATCAAAGGGAGTGGCTTAAAAATAAGTGATAATGGATTAGTTTTCCAATTCAATAATTTGTGAATACGTTGTTTTTCTAATAGGACAATTTCACTTTAAATATGGTGCAAAGATGTTATCTATTGTCTCATTCAATTAATGGCTGAATATAAAGGGAAGGGAGTGTTACTCTCCCCTCTTTTGAATAAAAAAACCATTTAAAATAACTTTGTGAGCTTTCTTTTCATCAAACTGTTTTTCCCTACAATTTCTTTTGACTATTTTTTAGATTCTTTTTCGGCGGACGGTAGGGGTTGATGATGGCAACTGATTCCTCCTAACGTTTTAGGTGAAAACGTCACTTGATAATTTTTATTAATCGATAATTCATGACAGACATTACCCGTCAGAGTGGGCATGGTTCCAATGCCTTTAATAGAAAATATAGCAGCTCCCCCCATGTCAGCACTGGTGACAGTCATCTTTTCCTCTTTGCCGGGGGCTAGAGTTCGTCGAATTTCTGGTGAGCTGGCAAAGGTTGTCCCTTCCCCTGGTTGGATAACAATTTCCACATTTGCTGTATCATCATTTTTAATGGTAAGATTCGCAGCAACAGATCCGTGTGCAAAGGTAATCATTCCTGCCCATGTATACAAAAAAATCTTAATTACAGGATTTTTTTTCATTTTTTTCTCCTCGGATTAAGGTGGGATAATTTGTGAATCGCTTTGAGTTTAGTCATGCCTGAGTGGTCTATACTTAAATCCCAAAAGGTGAAGAATCCCATCTGTATTCATACCCCAGTAGGTCCATCGTAACATGTCTCACTAAACCTATTAGAGTTAGGCGCTTTGGGCAGAGGAACTTCGCTAAAAGCATAATAATAGTGAGCGTTTAAAAGTGAATGTTTATCCGCTAAAACGGAGTGATTCATGTTTCCTGGTTTAAAGGATAGGGGGTAAAAAAAGAGATTCCGTTTTTGAGAAAATCCAAAGTGGTCAAGTCTAAAAAAATCCATATCATTCTCCGTCGATTTTAGTGGGTAGCATCCTTGAAAACACATCTTAGGACCCATGGTCATTTCATTATTGTTCTCTAAAATAGATAAAAACTATGAGAAAACTGTTTAAAATTTCAACTTGTTATAAATGGGGTAAGGGATTCTAAACTAACGAAAATAATCGATGATATCATAGGTTAATATCTCAGGTTAAGAGGGCAGAAAAGTAGGCTTCATTAGTCATTAATTATGGTTCAAGACTTAATATTCGTGATCGTATTAATGAATTATACGAAGAAAACAAACCCAGTAAAAATAACCCGTTTAATGAATGTCTATAATCTGGCTCATAAGATTTCATAAAAATGTTTCGTCCGTTGTTCTCACAAATCCTGCATGGAGTGCAGAGTTCGAGGATCTAGGAATTTTGGATTGTTTTGTCACTTTACCTCTATGCAGTTGCCTCAAAGTTACGCTTATTTTGGTGCTTATGAGGCAGGTTCTAGTGATCTAGTGAGAGAGAGTAAGAGAAAAGAGATTTTTGAGTTGATTTAAAGAAATTTTTATTGTTGATTAAAATTAGTACAAAAAATATAAATAATAAAATTTTATAGCATAAACTATGGAGCGGGCCATGCATGAAATAGACCATTATGTGGCTAGAAAACTAAGGTACTATCGTAATAAGATGAATTGGCCTTTAAAGACGCTTGCAGCCAAGCTCAATATTTCTTTGCAACAACTGCAACGGTATGAAAATTGTACGAACAAAATTTCTGCAGGTATGCTTTATCAGCTAGCAGAAATGTTAAAAATTGATATTGCCTGCTTTTTTGATGGATTTCATAAAGATGAAAAAGATCCTCATGCCAATAATTATAAGATTTTGCTCATTGAGGATAACGCAGATGATGAATTTTTCTTTCGAAAATCCATTGAAAGCTTTTCAAAGGATATAGATGTTTATGTCTTAAAAGATGAATCAGGAATTACAAATTTCTTTCGAAGCTTACAAGAACAAGGATTCTCCAGTTTTCTAAAGCCAGATATTATTTTCTTGGACTTAAATCTGCCCACACTAAAGGGATTTGATATTCTGCAGGATATTAAAAAACGTCCCCTATTGCATTCTATCCCTGTCATCGTTCTCACCAGCAGCATTAGTGAAGATGATATTGCCAAATCTTACCATCTCCAAGCCAGTGGCTTCATTCGCAAGTCTTTTTTGTTTCAAGAATTTTGTGATCAGATTCATCGGACTTTATCTTACTGGGTAGATATTGTTCGTCTTCCTGCTCATGCGGACCACAGGAAGGTAGGGTGAAGCTGACTGTGGTTCCGTTGTGGGGTGACGACTTAAAGACTATAGTGCCCCCATAAGCTGTAACAATTTTTTTGCAAATCATGAGACCTAAGCCAGCACCATTACATTTAGAAGATTCGAAAGCATCAAAAATTTTCTTTCGTTTTACCTTTTTAGGGCAGTAACTATTGTTATGAAGATCAAATTTGTAGAAGCCTCTTTTAATTTTTCTCGCTTGTAGGGTGATGATGGGAAATTCAGCATTTCCATGTTTAATGGCATTGTCGAGTAAGTTTTGGAAAAGTTGGAGAATAGATGTTTTGTTCGCCATCAGTCTTAATTCAGGGTCGGTTAAGTTCTTAAAAGTAATATTTGTATTTTCAAAACAAGTTTCAGAAATATCCTTTAAAATTTCGGATAATCTGATTTCTTCAGGGTTGATGGTAAGGTCCCCATGCCGACAATAAAAAACAATACCTTCGCATAAATTTTTAGCGCGATTCACACATTTTTTTATGGGATCAAAAAGATCTCCTAAAGGATGATCTGGGCTAAACGTTTGTCGTATATACTCTTCAAGGAAATAGGTGTGGTTATAAATTTGACGCAAGGGTTGAATCAAGTCATGGGAGAAGATTAAAGAAAAGTTTTGAAGCATTTCATTGGTATGATGAAGGTTTTGATTATCAAACAATAATTTTTGTTGTTCAGTAACGTCTTCGCAAAACACCACAATTCCTTGGACAATCTTTTTATGGCCAGCCCATGGAAAAGTCTCTAGCTTTATCCATCTTTTATGGTGTTGAAATGTTTCAATTTCTAAAAAATCATAACATAAGTTTTTGCCTTTACGAGATAGCTCGATTGCTTTTAGAATCGTTGAGGGAAAATGAGGAGAAAATTTAAAAATTTTTATCCCCATAAGAGAATCCATTTTTTCTTCTCTGTCCATAAACCAATTGGCAAACCATTTATGCCAAGGTTTGCTGGCGGCTAAAAAAACAAAATCTAAATCAAGAAAAGCTGCAATAACAGGCGCACCATTGATGAAATTAAGGGCGTAGTTTAAAGCAATCAAGTCAACAGATCCTTCATCCTTAGACAGCGAATGGCACAAAGCTAATTCTCTAATAAGAGGTTGAATCGTTTGCAATAAGCCATAATTTCTATGAGCCCCTTTAAGGAGAGAGGATGCTGGCTTTTTAATGTTGGTTTTATATGCCATAGGAATTTCAATTCAAAATAAGTCGGGAACTCTAATCCTTCTAGATGCTGAATTAAGAAAATCATTTATTCAATAATATATAAGCGTGAATTTATCTGTATTTTTCACATTGAAATATCCGTTGGTCTTAACTAAAGAATGACTTAAAGGGATAAAGTTATTTGAATTTAGTTGCTCTTTTTAGAGTTATAGTAATTCTCATCGATTCTCTTGATCAAAAGGAATAACACCTGAATCATTGTTCTCACGGCAAACTATGAAGTGTCGTGATGTCTATATGATTTTCTGTGATCTAACCTTTATGAGGTCATGAGGACCAAGTGGACCGCGTGTTTAGGGATGATCAATTCAGAAGCATTATACGTTGATGAGGATGGAATTGGAAAATGAGGAAATCTACGATGGTGGGTTAAGAATAAAGGCGCTTCGTTAAGGTTTGAAGAGTCATTTTTATTGGGGAATAATAAATGGCTTGTATACTTAGTGGGCTAATTAAGAGTCCTCATGTCACCTATCTTATAAATTGGAAATAATGAGGATGTTTTTAGTAGTAATCATTAGCCCTCGAAGACGCATTGGTGAATCACAGAGGTGTGGATTATTCTGAAAATTTATTCTCGTTCTTGTGATGGGGTGGGGGATCAAGAGCCTCGAATCGTGTGTTGGGTTCGGGATCTCGGAAATTCTTAGACGATTTCTTAGGGGTGTCTCTCGCTATGGCTTCAAAAGGTGACCCGCTTTGGCGCTTGTGTGCAGGTTCTAATGCTAATGTTCCTAATTATGTAATCAGAATTTATTGAGGTTAAAGTTGTGGAAAAACTTATTACAGCTACCATTCTTTTTTCAAAAGCTATCTTAAGCGCTTTGCTCTTATTTGATCTTTATGTATTAGCTGAGGATTTATCTCAGGAAATGAGAGCATCGCCGAAGACAACTCTATATATCCATAATCAAAATTGTCGAGATTTGGTCCTTATCATCAAATCATCGGATAAAGATTCGAGCCTGTACGATACGAAAAAAGATACTCGTCATGGCAAGAATTTTAAAGATGGGTGGGGTATTGCATCCATCCCAGGTCACACCATTGTCCAAATGGAAATTCCTGATGATGAGATTTCTGAAAATTGTTTGCTCTCCATTTCTGGGGAAACAGATATGTTAACGCCACGGGGTATATGTGAATTATCAGCTGGAAAATCATATTCTCTAACCTTTATGGATAATCATATGGGAACTAAATGTATTCATCAGGAAGTAACGTGTTGTCCCTATCCAGATGAGCATAATATTCAGAAAGTTACGTATGGAAAATGCCATCCTTTTACGATTCTGAACAACATAAATGCCATCTTTTTACCTTCATTCGACGTGGTGGTTTGTTCGTGAGGAGAAGCATCAATTTTAAAACGGTGAATCTTTTATCGTGGTGGTTTATATTAAGGCGTTTTTATATGGCTAAAGACTAAAGGGGAAAGATGGTTTTCACTTTCTTTCAAAAAGTTAAGGGGGCTTGGTCAGGATAAGGACAGAAGAGTTAAAAATAGAATCTGTCTGACAGGGGCTATCATCAATGGCAGGTAGTTTAAGAGAAACCTTATGGAATTTAAAATACCTTGTTGAGAAAAGCGCAAAGTGCAAAAGAGGCATCCGGAAAAGCATGAAACCTATTTCAAAAAACCATAGAAACATTGAATTGTTTCAACTATGACGAGTTTGCCGATGACGGGGATTCTATTTTGAGTAAGGCCAGCTCCTATGGGGCCTGCATTCTTTCCCCAATAGGTTTTTTCCGAAACAGGTGTCATTTATTCTTTGGATGTCCTCAAACTGTGTTTCAGGGGGCATGCACCAAAAGGAGAGCCAATCCCATTAGTTGTAAAGAATATGGGGGTAGCTGTCCTCACGAACCCGGCAAGAGTTGCAAGGCTTGTTGATCCCGGAAATTTTTGGATGGCTTGGTCTCATCGCTTCTCTATTGGGATTGTAAGGAGACACATTTTGGTGCTTGTAAAACACGCTCTACCCCACTCTACTTGGTCTTTCGATTTTTTTTGACTCAAATTCCTATGTTCAATTGTGCAAGAAGTCTCAGTAGAAATTGTTAAAGTAGTGTCCTTAGAACTTGTCTCATAAGTACCAAAACCAGCCTTTCTAGGGAGGCATTGCGAGAAGCAAAGCGACGAATTAATCCAGAAAACGGGATCACCACGGTCACTCCGTGGCCTCGTGATGACGTTTTAAAAATGTTTACCTTATCATTTTACTACTTGTGAGACAGTTTCTAAAAAGAAGTGGACAAAAAAGAGAAACAAAAGATGATGATATCAAATATAAAAATTCTTCTGGATTTTCTTCAAGCCATTGCTTGGCCTTTGGTAACCATTGTCTTCTTTTTGTATTTTGCTCCGTTGCTGAAAACGATTCTTTTATCCGTTAATAAAGCTGTGAGTCAAAGGGGAATCAAGGTGACGAAGGCGGGGGTGGAAATTCCGGGGCCTCCTCAGCAAGAAAAAGTAGAAACCATTCAAGATCTCATTTTGCAGCAATGGGAGTGGGGGGAATTATCTAAACAACATAAGACAGAAAAGGTGCAGGAACCCTTAATGTTGCAACCCCAAACCAGTGAGCAGGTTTTAGAGCATCATGGAAAAAATCTTTTAACTGAGATTCGTTCCTCACTGGAAAAATTTCTGCAAGAAAAGACAACGGAAGATCCTGGATCAATGCGGGATGTATGGTTGCAAGATCTTTTGTGTGATGCTTATATTTGTCTATATTTTGAGCGGTGTTTTCAACGAATTTTGGGAAGCCAATTAGATTTACTCAGACACTTGGTTCAGGAAGAACGACATCAACTATCCGAGGAAGATGTTTTCAAAATTTTCTATACTCACTATCCTAATTTACCCCCACCGACTTTCCAAAAGTGGCTCAATTATCTAGAGAGTTTAAAATTTATCCACATTATGGGTACCTCTATAGTGATCACGAAAGAAGGTAAGGAGTTTCTGCGATACATTCATGAGCGTGGCTACTCTCTCAATAAACCCGGATAGTTTAAGTGGTTTATGCTTGATTATGGTCAAAAATTCTTGAGCGATGTTGTATCATAGTTGGGCAGAGAAAGACTATTTAAAATAAGGGAATGAAATCATCATTTGGTCAAAAATAGGAATCCATTGTGTAAGTAGTCCAAAGGGTTAATAAACCAGAAATAAAGAGCATCCCGGTGAACAATGAGTATGAGATGTGATAGGCATCATACGTAGCAGGGACCAGATAAAAAAGTAAATAACTTACATTTGAAATCAAATTAAGCTTTTTAAGGTTAAAAATATCACCCTGGGCAGGAATGGGAGAATCTTTGGAGGGATTAACGTTAAATAACCAATTCGCCCAGCGCATGGAGCTATTGATACTAAAGGACATCGTACCATAGGTAAAAAATCTGTGTAGTAGGTCCAAGGTTTCATTGGAGGCAAACGAGGAGATATAGATTGACAATCCTAAAGCAAGACCTCCTTGAATTAACATGGTGGTCGTATCCACATACCGCCCAATTATTTCCGTTGTTTGATATTCTAGGCGTACTTCATCAGAGATGTTTGGAGCGATGTCTTGGAGGAAAGGAAGATCATTATGATTAGTGTTCTCTTGCTCTTGAGAAGATAAATCGAGAGCTCTCCAGGAATGGTTAAGCGGAGAGGTGGTAAGGTATGTGGGGGTGATATAGGTATCTTCTTGTGCCCGGATGGAAAGTGTAATTGACGCAAATATAAGGGTAGCGAGCAGTATGTTTTTCATAACATCACTAAATCAAAAATAGTTTTAAGCCATTATCCATAGCTAACATTGGCTTTTTGTAAAAGTAAACACACAATGTATATATATTTATTAAAATTTCATTGTTTTATGGTTTTCTAACACAGCTCAGATACCACAAAGCCCTTCGTCATTATAATCTAATCATTGGTCAAGTCAATTTGACGGCTCAACAGTTCGTAGTAGGTTGTTTCGACTAAATGGCCTTAAAATTTACAGTGTCACTGAAAATCTGGTGCTTGGGGAAGAGTTGGTTCAGTGAGAAAGAGGGGGCGCTGATCAAAAGGGACAGAAGGAATAAAATTTATGGTTGGTCGAGTTTATCTATCTCATCACAACCTGGTTTCTGCCGGAATTTTTACCCCCATAGAGTGCTTCATCTGCTCTTTTAATATAGCTCTCTAAATCAAGGTCATGTCTTGGTTCAACCAATGTTAATCCGATGGTAACACTAACGTTAATGGTTTGCTGATCAGCAACGCATATAGGAATACCAGCTAAAGTTGTGCGGATACGGTCACAGATGTGTAATAGTGTCTCCGGATCTTGTGCATTAAGGAGAATGATGAATTCTTCGCCGCCCCATCGACCTACAGCATCTTCTTCACGACAAGAGCTCAAAAGATATTGGGATATCGCTCTCAATGCTTCATCACCAATGGTATGACCGTACTCATCATTAATTTTTTTAAAGTGATCAATGTCTAAAAGGGCGAGTCCAAATGAGGGGGAATGGTGATCTTGAAGTTGATAATTCAGAATTTGTGTCATTCCTTCCCGATTCCAAAGGCGCGTTAAGGGATCAATCATCGCTGTTAGACGGGCTTGGTTGAGTTTGTCCATCAGAATTTCTTGAGCGTAAGAAATGCGCCGATTTTTCATAGTTAGTTCTACAAGAGCAGCTAAATCTTTTAAGCTAAGTAATTCACTCTTGCTGAATTCTCTCGGTTTTTTATCAATTAAGCAGAGCGTGCCCAGTTTTTGTCCATTAACCGCTTTGATAGGGCAGCCTGCATAAAAACGTATTTTAGGCTGATCTTCAACGAGGGGGTTGTCTTTAAAACGCTCATCTGACAGGGTGTCAGGAACGATGAAAACTTCATCTTGTAAAATTGCATGAGAACACATGGAAATGTCTCTTGAAATTTCCAAGACATCCAATCCTTGCATGGACTTAAACCATTGGCGTTGTTCCTCGATGAGAGAGATCGCCGCTATGGGAACATCAAACATAGTTTTTGCTAATCGGGTAACTCTCTCAAAGCCTTCTTCAAGAGGTGTATCCAAAAGTTTCATCCCGTGTAAGGTTTCTAATCTATCTTCTTCATCTATGGGAATTGGAGGTTTCAGCATTGACGTAATCTTCCCTAGCCTATGTTCACAACCTTTTACCAAATCAAATAGAAAAAATGGTAAAAAAGTCTACCCTTATAGATTAAGGAAATTCAGTGCTATTTTCAAAAGCGTTAAATTTATTAATGTCATGATAAGATCAGTTACGCCTTTTCAAAGATTGGGTTGATTTACAAAATTTAGCAAGAATAAGCCTCTTATCAAGGAGGCTAGTACTGTGGGGTAGGGCGATGTTTAAAGTAACTTACACCTTTATATCCTAGCCCAACTGTCATTAAGGACGAAAAGACAATGCAGGTTACAAAATAGCCCGTAGAGACACTATAAGTTTCTATGGTTAGGGGAATCATGGCAATAAAGAGCATATTAGCCAGATCTACAATCTCTAACTTCTTGATGTTTAAGGGGTCATAGCCTTGAAAATAGCTTAGACGATTTTCTGGGGGGCTGTACCGATGTATTCCCCAGTTTGCCCATCGAAATGTTGAGGTTACTGAAGAGGCAATCGCCCCATAAAAAAAGTTATCTTGGACTAATTTTACGCTCGGAGATTCGTCAGGGTTCTTGAGGTGGTAAAGATACATACCCATGAAAATGCTGCTTTGAATAATGCTTAGGATTGTAGAAAAATATCGAGGCACCTTTTCTTGTTTGAGGTAGGGAACTGCAAGATAGTCAGCTAAGCTTTCCACAGGAGAAAACATCTCAGGCTGCATGAGGGGAACAAAAACAGATTCCTTAACGTCCTCCTCTGTATCCGTTCCTCTATTGCCAGATAGGAGAGGTGAAGCTTGTTCGTGGGTAGGGGGAGCAGAAGGAGAGATCTCCTGGGATTCAACGTCTTGAGCTGCAATTGCTTTGACCCAAAGTATAGCCAAAACCAGAGGAAAGTGTTTATGACAGATCATTAATTTTCTTTACATTCCTAAATCATTAATTTTAGAAAAATTATCATTGATTTTGATACAAGTAAACAACAGAAGAGCGAGATGGAGAAAAGACTCATCTGTATTTCCAATAGACTTTGTAAGCTAAATTACTTTTGAA
Organism: uncultured Verrucomicrobiales bacterium; assembly: GCA_964542195.1. GTDB lineage: Bacteria > Pseudomonadota > Alphaproteobacteria > Paracaedibacterales > Paracaedibacteraceae > CAZITL01. The sequence goes on from CAZITL010000001.1 coordinate 56,690, forward strand.
CGTTTTGGATAGCTTTGAGGACTTCTTCGCCGTGCTGGGAGACACTGACTTTACGCCAAATTTTTTGAATTTTTCCTTGAGGGTCAATGATAAATGTGGAACGTTCAATGCCAAAATACTTGCGACCATACATGGACTTTTCTACCCATACTCCATATTTTTGGCAAACCTCTCCACTCTCATCGCTGAGCAAGGGAAAATTAAGGTGATGATTCTGGCGGAATTTGCTGTGCGATTTTAAGTTATCTCGAGAAACGCCCAGAATAACCGCATTCATTTGGCCAAAATCGGGGAAAAGATCACGAAATTGACAGGCTTGCGCTGTACAACCTGAGGTATTATCCTTAGGATAAAAGTAGAGTACAACTGTTTGTCCTTGAAAATCTTTTAAAGAATAAATTTCACCCGTATCACTGGGCAGGGAAAAATCTGGAGCAGGGTCTCCGACCTGAACAATTGCTCGATCATTTGACATTGTGCTGCTCCAGGTTTTTGATTAGGCTTTGGATTCAGCTGGCTTTTGTTCTTCAGCTTTTGGAGCTTCAGGAGCTTTGTGAGCTTCAGGAGCTTTGTGAGCTTCAGGAGCTTTTGGCGCTTCTGCTGCTTTGTGATCTGCTTTTTGTTCTGTGGTTGTCGCTGCTTTTTGTTGATCTTGCTTTTGATTGTCACAAGCTGCAACAGACAAACCCAAAGCAACAACGGCTAATAATTGTAGTTTCATTTGAAAGCTCCCTTAAATGTCGTAAACTATATCCATTATGTCTGATAGACATACCAATTAGGATTATAGAGAAATATTAAATTAAAGTTAACCAAATTTACAAGACGGTAAAAAGTAAATAGTGAAGAATTTTTTTGGTAAAATTGTATTTATTCTTGGGGTCGTGATTTTAGGTGTTGGGGGGGTAAGTCCTTTCCTTGTTAATCAGCAAAGCGTTCAAAAGAGCCTTGAAGGATATTTGCTGACCGCTTTGGAACCTTGGGCAGAACAGAATAAATTGATTATACGCCTTGACAGCTTTGAATGGGAGGGAGTTTTGCATCCTTTAAGCTTTAAGGTGGCTAACCTTGAAGTCAAAGGGTTGAGGGACGATCTGCATTTTAGGGGGGAAGGAATTCGTGTTGGGATCAAAACTCTCCCTCTTCTTTTGGGTAATTTAGAATTTTCACGTTTACAAAGTGATAGAATTACGTTCTTTCAACAAGACAAAACTTTACTGAATGCAGATATAAAGTTGCATCGATCTTGGCAAGGCAAGAACCTTTTAATAATCAACGGGATTTGTCAAGATTTGGCTCAAATGGGATCTTTGCTTAAGGCTCCGTTTTCTTGGGATGGTCTTCGCCAAGTTCATTTTCACCTAAATTTGATGATTCAAAATCAAAAAATTGTGGGCAATGAAGTGCGCCTTGAGAGAGATAAAACCAGGGCTTATGGTTCCTTTGCTTTGGAAAGTGATCGTTCTTGGCGAGATCTTTGGAACCAGGGAGGGCGTGTAAACGTGGAAATGAGAGCCCAAGCTCAAGACATTCTGGTCAACGAGATTGCCGTTTTTTGGCCAAAAGGTCTAGCTCCTAAACCTCGTTCATGGGTGGTAGAAAATTTAGAAGCGGGAAATGTCCCTAATGCTACACTGAACATGGAAGCTACTATTCATATGGAAGGTCAAGGCTACATCAGGGATGTAAAACTAGCACACTTGGGAGGTGAAATTTCCGCCCATGGGGTTACAGTTCATTATTTAAGGCCTATGCTCCCTGTGCTGGAGACAAATGGAAAATGTACCTATACAGACAAACAATTTTTGATTGAGGCCTCAGGCAATGTAAATCAGATCAAGCTGGATCAGGCACGTATTCTTATTTCAGATTTGGATCAAGAAGATCAAATGATGGACATTCATCTTGAAAATGAAGGTCCGGTTGAAGATTCTCTCAACCTCCTCAAGAGCGAACCTTTGGATTTAACCAAGCATCTAGGGTTGGATACAGCAACAATCAAGGGCCGGGCAACGGTAAAAACAGATTTGCATTTTCCTTTGATGGTGAACCTTCCCCTCAATCAGGTGGAGGTGAAATCACACGCCGATCTTCGTCAAGCACAGATTCAATTCTCAAAAGGTCCAGGTCAGTATTTTCCTGTCAAAGGGGGGGCGTTTAAATTAGATGTTGATAAAACTTATTTTCAACTTGAGGGCAAGGCAGATATTGCCGGATGGCCTAGTCTGATTACCTGGGAACAGTATTTCGATCGTCAAACATCACCTTATCAACAACGCTTAAAGGTGCAAACGTTCCTTAAATGGCCTCTTGGAGAAGATTGGGGGGGGGAAATCCCTGTGGACTGTACGTATGAAAATCACTTTTCTGGCAAATCCCAAGGACATTTAAAAGCGGATCTTATGCGATTTGCCCTCAGTGTCCCCTGGATCTTGTGGGATAAAAAAATAAATGAGGCTGCTCATGCATCGGTAAAATGGTCCCTAAACGGGGGGCGTGGAAAAATTGATGAATTACAAGTTATAGGCTCAGATATAGCCATTCAAGCCCACGGTGATTTAGATGGGGATGGTCTTAAATTCCTGGAATTTTCCTCATTCCGTTTGGGAGATTTAAATCCTAAAATCGTCATTAACAGAAAAATGCCGTCCTTTTTCCAACTAGGTATAAATCTTAAAACATTTGATATCAGTGGACTTCTTTCCCAATTGGATGCACTGACTCAAACCAATGGGGATTTTTCTCTTCCCGTAGAAGTGGCCTTGAATATCAACATTGATCAATTGTTAGCCAGTGATACTTACAAATTAAGTCGCCTGCGTTCTGATATTCGCTGGGCCCGGGATCGTCTTGGGCTTGTGGAGATAAAAGCTGATACGCTTCCTGATCATAAACCATTCGTTTTCCGGCTAACACCGAGTCAAGCTCAAGGTGTTCAAGAATTTCATTTGCAAACAAGTCAAGCGGGTGAACTTTTTGAATTACTGGGTACAGGTTATGACATGGAAGGGGGAGACATGGTTATGGTGGGTCATAAAAGTAATGATAACCAATCCTGGCGTTTAACAGGTGAGGTGCAGTTGAAAGATTTGGTGGTTCGTGAAGCTCCCCTTTTAGCGCAACTGCTCTCGCTAACATCCTTCCAAGGAATTATGCAGATGTTCACGGGTAAAGGGATCCTTTTTAGCCATGGTCATGGGCATTTTTCAGTAAGTCCATCAAGATTTGAGGTGAACCAGTCCGAGTTATCAGGCTCAGCACTCGGTGTCTTTTTTCAAGGGCAGGTCAACCGGTTAACGGAAAGTGTCAATTTTACTGGGGAATTGGTGCCTGTTTACGGTATGAATCAGCTGATGGCGCGAATTCCATTGCTTGGACAAATACTGAGCGGGGGGAATCAGCAAGGGATTTTCCGGACCGCTTTTAGCGTTAAAGGTAAAAAAAATGCCCCTGAAGTAAAAGTTAATGCGTTAACCAGTATTACCCCAGGGGGTGTTAGAGCCGCGATAAAAGCGGGCCAAAACGCTATTGAACACTCGCGGATGCAGCCTGCCGAACCACACCCACAGCCTTAAGTACGCGGTGGCAGATCATAGCAAAAGCACCATTGGCCATGACATTTGATCCCGTAAACAGGCAATCTTGTAAAATGTACAAGGTGGCAACCAGGCTGGTCATTTCCGTGGTTAACCCTAAATGTTCTTGCAGAGTGGGGAGCAAGACAATAACTCCTCCTCCGGGTATGGCGGCCGTTGAAAACTTGGCTAAACAGAAAAAGGCTGAGAAAATCAGATAACTACTCAAGTCAGGTAAGGGGTGACCCGATAATACCAAGATGGCCATTCCTAACAAGGGTATGCCAAGGGCATCACCCAACAAATGGATGTTAACCGTGGTCGGGATGACAAAGTTGGTAAACTGAGCATCATTCAAATTTTTCTCTGTAGCAGTTAAAGTAACTGGCATGGTGGCTGCACTGGACATGGTTGAAAACCCAGTAATACCTGCGGGAATCATGTTTTGGATAGCTTGGATCATAGCTTGAGGCCGGAATTGGGTTCCAAACCCAAAAAGCAGGGCCACATAAACAACTATCAATCCAATAATTAGCAAAAGGATTTGGCCATAGTTTTCAAAGAGTTGGACCAAGTTTCCCTCATATTGCATTTTAAGCACAAAACCAAAGACATAGATTGGCAACAGGGGGATAAAACCTTTACGTAATCCTTGGGTGATCGAATCACGGACGGAAATAATGATTTGTCTGATCTTTGGAAAGTCGCTCATGGATAAGAGAAGGCCCGTAACCATACCGATCATCATAGCTTTGCCGGGGCTTAACAGCTGGGGTAAAGAAAATTCAAACAAGGGTGTGATTGCTGTTCCATCAATGTTAGCTTGAACAAGCTTGCCTTGGGTGAGCCAAGGAAGTAATGCTTGAGCAACGCCATAGGACGTAAAAACAGCAGCAAGGTTGGACAAACACACCAAAAGCAGAATGGATATAATAAGAATAGGTCCCCGTTGTTCCATAGAGATGATGGCCGTTGAAATATAACTAAAGATAACTACGGGTAGGACAAACATTAAAAGATTTTTTAAAAGACAGCTCAGGCCATAAAAACCACGGACCAGTTCAAGATCCAAATAATTTCCAAGAACATAAGCTAGAAGAATCGAAAGGATAAGTTGGAACGGTAAACTTTTCAGCATCAAAGAACTCCTTGATAGGGAGATAATTATTTTTTAGGTGAAATTCAAGGTAAAGTAGAAATATGTATTGCCGCCTACCAGGCGGAGGTAAAAGAGGAAGTGTAAGAAGAAAGCATTATATACATCATGCCCTCAGATATACCTGAATGCTCAAGACTGTCAAGAAAATCTTTGCTCTCTATGTCCGGATGAGAGATGTAAGTGAGAAAAAGATTAAGGGGATGTAACCTCCTTTTCCTCATAGACTAGAATATCACCTGGTTGACATTCTAATGCCTTGCAGATCAGCTCAAGGGTCGAAAAGCGGATCGCTTTGGCTTTTCCCGTCTTCAGAACGGATAAATTTTGAATGCTAATACCTACTTTTTCAGCTAACTCTTGTAACTTGATTTTACGTTTTGCCATCATGATGTCTAGATTTACGATAATCCCCATGACTCTCTCCCTAGATGGTTAGTTCTTGATCTTCTTGAAGTTTGTATCCTTCACGCATTACCCATGAGATGACAATGATCAACACTCCACAAAACAAGGATTCTAAGTTAGGGGTGCCAAAAGAAAGGCTGATGTAGCGATGGCCAACAGGATTAGAAAGCGTCGCTGTCAAGATCATCAACATTTCACTGATGGGTTTGGCAAGCAATCCATCTAAGAAAAACAACCATCCGAGAACTTGATACGTTTGGACATTTTCTATGGAAAAAACATTGCCTTTTTTGTAGTTGTGAAAAAGTTTTTTCAGCCTCCATAGACCCCATAGCAAAGGTACGGCGCCAAGAAAGCTCCCCAGAATTCCTATGCCCTTACTGAGAGTGGTGAGGGGAATGGTTCCTAAATTCACGGACCCTTCTGGGGTGACAATCGGGTTTAGTAAGATTCCTTCTTGAATAAGTTTTTTAATTAACGAGTGATCCATCAAGCTCCAGGTTAGGAAAAGAGACGAGGGATAAAGGATAAGTGCGATATCCAGAAAATAAATAATCTTTGTACTGACTTGCTGTATTTTTTGCATTAAGAATGATCCTTTATTGGAAATTATGATGATAAGAGTATAGTTATTTTAACCTAAGTCAATAATTTTTTAATGATTAACATGAAATTTTAAGGGCACATTTTTTATTCCCATGGTGTGGAAAAACTTTTTGTTAAATTTTTTTCAATAGCATCGTGAGCATTGATTAGGTAGAACCTATGATTTCAAAGCTCCAACCCCGTAAATAAAAGAGCGGTTTTTCGCAGGTATTGATCTAGCGAGGAAAATTATTGGTGGGGAGGAGGCGAACTCCCCACTTTAGCATTAAAAGGCAGCAATTCCTGTCTGGTAGCGTCCTAAAATGAGTGCATGAATATCATGGGTTCCTTCATAGGTGTTCACCGCTTCCAAATTCATGACATGACGAATGATGTGATATTCATCAGCAATTCCGTTTCCGCCGTGAATATCTCGTGCCATTCGCGCGATTTCTAAGGCCTTGCCACAAGAGTTGCGTTTTAAAAGGGAAATGGCCTCTGGAGCGATATAGCCTTGATCTTTAAGACGCCCAAGTCTCAAGCAGGCTTGCAAACCTAAGGTAATTTCCGTTTGCATATCTGCCAGTTTCTTTTGGACCAATTGTTTGGAGGCTAAAGGTTTGTCAAATTGCTGACGGTCAAGACTATATTGACGTGCTGCATGCCAGCAAAATTCAGCAGCTCCCAAAGCGCCCCAGGCAATGCCATAACGGGCGCTATTCAGACAGCCGAAGGGACCTTTTAAACCCATTACATCAGGAAACATGTTTTCTTCAGGCACAAAAACTTTGTCCATAACCACTTCACCAGTGATGGAAGCTCTTAAAGAAAATTTCCCATCAATCTTAGGAGCAGATAATCCTTTCATACCCTTTTCTAAGACAAAGCCACGGATGCGATCCTCTTCATCCTTTGCCCAGATCACAAAAACGTCGGCAATGGGAGAATTGGTAATCCACATTTTACTCCCTGATAAAATGTAACCTCCCGATACTTTGTGCGCGCGGGTGCGCATACTGGCAGGATCTGAGCCTGAATCGGGTTCGGTCAGTCCAAAACATCCTACCCATTCGCCGCTTGCAAGCTTGGGTAAATATTTTTGCTTGGTTTGCTCATTTCCGTAAGCAAAGATCGGGTGCATGACCAAAGAGGATTGAACGCTCATAGCTGAACGATACCCAGAATCGACTCTCTCAACTTCCCGGGCTATAAGTCCGTAACTAACATAGCCTGCACCACTGCAGCCATATCCCTCCAGGGTTACGCCTAACAGGCCAAGTTCACCCATTTCATGGAGAATTTCTCTATGGAAATATTCTTCTCGATTGGCATTTAAGATGCGAGGCATCAGCTTTTCTTGGGCATAAGCATGAGCTGTATCCCGGATAAGTCGTTCTTCAGGCTCAAGTTGTTGATCTAAGAGGAGGGGGTCATCCCAGGGCGTTGATGAAAGTGTTGATGATTGTTGATGTGGTGCTGTGGCTTGTGTCATCCCCATGGAGTATCCCTTGTCTTACAAAATGCGTATAATTAGGGTACTGGGGATTGTAGAAGGGATCAAGAGGGCTGGCATAAAGAATCATGCCAGCCTTAAAAAAATTAGTAGGTAGTATTGTCTGGGACAATGCGGCCGCGATCCTTAAAGCCTTTGATGACAAGGACTTGTTGACCAACGCTCATGCGGGGTTCTGCTCCTTGAGCAATGGTTACAATTCTACCGTTGTCAAGGCGTACTGTATATTCAAAACCATCTTGATCTGTCAAACCGCGTTCTGCAAAGTGACCAGCAACGGCTCCAAGGACGGCACCTGCAGCAGTCGCGGCAACAGCACCACGGCCGGAGCCAATTTGAGACCCAGCCATACCACCAGCAACGCCACCGACCAAGGCACCTGTGCCTGGATCATTTTCATGCTCTGCAGTTTTGGCCCCAATGCGCACCGTACGCATCGAAATAATGACGCCACGATTTGTTTCGCTCACTTCTCCTGTCCCCCGGACGGAATAGTTGCTTCCTCCGATGCGAGGCGCACAACCGCTGACAGCAACTGTTGCTGCAATCAGAAGAGAAGTTAAGGCAATCTTTTTCATAAATTCACCATTAATGATTATGTTTCAATAGGATAACACGTGTTATCACTCCAAAAATACCAAAAGGTTTTAACGCTTGTCATCAAAAAAAAATTTTAGGAGATGGCTGCATCGTTGCTCTTGAATGCCGCTAATCACTTGTGGGCGATGATGACATGTTGGTTGGTGAAATATTCTTGGGCCATGATCAATGGCACCTCCTTTAGGGTCATAGGCACCAAAATAAAGGGTACGAATCCGCGCTAAGGCTATCGCTGAAGCGCACAATGCACAGGGTTCTAAAGTAACGTACAAGTCACATCCATCAAGACGATGTTGCCCCAAAGTTTGACAGGCCCGTCGAATGGCGATGACTTCTGCATGGGCGGTCGGATCCAATTGGCTAAAAACTTCATTGCCTGCGTGAGAGAGGATTTTCCCCTCGTACACAACGACAGCCCCCACTGGGATTTCGTCCCTGGCTCCAGCAATTTCTGCTTGGTGAATAGCATGATCCATAAATGAGAAAGGATGAAGTGTCATTAATGTGCTCAAAAATAGTGCAGTGTTTTTATCTCTATGATCTTTTTAGCATTTTTTTGCTTCTACACGTACTATTAACAAAATTATCCACAGGTTTAGGGGATAAGTATGAGGGGAGCCTCTTCCCCTCATATGTGTTCCTTACGTGGAAGGGAACATCCGAGTATTGGTTAAATATATTTCTGGAATAAGAATTTTTAACGCATCAGCCGTCGGTTTATGAATAAATATCTCCGGATTTTCGGGGTAAATCACCGGAATATCCTTGGGTTTCTCGCCCTTAAGTAAGCGGATTATAATGTGTCCTACTTTCTGTCCTAATTTAAAGTAACTGGTGCCTACAGCTGCCAAAGCCCCTTTTTGGACCAAGGCTTCATCGCAAGTCACCAAAGGAAGATGGTGTTCTTTCTGTAAACGGATTAATCCATCGATGGCGGAGACAACCGTATTATCTTGGGGAATGTAGAGGAGATCCACTTTTCCTACCAGTCCCTTGGCAGCTGTTAAAACTTCTGTGGTTTTAATGGCAGGCTCTATGTGCACCTCAAATCCTTCCTTTTGAGCGAGAGCCTTAAAGGTTTCCACCAATTGGGCCGAATTGACTTCCGCGGGATTAAAGAGGACTCCCACACGTTTGAGGTTCGGAAAAAATTGTTTTATAAATGCCACTTGTTCTGCCAGTGGGGGGTGATCACTGACACCAGTGATATGATCAAAATTTAGCTTGGCTGCCTTCGGGTCTGTAACCGCAGCAAAAACCACCGGAAGTTGACTGGCCTTGGTTGCAGCAGCCAACGCTTGAGCGCTGGGAGTTGAAATTCCCACTAAGACGTGAGGTTCGAGTCCGACGAACTGCTGAGCAATTTGGACATTGGTGGCCATATTGCCTTGAGCATTTTTAAATTCAATTTGATAATCTTGCCCTTCTTTAAGACCCGCTGTTTTAAGCGCATCTTCAATACCGGCTTTGATGGCTTCTAAAGCTGGGTGTTCAACGATTTGTGAAATACCGATTAAGGGCGGAGCACTATAGACGGTGGTGAAGGTAAAGAAGAGAAGGCTAAGGGAAAGTAGAGCGCGAATGAACGCAGAGCAAAAGGAGGGTTTAGGGTGTACAAGGGTGCTGAATTTCATGGGTTTGTTTCTTCATTTTATGGGTTAATGCATGGTTTCCTGTCAAATTTTCTAAGATGGTATAATATCGATAATAATGCATGACCAATTCCTTATCTTTAGGTATAAATTTTTACGGGCGATGCCCACCCTAAACATAAGATCTAATGTTTTAAAGTCAAGGCTTATGTGCGAGATGAAAGGTTAAACCTTTTCACCATCATGATGATTTTATGGTAACAATGAAAATAAGAAATTGATCATAAACAGGTTCCATTATGACAACACGCATAGAAACAGATTCTTTAGGAGATGTGGTTATTCCAGATGATAAGTACTGGGGGGCTCAAACCGAAAGATCCCGTCAAAATTTCCGTATCGGCGGAGAGAGGATGCCCTTATCCTTAATCCATGCGCTCGCAATGGTGAAACGATGTGCAGCGCAGGCCAATGAACAATTAGGCAAGATAGACTCAACGCTTGCTAAAGCCATCATTCAAGCCGCAGAAGAAGTGATTCAAGGTCAATGGGATGACCATTTTCCTCTGGTGGTTTGGCAAACGGGATCAGGCACACAAACGAATATGAATGCTAATGAAGTGATTGCCAACCGTGCTAATGAGATATTAGGCCAACCTCTGGGGAGCAAAAAACCTGTCCACCCCAATGATCACGTGAACTATGGTCAATCGTCTAATGATTGTTTTCCAACTGCCATGCATATTGCAGCGGTGTGTCAGGTGCATCAAGTGCTTCTACCCGCTCTCAAGCATTTCCATCAAGCCTTAGGGCAGAAAAGCCAAGAGTTTCAAGCACTCATCAAAGTGGGTAGGACACATTTGCAAGATGCAACCCCAGTGACTTTGGGGCAAGAATTTTCTGGATATTCCAAACAAATTGAATTGGGCATAAAGCGTATTGAGCAGGCCTTAAAACATGTTTATCCCTTAGCTCAAGGAGGAACAGCAGTTGGCACAGGACTTAACTGTCCCAAGGGGTTTCCTGACCTTTTTGCTGAGAAAGTGGCCCAGTATACCCGCTTGCCGTTTGTCAGTGCGGAGAATAAATTTGAGGCTTTGGCCAGTCATGATGCTTTGGTAGAACTTTCCGGGGCTCTAAATGTGCTGGCTGTTAGTTACATGAAGATAGCCAATGATATTCGTTGGTTAGGGTCCGGGCCAAGATGTGGCCTTGGTGAAATTGAGTTGCCAGAGAATGAGCCAGGTTCTTCCATTATGCCTGGAAAAGTTAACCCCACCCAGGCAGAGGCCATGACTATGGTATGCTGCCAAGTGATGGGTAACCATACGGCAGTAACGGTGGCAGGCAGCCAAGGTCACTTTGAGCTCAATGTCTTCAAGCCCGTGATTATTCGTAACATTTTGCAATCCATTCAGTTATTAGCCGATGCTGCTCGAAGTTTTACGGATAATTGCTTGTTAGGAATTAAAGCTAATGAGGAAAAGCTCCAGCAAAATCTGGCTAAATCTTTAATGCTGGTCACTGCATTGAATCCGGTGATTGGATATGATAACGCTGCCAAAGTCGCAAAAAAAGCGTTAAAGGAAGATATTACTCTTGCTCAAGCAGCGGAAGCCTTGGGGCTTTTAAAGCCTGATGAATTCGCACGTCACGTGGATCCATCGCAAATGATTTAGGTTCTAAAAGCAAAGTTTCCGGCAGTTTCTTTTTGTCTGTAAATCATCCCTAATTTCATAAACGAATATTGTTTGTCTTGAGAAATTGGGGATCATTCTTGAAACAAAACGCTCCATAAAGTCTCTTTGGGTGAATTCTATGGGGAGCCCCAAATATTGTTTGCAAAATTTAACCTTTAATTAAAATATAATTTCAAAATATAGTAATATTAGGATCATTTCTTTCGAGCGTAAGGGATGTGATGAAAATACTGCTAATTTATTTAAGTTGGATTAGTCTGCTGTGGGCCAAGGAAGATTCCTATCTTGAAGAATTAGCCAGTCAATACCCTTATGTTCGCCAATTGGTTCATGCTCCTCTCGCAAAGTGGCCGAATCATGATATATGGGGTTCCATTGATGCTAGAGGGGCTCAAGGGATTGCCTTGGCGGTGATGAAAAGTAATACCTTAAAATCTCTAAACTTGAGTTTTTGTCAATTAACCGATGAAACCATTAAGCCCATTCTCTTAAGTTTGGTTAATCATCCTTGTCTTGAGAAGATCAATCTGCGAGGCAATAATATTCGACAAGACTCCATCAAACTTTTAACTCAGGTTTTACGCAATAACTGGTCTTTAAAATCGCTAGATATTTCCCTGACAACGTGTACGCCTCAAGAAACAACCGATTTATTTGAGGCTATTTATCAGAGTGAAACCATTAAGGAGGTCATTTTTGACGCCAATATATTTCCTCTAGAGGCTGCAAAAAAACTAGGAGAATTGACTGTTCCTAATCAATCCTTAGAGCGCCTTTCCTTTTCCATGTCATGCTTTTCATCTGTTGTTTTAAGGCATTTTGCCGATCATGCAGGAAAGTTAAAAGCTTTAAAACGTCTGGATTTGAGTCGGAACATATTAACCAACGAGGATGCGGCAACCTTAGCTGAACTTGTGTATAATTGCCCGAGTCTGGAGGAAATTGAGGTTACTGAAAATAAGACAAATTTCCTCTTTTGTGAGGAATTCTATAAAAAGTGGACCTCTTTTGAAAGCAAGAAAAGAAACAGGAAAAAGCCCTTGATCCTTTACTGGTCAAGATCACCAAAGAGCCAAGGGTCTTCTTCCCAGTCAACCCTAGAACTTAAGGAGGTCCGTTTGATTTGATGCCGATACACGGTTAGAATGATCCCTTATCATCGATCGAACACTGTAATGATTTATATTAATAAACCCTATGGTCGAAATGGTCTGTTGAATTTTGTTTTTTTTCAAGTTATCAAGATTATCAATAAATTTTTAGAATATTTGCAGTTATGAACTACATGAAAAATTTAATTTTATTTATTTTATATTTAATGGGCAGTTTTATTTATGGTTCGGAAACAGACGAAAAAGTCCCGTTAACATCGGACTATAGAAGCGTGGACGCTTCACCAATGCTCTTGGAGCAACCTCCAGAATTGAGTGAGCAACCTCCAGAATTGATTTGTCTAATTGCCTGTTCTCTAGAAACAGAAAAAGATGTTGTCCATCTAAGGTCTACCTGCAAAAGGTTATATGGTTTAGGAGAGCTAAACTTAATAATAAAATTTGCTCATAAATTCGAACGTCTTCAACGCCTGATGGATCGGAACCCACCCTTTTTTAACGATGATCAGGAAAAGGACTTATCAGAAAAGTTACGTCTACTCGGTGGAACAAGAAAAAAAATGGAAGAAATCCTTAATGTTCTGAAAGTATGTACACTGAATGGTAATAAAAAAACGGTCAAGTCATTCCACCACTCTTTACATGCGAAGTATTCAAATCTCAGAGAAAAGATAAAAGAACCAGGGCATCCCTTTTTTAGGCAAATTAATTCAATAAAAAAACATGACCTTGTTCTTACAGACAGAGAGGAGGAATCCCTAAAGAACATTATTCTTGAAACAGGGGTTAATCCTGTAGAATTAGAAACACCTCTCTGGAAGAGAGTTGTGCATACCATAGGTCGCAATCGAAAGATCATTCTTTTAGGGACTATTGCTCTTGGTGTTGCTTGGGTTGCTGGAACTTATTATTTGTTTCAACATCCACCTTTTGACCCCCAATCTTTTATTTCAGCCTACGACTCGCCCCAAACAGGGAGGCATTATTCGCATTTTTCGGTTAATGGTTATGTCCTCCCACAAAGTGTTTACCAACCTGTTTTTTTGAATAAGTTCAGAGAGAATAATCTTTGCTGGTGTAGCGCTTGTGGCTCTAGCTGTAGATTTAGTTATGGGGAAACTGTAAGTGTTTTTAAGACATTTGACGACGGCGGTGCTTCGGTATATTGCAATAAAACTGCCTCTGAAGCCATTGCCTACTTACAACAAGAAACTGGATTCAATTTTCATTTTTGGAACTCTCTTGTTAATAAAACGTTTAATAGTACCAGTTTTGTCGGGCAAGAGTTTTATTGTAATTTGCGTCCATCAAACACGAGCCTTGTATGTGGTAGATTTTCAGTTAATAAAGGGATAAGTTTCCAAGTGGCTGATATTTCTGAACTCTTTTTAGACAATGCAAAACAACTGTATGATCAAATTTATATAACCCGTGCCGAGCGTTATGGAGGATTTATGGGGGCTCTAAGCTTCATGTTTTTAGGATTTATGTTATGGAGTTGGTGCTTAGGCTAGTCAAGTTGCTCGGGTTTTGACATCAAGGGGCATTTAACTCTCATTAAAATTTTATTAAGTATGCAACCCAATTCTAGATAATTTTTGTTAAATAGTTTAAGAGAAATTATCAACGTTATGTTGTGATGATAAATGCTGGCGTTCTTTATATTATTATGCTATTCTTGGGGTATATCTGTTGTTTGATCTATTGCCAGACAAATTTATCCAAAAATTAACGTTTTTTAGGGCATAATCACGGTAAGAACATAAATAGTCTTAAGAAGGTAGCATGGAATTCCCAAAATTTTTTAAATCAATGCTGAAGGGTGGAACTTCATCTTTCACGAAAGACAAAATTCCTTTTATTGCTGGCGGTGTGGTAGCTGGTGTTCTGGGATTGTGGGTGATCGGTAAGATTACCACACCATGGGTTAAACCTGTTCTTAAAAATGCCTGTATGCATTTGTTGGATTTAGACACTTCACGAGGTCAATTGGATGAGCGGGTTACCAATGTAGAGGCCATCCGGGTTAAATTAGATACCATCAGCCGTCGGATTGTAACTGTTGGTAAAATGATTGCTAATGAATCGGTGATGATCCGCTCAGAAATGGCTGGTAAGATTCGTAATATCGCTTTTAAAGAAGGTGAAAATGTCCAAAAAGATGATGTGCTAATCCAATTTGATGATGAAGAACTGCAAGCAGAGTTAAAACTGGCTGAAGCTGAAGCTGCGTTGAGAAAAGCGGATTTTGAACGTATCTCTAGTTTGCACAGCAAAAATATTGAAAGTGGTAAAAAGTTTGATGAAGCCAAAGCACAGTTAGACAGTGCCAATGCTCGGTTAGAACAAGCTCGGGCTAAATTGGAAAAAACAGTTATCAAAGCTCCTTTCTCAGGCACCATTGGGTTGATTGAAGTCAGCAATGGGACCTTTGTTCAAGGAGCCCAGGATTTGGTTCGATTAGTTGATAATGATCCTATTAAAGTTGAATTTAATGTGCCGGAAAAGCACCTCCATGATATTGGGGTAGGGCAAGTGGCCGAAATTCGCTTGGATGGATTTCCTGATGAGGTTTATCGCGCCTCGGTAGAAGCGATTGACTCAGCGGTGGACGCCCAAAGCCATAGCATTAAATTGAAAGCATCTGCACCCAATTCCGATAATCGTCTGCGTGCTGGACTGTTTGCCAACGTGAGTTTGATTATTGGTGAAAAAAGTGATGCCATTGTCGTGCCGGAATCAGCAGTGGCTCGAGAAGGTGATATTGAATACGTATGGGTCGTTCAAAGTGGTAAAGCGGGTCGCCGTCGCGTCATTACAGGCACCCGAGAAAATGCCAAGATTGAGATCATTCATGGTCTTAGACCCGATGAATTGGTTGTAACTGCAGGCCAGCTCAAGCTTTACAATGGTGCAGCCGTCCATATTGGCAATATGGAGCAAGATTTAGCGCTCGACGAAGATTTAGACAAAGTTGAAAAAGCAGCTGACAAGGCAAAAGAAGAGCCCAAAGTCGAGGCTGCGCAAAAAGAGACTCCTAAAGAGACGCCAAAGGAAGAGACAAAAAACGGAAAAGCTGATAGTCCAACTCCAGCTCAGCCCGCTCAAACTGGTAACCAGGAAGGTAAATAGTCGTTATGAAGCTCTCAGAAGTATGTATCCAACGACCCGTTTTCTCGTGGGTGATGACGCTGATTCTGATTTTGGTGGGCGTCGTTGGCGGGAGTCGTTTAGCTTTACAACAGTTCCCGACTATTGAACGTCCATTTATTACCATTGAGTCCTCCTTATCGGGTGCTGCTCCAGAAATTGTTGAAGCTCAGGTCACCCGAGTCATCGAAGAAGCGGTAGCGGGTATTGAAGGCATTGTCTCCACCTCTTCCACCAGTGCTGTGGAAGATAGTAAAGTCACTCTAGAATTCTCTCCTAATCGTCGTACCGACGATGCCGCCAATGATATTCGCGATCGCCTAAGTAAGGTTAAGGATCGTTTGCCCCATGAAATGAATGATCCGACCTTAACGAAAACGCGCGCTGAAGATCGTCCAATTATTACGCTAGCGCTAACCAGTGATAATCTTCAAGCCAGTGAACTTGCCGACTTTGCCACCCGAGAAATTCAAAAAGAATTGGAATCGGTGAGTGGTGTGGCAAGGGTCGATGTTTTAGGTGCCGGTCTTTATAAGATGCACTTAAAGTTAGACCCTGTTAAATTAGCCGCTTATAATTTAACGGTGAGCGACGTCATGCAATCGGTGCGTCAACAAAACGTTGAAAAGCCAGCTGGTAAATTGATCAGCAGTGATCGCGAATATTTGGTGACCACTGTCGCCAATCTGGAAACGCCAGAAGAGTTTAATAACCTGCCGATTGCTAATCGAGACGGGCATCTCATTCGATTTAAGGATATTGGTCAGGCCGAAATAACGGCTGACGATCATCGCACCCGCACCCGCTTTAACGGTAAACCAGGGGTCAGTGTCGGTATCATTAAACAGGCAGCAGCTAACCCTATTGATGTGGCTCGGGAAATAAAAAAAATGGTTCCCATCCTGCAAGAGCGACTGGCTGATGGGATGCTTTTACACATTGGTTCTGATCGCACCCAATTTATTGAACAATCCATCAAAGAAGTTTATCGCACCATTTTTGAAGCAACAGTATTGGTGATATTGGTGGTCTTAGGCTTTTTGCGCTCGGCGCGAGCTTCTATGATTCCGTTGGTGACCATTCCTGTTTCATTGATTGGCGCGCTCTTCCTTATGTATTTGCTCAACTTTAGTATTAACACCTTAACTTTGATGGCCATGGTTCTGGCCATTGGATTGGTGGTGGATGATGCCATTGTCGTCTTAGAAAACGTTTATCGATACATTGAAAGAGGGATGAAGCCCTTTCAAGCGGCGGTTCAAGGGGTGCGGGAGATCAGCTTTGCCATTGTTGCTATGACCTTAACTTTGGTGGCGGTTTATGCTCCGATTGCGCTCTCCTCAGGAACGATTGGAAAATTCTTTACAGAATTTGCTTTAACCTTGGCAGGCGCTGTGTTGATCTCTGGATTTGCGGCTCTTACCTTATCTCCGATGATGTGTGCTCGTATGCTGGGTAATCCCTCCCATGGAGATGAACAATCTAAAACTTGGTGGTACCGACTTAAGGATAAATTCCGCTCAGAGGAATGGTTATCTTCATTAGAAGTTTGGTATGAGGAAAAGCTGAAACACTATCTGGCCCAGCCTTATAAATTGGTGATTGCTGGCATTCTGTTAGCCCTTGTCGGATTCTTAACGTTTATTAAGCTGCCTAAGGAATTGTTTCCAAAAGAAGATCAAGGCGCCATCTTTGTGGAAGGTCAAGCCAACCAATCGTCAACCTTGGACCATACCGATAAGTATGTGATGCAGTTGGATAAAATTCTATCCGAGTATCCGGACATTAAACGCAGGGTAACTCAGATTAACAATCCGACCTATGATGTGAGCATTCAACTCAATGAAGATCGTTCTCGCTCTACGGAGGAGATTGAAAAAGAATTAAGTAAGCGTCTCAAGGGAATTCCCGGTATTGAGGTGAAGTTGGATACCGGTGGCAGTGGAACAGACCGTAGCAACATGGTGGAATTTGTCGTCCAAGGCAATAAGAGCTACCGAGAAATTAAAGAGCTTTCTCGGGTGATGACTTTAGCTTTGTATGCCACAGATTTTGTGGAGACCGTTTTGTCCAGTGTTCATGGAGAGTCGGAAGACTTTATCGTGACCATTTTACGCGACAAGGCCGCTTCTTTGGGGATTGAACCAGGTGCGATTGGCGACACCATCGATACGCTGGTGCGTGGCCGAAAAGCCTCCACCTTTAAAAAGGAAAACAAGCTGTATGATGTGACCGTGGAGGTGATGGATCGAGCCCGTCAAACACCCAGAGATATTACCAACTTATTTATGAAAGCTAATGACAAAAATGGAACATTGGTTCCGCTATCAGAGTTGGTGGAAGTAACGGCTCGCTCCAGCCCCATGGAAATTTTCCGCTATAACCGCTTAAGAGCTGTTACTCATACGGTTAAAATGAAGCCTGGCTTTGGGTTAGGATATGGGGTAGAGACCATTAAAAAGTTGGCCAAGGAACATTTGCCTAGTGATGCTCGTATGGAATTTATTGGGGAAACCCGCCGCTTCTTGAGTGAAACCCAAAACATATATATGATTTTTGGTTTGGCTGTGCTGTTTATTTATCTGGTGATGGCCGCCCAGTTTGAGAGTTGGATTGACCCCTTTATTATCATGCTCAGTGTGCCATTGTCCCTTGCAGGGGCAGTGATTACCCTTGCTCTTGTGTCCGGCGGAACGCTTAATGTGTATAGCCAGATTGGTCTGGTCACGTTGATTGGCCTCATTACCAAGCATGGTATTTTAATGGTCGACTTTGCCAACAAACTGAGAGCAACAGGACAAAGCAAGATGGATGCGATTATTTACGCCAGCCGTCAACGGTTGCGTCCTATCTTAATGACCACCTTTGCCATGGTTCTGGGGGCTATTCCTTTGGCTATGGCTTCTGGCGCTGGATCTGAAAGCCGTCGTCAAATAGGTTGGGTTATTGTGGGTGGCATGTCCATTGGAACCCTATTTACCTTGTTTGTGCTTCCAGCATTCTATCTCTATATTGCGCGACGTCAGCTGAAACCCAACCCGTTAACTACGGTGTCTGAGTGAGTGGGCTGAGTACGTCCCCTTATCACTTGTTTAATCGGCGTTTGCTTCTTTTGAGGCAGCGTCGATTTTCTTCAACTCCTCCCCATTTTTTAGACCATGAAGTGAGAGACGTTTTAAAAGAACGGTTGATGGGGGTGAAAAGATCTTTCAAAACCATCTTAATTTTGGGCCGGGCAGGAGCCCTTTATCAGCCGATTTTTCCTGAGGCCAACTTATTGGTTGGTGAAGATTGTCTCCTTATGGACGATGAGCTTTTGCCCTTTGCACCACAAACTTTTGATCTCATTCTCAGCCCCTTATCATGGCATTGGGTTAATGACTTGCCGGGAACCCTTGCCCAAGTGCGCACGCTCCTCAAACCTGATGGATTGCTCATAGCCGCTTTTTTTGGAGGGAACTCTCTTTGGCAGTTGAGATCCAGTTTGCAAGAAGCAGAAGACATTCTGTTAAATGGTGTGTCAGCACGTGTGGTTCCCATGATTGCACCTCATGATGGCGCGGCCCTCTTGCAGCGTGCTGGTTTTGCTCTTCCGGTAGCTGATCATGACCAGATCACCCTTCATTATCCCTCTTTAAAGGATTTGCTTAAAGATCTACGTCGTTATGGCCAAACCAACGTTCTTTACAACCAACCAAAGACGGTTTCACCCCGCGATCTATTTTCACTCACTGAGCATATCTATAGGGAAAAATTTGGGCGAGAGGGCCAATTGCCTGTCACTGTGAATGTTATTTATTTGACAGGGTGGTGCCCTCATCCTTCTCAACCCCAGCCCCTTTTGCCTGGTAGCGGTCAAATCAAAATGAATCAATTATTTAGTAATTAACCGCATAAGTCTACGAGAAAAAATTATCAAATATGTAATAACGCACACGTTATATGGTGTCGTAGCCTTTACTCAATAATGAAAAGTTTTTCAAGATAAGTCCCACTAATAAGGCGAGGTCCATCCGCTGATCTCCTGAGTAGATTTATCTTTATATGATTTGTGTGGAAGTTAATGCTGATGACAAGAGTGTCTTTAAACTCCTTATTATTTTTAACTGTGTTCTCAACAGTAAGTTTAGGCATGGAGCCTCATGGCTTGGAGAATCCAGACTCATATGTTGAGTCTAACCCTCAAGCGCATCATGCAAGGGAACAGGAAGATTTAATTAATTCTCTATTAGTTGACAGCACTGTAAACCAGCACCTTGTTTCAAGGGACGAGAATAATTTGTTCGCTTACCTGAGCGATTCTGCCATGGTTAACGATATCTCTCCTTCCACAAGCTTAATTTGGCAAGTCGGTGAAAAGTTATCAAACGAATACATTAAAACGATCATAAAGGATTATAAAAGACTTTTTCACATGATGAAAAGTCTCCTGTTCCATGGGGATCTTGGTCCTGTGGCTGTTGAAATGGTGGACTCGTATATGACGAAGGCAAACCAAAAGCTTATTAAGACCTTTTTCAAACCCGCAAGTCAGGCACCTGATGAATTTGACGAGGAAAATATACGCTCTTGGGTTGAGATGGTAAATCATAAAATTTCATGTTTGATTAGTGATTTATTTTTGAAAGAAGGTTTGTATGGCGAGGTGCCGGGATTAGGACGAATTAATATTTATAGAGACAAGCCTCTTTTTAGTCTTTTAATTGATGCATCTATTCCAGATTATTTTCCGGGGAAAAGCCTGCTGCTTAAACTGGTTAATTTGGATGGGATTCAAAAATACTTAACCAATAAATTAAATCAAATGATAGCGCAGGCTTTTGTTTCTCTTTACAAGAGCACCACAGGTCAAACTCTCAAGCAATCTGCCTCCCCTGTTGTGTCGAATCAGTTAAAAGCAGCCTACCAATATATGACAACCCCAGTGGAAGAGCTGAGCGACGGTATACCAGAAAAATCCGCTTCTCAGGTCTGGAAGTATATGCAGCCACGCTTAAGTTACTATATGCGCTTGGCTATAAGTGAGATCTTAAAGCCCGGCTTAGAGGCAATAATTCGGGAGGTTGGTTATCAAAAAGTTAGTAGGATGGTTCCTGAGACCAGCGATTTTACCCTCTATGGAATCAGTGCTACCATGGGTTGGTGTGTTGGGGGTTGGCTTGGGATACCGATTGCTATGGCCAGCTATCATGCTCTCAAGACAGCTGCCTATCTTTCTTTGCCGGTTTTTAGAGAAAGAATGGTTAAGTACGGCGATCTCCTTATTACGGGTTTATCATATCAAATTGTGCCATATAGCCCTGAAGAACATAGCTTATTTTATTTAAAAGAGATGCCTCATGAAATATATCTTTTGGCCTTGGAGGAAGACTATAAACTTCAAGAGAAATTAAGGGTCCAAGGATTTATGAACGCTCTGTTGAAAGATTTGAATAACTCTATTTGGAAAATGCTTGGAGCCAGCTGTATTACGAGTATATGGAGTCAAGTAGATAAACTTGAAGAAAATACACCAACAGAAAATAAAGAAGTAAAATCTCTTGAGAAAAAAACAAAAAAATCTTTTACAGGACTGAAGAATCGACTCCGTGCTGAAATTGCTTTGGGAGCCATCATCGCAAAACAGCGACAGGGAGTTCGTTTATCTTCTCAAGAACAACAAATTCTCAATAGTTTTATCAACTTTCCTTCTTATGCAGTTAAGTCGCAAGATATTAAATTCCTTATGTCGTGGTATCGAGGGGTTAACACCCTTGGTGAAAAAGTGAATGAAATTCGACAAAAAAGGAAGAAAGCTGAAGAAAGGCTAGTGGAGATTTACACCCTTTACGCGGAGCAAATTCCTAATCAAATAGCCTGCGCATATCGCCATGTTCAAACTTGCGGGCGGAAGACTGAAAAAAAATCCATAGGCCCAAAAGACAATCGGTTTCTGCTGGGTGAGCAAGATTTTCGTGCAAGCGTAGCTCACTCTCTTTTTGAGGCTATTGGTAAGTTTTCCAAAGGAGATTTGGAAATGCTTAAACAGATGTTGGCAGAGGAAAATGGAGAGTTTTTGATGGATTTTGTAATGAATTATGTATTAGACCATTTGCCTTACCTTCAGAATTCCACAAATAGCTCACGGGAGAGTGTGAGTCAGGCACCTCCAGACCCTAGTGCTTATCAGAAGGTAAAGGGCACGATCGAACATTGCAATAATGAGAATTACGAGAATCAAAAAAACATTTTTAGTGAATCTTCGTTTATTCAAACCCTTATGGAGGATTATGCCTCTAAAAATCATAAGGAATATATTGCTGATCATCAGGACGAATTAGAAAAGTTAAGGAATTCTCCTCTGTGTTTTGGACTTTCTTTAAACGATGTGATTGAGCTGCATATGAAGATGGATCAGTCAAAGCGAGAAAAGTATACCAATCTTGTTTTGCCAACCTATAAACAAGTTCTTGAACAAGCTGTAACAGCCTTGTCCAGGGGGATAGAAAATTCTGAGGATAATCCAACCCCTTTCGTGAAGGCAGTAATAGAGGAGTTGGAGATCATTAAAACGAAAATATCCGAATTGGTTAAAAAGAATCAACCTGGTATCACCAAACATTACAGAGACTTATTTACTGACGCTGTAGACAAAGGTATGGATCTTGATGTGTTTCTTAAAGAAAAAGTTCAAAAATTTGAACGTGAAGCCGAAGAACACGCATTCAAGCATCCAGCACCTTTAGATAAATATACTCAATCAAGACAAGAGTATTCTGCTGTTTTGACTCCTGAGGTGCTCAATAGGGTTCTTGCTAAATGCAGTTATATAGCACGCCATATTTTGCAAGAAACAGAATGGAATGCCTATAAAAGCTTTCATGACCAATTAAAGACGTTTGTTACGAGTGGAGATGCACGCCGTGATATTTATGCCCAAATCATAGATCACGTTATGCGTCGCCTTCTCAAACTACAAATTGAAGAAATTGCCCTACAAAATGAGTTAGAGCAGTGGCAGCAAATAAACCTTGAAAATCTTGATCAGGGTAAAGAAAAAAGCAACGAGAAAATAAACTTAGTTTCTCTACCTCACGTTACCCAAGATTTGTCCTACAATGATGAGGGTAAAGAAAGAATTTCTGATGAAAAAAACAATGACCAAGAAAAGATTGGAGAAGACGATAAGGGTGATGAGAACGGTAAAAATCAAAGAGTTAATGACCTTAATAACATTGACTTTAAACCTTATGCTCAGCTCAGGATCGTGGATAAAGATGATTTTACAGGATTTTATTTATCACAGATTGTCAATAACCTGGTTAAGGATAACCAAATTAGAGATGTTTCACATCTTACTCCAGAAGATATAGGTCTGATTCATTGGAAAATTCAGGAATTAAAGAAAAGTCGAACCATGGATGAAGACGGCCTGCTATTTGTGGATAATAAACGCAATAATTATTTGGCCTACTTGTTCAAATTCAAATCTAAGAGTGTGGGATACAAACAAAGGCTATTTTATAGCTACAGTCAGGTGGTTGATGAAATTTTAAAGAAAAACAGGGCTCGAATTGAAAAGATACTTGAGAGAAATATGACCTAAGTCAAGTCATGAAGGGAACTTAAGGGGGGTTGCTAAGGCAAAGATTTCCTTAAGTGAGAAGTGCTGAAAGCTTCTCATGGTAACAATGATAATCTCATTAATCATTTATATGAAAGGTTAATAATATGAAAAAAATAATCAATGCCCTTTTATTAACGGCAGTGGGGAGTGGAAGCTCTTTTGCCTTGCCGACATCAACAATCGAGGAAACACCTGCTCGACATGCAGGATCACCTCCTCTTTCAATGCAAAAAGAAATTGTCTCTGCGGACGCTAATGTAAAAGCTGATGTGCAAGTGGAAAAAGTAAGTTCGGTAGCTCAAGCCTTTACGAAATGGGAAGGGCGAAAAGAGACAGTAAAAAAGGATAAAGAAAGAGAAGAGCTGCCTTTACTCACCTCACCTCTGGCCTCTCGTCCCTTGTCAGAAAGGAATGATCTACATTTTAGTGAAGAGGGGACTACAGAAAAGAATGAACCTCGTTTCAGTGAAGAGGAGTTCAAGGGTTTTGCAGGTCTTTCCACAACGAAGAGCCAAATGTTCGACCCTGATGAGTTGGGTGATCAAGAGGCTTTAGCAAGGAAAGTAGATGACAGTCATTTAATTGTTAAACCCGTATCTGACCCAATAAAGGGTATTAATAGAGACATGTTGCCCCTCGAGCAGGAGGATCCTATAGCCCAACAAAAGGCTAAGGAAAAAATAGATTCTGAGATGTCAGCTGTTCAATACGGCTATCTAAAGTTCAAGCAAGTGGTTGTTGGTTTCTTAAACATGATCAAATCTTGGTTTTCCTAAAATAACCGTTGATTGTAAACTAAGTTAAGTAAACTTAAATTGAAAAATTAAAATGAATTTTGTGATGATTGAATAGAGGGGTGCTTATAATACTCCTCTATTTTTGTCCTTACAATATTCCTTGTGCTTTTTATGTATGTTGTTAATTTCTTATCCTTCCTTTCCTCTTGTTCCAATCCTCAAGATGGTTCTTTGCTCCTCCCCAAAGTAAAATATAATTTTCCGAATCATCAGGGTAATTTCCCCAGACATTGGGTCTTTTTGGCTTTAAGACTATCATTTCTCAAGGAATTCAGACTTTAAGACTTTTTTTACCGAGTCCATCTAGACTAGAGACACATATTGTCTCTTGGATCATGGATGCTCATCGTGCGTTTTAAAAATCTTTTTTTAGTTAGTCTAACTCTTTTTTTTACTTCATTCCCAAGTCTTGCCATAACTTTGAAGGATTATATTAAAGCAAACCGAATCGTTGCTAGAGATATTCATGAGAAAAATGTGCACAAACATCATGATCCTCTTTCAAAAAGAAAAGTTAAAGAGGGAGATACCATTATTGATCTGTCTCACAAGGGCCTGACTAACCTTGAGGGCATTGACAAAGTTATGGTGTATTATAAAGGGCAAAAAATCGCCTTATCTCAAGTGCCTAATTTGCATTTGCTTTTGCGCAAAAATCGCCTGACGACGCTACCCGCAAAAATTGGCCAGCTCAGGAATGTTATATGGCTCAATTTGGAGGAAAACGGGTTAGAGGAGTTACCAGATAAAATCGGAGATTTAAAGGAACTTAGAGGAATATACTTAGGTCACAACAAGCTTAAAAAGTTACCGGATGGTTTTACTCGACTTAAAAAGTTAAAAACTTTGGAATTGAGAAAAAACGTGCTGGAACGGTTGCCTGATTCTTTTGGCAATTTGATCAGCTTAAGGTATGTTGATCTCTCTGATAATAAACTCTCTCAATTACCTAAAAGCATTAACAAGCTCTCTAAATTAAAAGAGTTAGATCTTTCTGAAAATCAACTGGAGAGCTTGCCCGATGAGATTGGTGAAATTAACCCTGAAAAGATTCACCTCAATCATAACCGTTTAAAAACTTTGCCTGCAACCATTGGCGGGATGAAGAGCAAATATCTTGATGCTTCTCACAATGAGTTGGAAACTTTACCCATAGAAATGGGCAATATGTCTGAATTAAGAGACCTCTACTTGAATCATAATAGAATTAAAATGATTCCCCATTTTCTAGATACTATTCACACGCTCAAAGATGTTCATTTTCACGGTAATCCGTTGGTGGGAGATGAAAGAGCCTTAAATAAAATACCTAAAAACCCTAGCCCGGAATAAGATCCTTCTCCTCGGATCAAGAATCTGTCTTTATAGTCGTAAAAAGGATCATATTCAGCAGTAATTACGAGTCCTCTTTCTTTAAATTCCGTCATCACGGGTCGTTTTCTTTACATTACGTCATCACGAGCTCTCGTAAAGGGCGAGGTGATCCAGGAAAATTTTGGATTGCTTCGTCCCCTTGCTTCTTGAAACCACATCATAAGGGGAGTGGTTTTGCCACTTATAAGAGAGATTCTAGTGCCTCTTAACGCTTTCTTAAGCTTGTTGCTCTATTATTTTTTCATAATGAATCAAGGAAAGTGTCATTCCCATGAAGAAACTTTTACTACCTCTTATGATTGTAGCAGTGCCCCTAACGCCTGTGTGTTCCATGGATGATAATCCTGCCATAAAGGTCTACAAGTGGGAAAAAGAAGCCAAGAAAAGAAGTTATGTTATTACTTATCATAAGAAAGGTGACCGTGAGAATGTGTTTAAAACGCCTTCCTTGAACCAGGAACAGGTAAACGATTTTATACACAATAATCCCCATCTGGTTATTCTTGGGATTAATTTTGATAAGCCCATTCATGAGGTAAAAGAGCGGGCAGGATCTCAGGAAAGAAGGTTCGTAGTGTCCTACAAAAAAACGTTGAGTGGTCGAGAGGTTCATCAGACTCATCCTTTGAATCAGGAAGAATTAAACAATTTTTTGAGTCATAATCCAGGTTACTTAGTGGTTGGGATTGACGCCAAAGATCCTATTTATCCTGTCAAGGATGCAGAGAATCTTGAAGAGTTAAGATACATCGTTTCTTATAAGAAAAAAGCAGATGATCCCAATATTTATCAGACCCAGCCCCTTAATCAGCATCAATTAAATATATTCTTAGGCGACAACCCTGGATATTTAGTGGTTGGTATCAAGACAAATAAACCGATACACCCACCGCTTGAAGAGTCTGATGAAGTGAGGATTTTCAAGGAAAAAGCGGTTCCACTTCAGACAGACGATGAGCCCGAATCGTTAGGAAGACGTTAACCAAAGCCATCGGTCTAGATGGCCTTGGAATGAAAAAAGTCGCTAAGGGGTTTCATTCTGGTGAAACAAGAGCTAGCCCAGGGGCATGATATCTTCAATTATTAGGCATATTTCTTTCTTTCCCATCCATGTATTGACTTTCAATGTCCCTGCAACATGACATAAGGCATGGCGATGATGGAGTAGGTAATCTCCTAATGGCGTACCGACCGCTCTAAATGCCATGGCTTTAAGATGAGCCCCATCTTGGGAGACGAGATCGACTTTAAGATGATGTTGGCCGACAATGGAGGCATAACCAATCTTGATGTGATTAAAGGCAAAGCGGGGTGTTGGATTGCCATTCCCATAAGGTTCTAAGATGCTTAATTGGGATACCAGCTCCAAGGTAGCTCCTGAAAGGCTTAAAAGCCCATCTAATTCTAAAACAGGTTCGATGGCCTGAATTTTATTGGAAAAATTTTCTAATAAATGATCATAAAAGGCCTGATAATTGGAGCGCTCTACTGTAAAACCAGCGGCCATGGCATGTCCACCGCCATAAACCAATAAGCCTTTATCGCAAGCAGAATGCATGGCAGAGCCTAAATGAATTCCAGGAATAGAACGTCCAGAGCCCTTACCCATATCATTCAGGAATCCAACAACACAAGCAGGACGATTAAAGCGCTCTTTCAGTCGGCTGGCGACAATGCCAATTACGCCAGGATGCCAGCCATCTCCTGAAACCATTATGAGCGGATGACGATCTAAACCATATCTTTCGATTTGATTGATGGCGTCCTCTAAAACTAATGTTTCAATCGTTTGCCGCTCTTTATTGTAGAGATTTAATTGTTCTGAAATATATTGTGCTTCAGGAAATTCTTGAGTGGTTAAAAGACGGCTGCCAAAATCGGCTTGACCGACCCGTCCTCCGGCATTAATGCGCGGTCCTAACACAAAGCCTAAATGGTAGGCGCTCGGAGCTTCTTCTAACCCAGCTGTCTCAAGAAGTTGATTTAAGCCTAAATTGCCACGTTGGCGCATGACCTTTAACCCTTGGGTAACAAAGGCTCGATTAAGACCCGTCAAGGGCATCACATCACAAACGGTGCCTAATGCCACTAAGTCTAAATACCGGCGTAGATCGGGCTCTGGCTTGTCTTCAAACCACTTTTCTTGGCGCAGTTGTCGATGAAGGCCGACCAGAAAAATGAAAGCAAGACCAGCCGCACACAACTGAGTTAGCGGGCTGGATTCATCCAGGCGATTGGGATTAATTAAAGCGTAAGCTTGCGGAAGTTTGGTTTGGGTTGCGTGGTGATCAATGACAATGACATTCAGGTTAAGCTCACAAGCAGCTTCTAAAGGCTCAAAAGCTGTGCTGCCACAATCCACCATAATCATAAGATCATACCCCTGACCTTTTAAAGCATGCATGGCAGGAATATTAGGGCCATAACCCTCTTCAATGCGGTTAGGGATATAAAGTCCGCACGGGATGCCAATGTCCTGAAAATAACGGCGTAATAATGCAGATGAGGTCGCTCCATCTACGTCATAATCGGCAAAAATGACGATATTTTCGTTTCTCTTAAGAGCCGTTACCACCCGATTAACACCTTTATCCAAATCCATGAGATGACTCGGGTCAGGAAGTAACGCTTTTAGGGTAGGATTGAGAAAGGTTTCCGCAGTGTCTAGA
Source organism: uncultured Verrucomicrobiales bacterium (assembly GCA_964542195.1). Taxonomy (GTDB): domain Bacteria; phylum Pseudomonadota; class Alphaproteobacteria; order Paracaedibacterales; family Paracaedibacteraceae; genus CAZITL01. Next base: position 84,527 of record CAZITL010000001.1, read on the forward strand.
GAATATCCTCGGGCTGCGAGAATTTCAGCAAGAACCATTGGCAATTGATAGCGTTGACTTAAGGCTAGGGATAGCCGTTCATCGCTCTCTTTCTTTTCCCAAATACGATCAGCTATGGATCTTACCTTGCCAAAAGGATGTTTTGAGGCAAGAGAAAGGGAGTAGTGGGGAGATATCATTAAAAATTACTTCTTTTCGTTTGGCGATGCATCAAGCCCCAAAGAGTCAAATACCTCTTGCTTGCGTTTGTTGGCTTCTTGCTGATCTTTGTCGAGTTGGTTTTGATCTTTGTTAATTTGTGCCATGTCTGGCAACACAGGGCGATTGGGAACATCACCCAGCCGAGGAAATTCGGTGAAGATAAATTCAAACTTTTCATCTTCGTGTTGTTGCGTGCAACCGTTGAGTATTGCCAGGCTGAAAATAATTAATTTTAAAACCGATCTTGTTTGCATTTTATTAATATTTTACCTTTATTCCTAGGGCTGAGACTCATTAATGATAAGGTATTTTACCATGATGGAAAAAAGAGAGAAAACATCTTTAACAACTTTCGATGATTTTTCTCACACATGGCAGGACATTTGGCTCAATGTGGTTGGGCAAACTCAACAAACTTTAATGACTTTTTGGAAAGAGAGTCCACCAGAACCTCCTGCACCATCCCCATCTATGGCCATTTTCGATCCTGATGTGATGGGAGAAGTGTTTGCAAAAGCCTGTCTTCACCTTGCAGAAAAACCAGAACGGTTGTGGGAAATTCAACAACAACATCTTAAAGATGTTCATTCCATTTGGCACAATGCGATGGCAAAAGCCCAAGGCCAATCTCCTGAACCATTGATCGAAGTGGATCCTAAGGATAAGCGGTTTCAAAATCCTTTGTGGCAAGAAAATCCTGTTTTTTATTTTATCCAGCAAGTCTATCTTCTTAATTCTCGTCTTTTGCGGGATGTAATGGCGAATGTGGAGGGAATAGACCCTAAAACCAATCATAAATTAGAGTTCTATACGCGTCATCTTATTGATGCTTTGGCCCCCACCAATTTCCCATTAACCAATCCCGATGTTTTGGAAGAAACTTTTCAGCGAAAAGGTGAAAATCTCATTCAAGGATTTAAAAATTATCTGCGGGATACAGTTAATGGCCAGGTTCAAGTTCGCATGACTGATATGGAAGCTTTCACCCTTGGTCAAGACATCGCGGCTACGCCGGGTAAAGTTGTTTACCGGAATGATTTATTCGAGCTCATTTATTACACACCTACCACGCGTAAAGTGATGGCCACGCCTTTGTTAATTCTACCTCCTTGGATCAACAAGTATTACATATTTGATCTTAAACCAGAAAACTCTTTTGTGCGCTGGGCTGTGGCTCAAGGAATACCCGTATTTATTGTTTCCTGGGTAAACCCAGATGAACGTCACGCTCACAAAACCCTATCAGACTATGTTTTGGAAGGGGCTCGCACAGCCATGGATCAAGTTCTTAAGATCACGCGTAAAGAGCGGTTAAATATGATGGGGTATTGTACAGGGGGGATCCTGCTTAATTGTCTTTTGACCTACTTAAAGGCCAAAAATAACAATCCTGTAAAAAGTGCCACCGTGGTTGCGACCCCTGTGGACTTTAGGGAGGCAGGTGATCTTTTGGTCTATGTGTGCGAACAACAGTTGAAAAAATTGAAAGCTCACGTTCGAAAGCGTGGGTTTTTAGAAGGCCAGGCTATGGTCCAATCCTTCAATCTGTTAAGGGCAAATGATCTTATTTGGTCCTTTTATGTCAATAATTATCTGATGGGGAAAGATCCTCTACCTTTTGACATGTTGCATTGGAATTGTGATGCCGTGAGAATGCCTGCGACCATGCACACAGATTATCTGCGCTGGATGTATTTAGAAAATCGTCTTATGCAACCTGGTGGAATTTCTATTGGTGATGTTCCTGTTGATCTAAAAACCATTGATATTCCTATGTTTATCATGGCAGCGATTGATGATCACATTGCGCCTTGGCGTTCCGTTTATCCTTTAACCCAATATCCTCAAGGTGAGACGAGATTTGTTTTGTCTGGTTCAGGTCATGTAGCCGGGGTCTTTAACCATCCAGACAAAAAGAAATATCACCATTGGTTTAGCACCATATTACCTCACTCAGCTGATGAATGGTTGGCAAATGCGGAAAAGCGGGAAGGGTCCTGGTGGCCATTATGGTTAGATTGGCTGAAGCAATTTTCTGATGGATCTGAGTCACCTAAAAAAGTTGATCAATCTATCATTATTGAAGATGCCCCAGGGAGCTACGTGAAAATGACAGGAGAATAATAACAGAGTTTCTATGGACTTTAAATAATGCTTTGTGTTATCTCAGAGCTAAATAATCATCTAAATAACCATAAATATAAATGAAAAATGCACTGTTCCTTATATTTTCTTTGATCTTAATACTCCAATCCTTTGCTATGGATGATAATGAATATGAGAGCTTAAATGTTAGGATTGGTAATTCCTCTTACATTAGAAAAAAAGTTGGTGTGCAAGTTTGTTGTGAACACCAGGTCAAACATGGGGCAATTCTGCTTTCCGATTTTCCTGCGTTAAAAAAAGAAGATAGTGGATGGTTTTTTCCCGAATTTAAAGTTGAAGTTTCACTGAAATCTGTCGCTTCTTCATCTCAAAAGAGTAACACTTTACCCCCCCTCAAAAAAGAACATTTCGCAGAAGGTGCAATGATAGAGCATACAAGCAAAAAATTCATTTTACCTCAAAATTCAGGGAGTAATGAAGCTTTTTTGATGGTTAAAGTTCTAGATGAGGGAGATTCGTTCGGGAAAATGAAGATTTTACCCGTTTTGGTGGGGTCTGATAGCACCCCAGATCTTTGGGTTCGGCAAAACATAGAGGCGTTAAAATATCTTGCAACCCGAGAAGATATCAAGGTTATTACCATTCCCTATGATTATCCTAGAATGCTCTATCACATGAATCCGCTCGATGGTTTATGTAAAGAATTTATCGAAGCATTTGCAAATCTACTAAGTTTGGATAAGTTAGTGATTCTTGCAGCAGGGGACGATGGGGCGATTTTTGGCCACCATTTTAAACTATCCAGATTTTGCGATTTTTTAAAAAAGTCCACCTTTGGCCATCAATTAATTTTGGTTGGCGCAACAATTCAAAAATCTAAGGTAGAGGTTTTAGTTGAAAATTCTCGGAAAGCTGGGAATCTGAAAGATTATTTTATGGTTGCACCTGGTGAAGGTTTTGCCTCCTATTCCTATTCGTTACCGAGTTTTTTGGGGTTCGAGAAAACCTCGGCTCGGCCTATGGTAAATACTTCCTTTTCTGCGTCTGTAGTAGCATCAAGTGCCTTGATCTTGGCCAATCAATTTCCCGATCTTTCCATGAATGATATTGCTTCTTCTATGTTATATGGTGCGCAAAAATATGATACCGAGTCATTGGATACGTTTGGAGATAATTTTGGTCATGGAGTTTTAAATTTAGATTGTGCTCGTTTACTATGTGATGAAAAAAATACATTCTATAAACGACAAAAGCATTGGGAGGCTATGCGTCAGCTGGCTAAACTATCTCCTGAACAGGGGGAGATTTATCTATTTGAGGGTAAATACAAAATTTGGTTACCCAAAGACCAAAAGAATATGGATGCAGAGGAATTCAACCTTAACAAGGCAATTTATATTCCTGACTCTCCAGCTTTTAAAAGTTTGATGAAGATTGAAGTCTTACCAGAAAGTATCCACGTTTATGTTTTAGAAAATGAATATGTAAAAAAAGAAGTCTTAGATGCTTTTTTTATTTCAAGCGCTATTCCAACGTTTGTTAGAGATAAAATGTCTGGGATTGGAGTAGGGTTTCAATGTGTTGATCAAAAAAGTAATAAGATAGTGGTATTTTTTCCTGGGGCTGAAAATAGATGATCACCTTTAAAATAGAGAGAATTTCACAAGAGTTGTGTATCTGGAGAAAAAAGAGGATCTATATCATGCTCAATATATTGCTAATAATTTATTTTGGGCTTTCATGCACTTATGCGTTGGATCATAGGGTTTTAGTTGACCAAGATTCCTTAGAGCAAGATTTTTCCCACGGTGGACCCATTGTATCTGTAAATGAGAGAATTCATAACACTCTGGAGAGCCAGAAAGCCTTCAATAAAAGTTTGAGTCAATCTACAAAAGGTGTTGTTAAGAATGTGGGGGTCATCGATACAGGCTTCATGAGTCACCATGATCAACTTGAGGGGAGAATGCTTGAAGGTTATAATGCCGTTTGGCCCAGGCGAGATACTGAGGTTGAAGTTGATGTTGATTTTTCTGAAATTCCCGATGGTGAAAAAGAGCAGATAATCTCGAATTATAATCATGGGACGAATATGGCTGGAATTATCGCTCAAGTGACTGGCGATGTTTCTGAAGCCCGAAAGATTAAAATTATCCCTTTAACAGTTGGTGTAACTCCCTTAAAGGATTTAGATGTTCTGATCAATGCCCTAAATTTTCTTGCCAAACGTCCAGATGTGAATGTAGTCAGTATTTCTTTAGATCTTCCCGTTATTTTTTATGCTGAACCTCCAAGACTGCCCCTTTTTAAAGAGGCTCTTCTCAATGTTATTAATGCTAATAAATTGCTCGTTCTCGCAGCTCTAAATCGCAAATCCGCTTACATGGGACCAAGAATTGATCCATTTGTACAATTCGTCTTAAGCTATGAGGCGAAAGGAAGAGTAATCATGGTTGGGGCAACAACAAGAGATGAATTATCAGGTAAGGAATATATTGCCCCCTATTCCAATCGAGCGGGTGCTTTATCCTCATGTTTCATATCAGCACCAGGGAGCAATATTAGGTGTGCTGCTTGTCTGACCAAAGATGGAATAAAGTCCAATAAAGCTATGGTTGTTGCTTCAGGTACCTCCCATGCAACAGCCGTGGTATCAGGAGCACTTATCTATCTCATCAACCAGTTTCCAACTCTTACCATTGATGACATCAAGGAGGTAGTTTTCCAATCTGCTTGCAAGCGAGCTGCAAAGATCTATGGTCAGGGCTTTTTGAATATAGAAAAAGCCCGTCTTTTGGCAGCAACTCGCATGATTCATGTGCGCAATAAGAAGTTTTATAATAGTGAAGGTCTTATTTGTTCCAGAAAAAGCAACTCGCACTCTAATACAAAAGGAGCAACATATCAGGATCAAGAAAAGAAGGCTTTTGCTAAGGAGGTAGGGTCTACTTTTAGAGGGACTTATTCTTTGAAAGGTCTTTAAAGACTAAACAAGATTAAATCGTAAATTATTGACCTTGAAAAGCGCATGAATACAAAGTGTTAATATTAATGGTGTCTGATCGAGACGTCGTATAATCCGCTGTCGGAGAATCTATCAAAAAAATCCTCCTTGTATAAAAATTTAAATAAATGCACATTTATTTCGATGCTTTTACGCAAGGAGATGAAAATGAAACTTTATTACAAAATTTTTACGATATTTGGTTTTCTTTTTAGTTTTTCCGCCCAATCAAAGGAAATGGCTGTCTCATTTACCGCAACAACTGTTAGCGATGTTTTAAGAACTGTACAAAGAATACCAGATGAAATTAAACCACAAGATTTAGAAGATAAAGAACTTGCCGGACTCTTGAATCGCCCGATACCGAAGCTATCAGAAATTTATGATTTCAATCCTCCCCAAGTAATTAATCAGGAGATTAAGTTGGGCTTTGACGGTACGGTAAAACGTTACTTGGTCAAAGAGTTTGAATTATGCCTTTCCCATTGGTTCTTGGAGACCAAAACCAGAATGGCTGTGGGATTGTTAGGGGGATATGTCCTTGGCAATGCGAGCCTTTATTTGGTAGCTTCATTGATAAATCCTGCAGTAACTGTGACCATGTTTTTTTTGGTAGCAGCAGGAGGTGGATATTATTATTTTAAGGATTCTCCCGTACTTCAAGCCGCACAGACACAAAATTTATTAGCCCAAGTGGAAAAAAAAGGGGCAAATGTAAAAGAGGTTGTTTCTACTGCGGTTTTACAAGAAACCCATGTTGATGGTACAGCTCTTACTTTAGCTAACTTACTCAGGGATAACGAGATGGTTCTCAAACCAACATTTGCCTATGGTGAAGATAAAGAGGTTCTGTGTATTTATGAGGGAAGTATTAAGCAATCTCACGGAAAGCTTGTAAATTATCGAATTGTTTTGCAAGCTCTTTGATTTATCTTCCTTAATCTTAATGCTTTAAAAGGATAAGGCTTTTCTAATACCTTGTCCTTTGATTCTTTCCTTCTTTCGAACATTCATTAAGTTTGAAAACTTTTTTAAACTTGGCACGTCTTTTGCTTCATATCCATTGAACATTTATGAAGAAGGGATGAATCCATGACTGTGGTCAAGAATAATACATCAGTTCTATCGTCATTTCCAGAGATGCGAGACCTTTTTGTCTCGCCTCAAGGCCAAGATAAAAAAGGTCAGTTAGGAGAGTCATTCAGTCAGTTTTGGGATATTCTCAATAAGCTCGATGAACAGGATCAAACACCTCGGGCACAACCCTCCAGATCTCAGCTTAAGTCTGTAGGACCATTGGAAAAACCGAAAGTCTCTTCTTCTATGGAGATGGATGCGAGCCAGGAGCCTCTAGATAGGGGGGGGAATCAAGAGGATCTAGTAGAGCCGATATTAATGATTCCGACAATGAATAGGATGGGCTCCCAACAAACAATTGATATCAAGGGGAAAGAATCTCCCCATAAAATAGGGCAAGATCTACCCCTTGAACGGTTGACCCTTAGAAGCATTTCACCAGGAAAACATGATGGAGATGTGGATTATCTCACTTCTCTTAATAGTCATGAACTAGGTAATTTCAACATTTCACAAACTCAAAGTTCGTTAGATGTTTTAAAAACGTCCATGAGTAAAGGGGGTAATGACCAAAAAGTACAATTTGAGATTTTACCTAAACCAATTGATGCCACACCGATCCAAATCCAAGATACTTTCCATACCTCTTTTAAATCCAAAAGTGATACGACAACGGTTCGTGAGGAAGTGGAGTTGACTCAAGGAATGGAATCCCTTGAGTCATCCTATTCTCCTAACACAATACGTTTAAAAGCTAAGGAGAGCCATCTTCGAAGCCTGGAAGAAGAGCCAGGGATAAAAGGAAGTGATTCTCTACAATCCAATCTTAACTCATCACTATCCATACCTTTAATGAAAAATCCATGCATGATGGAAAATGCACCTGGTGTAAATAAGGGAGGAACCTCCTCGGTTCAACAGGTATCTTTCACGACCCAAAAAGCTACCCAGTCATCGGTTAATACCCCGTCTATTGAAGGGGCAAAAAAGCTTACAATCGCTGAAAAAATTCAAGCCTTAAATCAAATCCGCAGTGAATTGAAAGCAGCGTTGGAAAAAGGTGAAACGCATTTAAAGGTCCATTTGATGCCTGATGAGTTGGGTAAGGTGGAGATAAAAGTGGATATTGATCGCAGTGGCACCGTCCAAGTGTTATTTACGGCTGATCAACGCGAAACCATGGAACACATAGCAAAATATGGGCAGGAATTCGTTCAAATTTTTCAAGAATCTGGTTTGCAAGCGGACATGAATTCCATGAATTTCCAATCTCGAGATCAGTCTGGGGAAAATCAACCTCGTTTTGATCTCCCTCAAGCCCCTCCACCTCCCGTGGAAAAAAGGGTTACGCAGCATCGCATTTCAACAACTCAAATTGATATTGAAGTATAACAGGAGGTTAAAGCATGGCGTTAACACAAGCAAAAATAGCCGGGTCCAGACTTCCTAACAAGCATGTTCGGGAAGTGCCCAAAGAGCCACAAAAAACGGAGGAAAAGAATAAGGCCTTTGTTAACTCGTATGGGCAAAAGGATAAGTCGGCTTTGGGTAAAATGATGAGCAAAGACTTAGATGAGCAATTCAATGTTTTTATGAAGATGTTCATCACCCAGCTGCAAAACCAAGATCCCACCGAACCCATGGATGGGACCCAGATGACCAACAATCTATTAATGTTTTTCACTGCAGCAGAACAGGCTAAAACCAATTTTCATTTGGAGAAATTGAACCATACCAATGAAACAGAACAATTGGTGGCTGCAAAATCTTACTTAAACAAGGAAGTGACTTATGAAGGTAATGAGCTTACCTTTGATGGTCAACCGCAGCCCATTACTGTCGATATTCCCAAGGGAGCACAAAATACTCAAGTCATGATCTTTGATCCTGCGACCAATAAAAGACTTAAAACCATCGATTTAGGCAATCAAGCAGGAACAAAGACAGTTATTTGGGATGGAAGCCAGGATGGGGATGGAGCAGAAAAAGTAACCGCAGGTCAATATCTGATCAAAGTCCAAGCGGAAAAAGATAAAAATACGTGGTATGACATCACGCCACGCATGAAGGGCACAGTAACGGCTATCGATTATTTGGATGATCGTGAGTTTGTCTATTATGTCAATCAGACGCCAGTGCGTTTTGAGAATATTCAACAGGTACGTAAACCCACCCGAGATGGAAGTATCAGCGAGCTTAAAGAATCGCTACAACAACAAATTCATTCCATCGATAATCTAAAGAGTTTGGTGGAAAAGAATGTCCATGGGCAAGAGTCTACTGGGCTTGAAAATTCTGCGACCTCTTCTTTTGGAGAAGGTTTGGGGGAGAGAATGGAGGCTGTTCCTGAAGTCGTTTCTGAAGAGGCTCTTCCAACGACTCCCCCTTCGTCTAGTCCACCTGTGGAAAAGGGGACGTTAGAGACCGTAGTCGATACCATTACCGGATTATTTAAGTAGAAGAAACAAGGAGACCATCATGGCCGGAGGAAGTTTATTTAGTAGCATGAATGCCAACGTACTTGGCATGCGTGCCATCAGTCAAAAGATGAGTAACAATGCCCAAAATTTGGCCTCTGCAGGAGCTGTTGCTGCCAAGGAACGCGGAGCATTTATCAGTGTAATTAATGGGGATACGAATATTAACAGTTTTACACCAGCAGGTGTCCAAGCGCACAACTTTCAGAATATTTCTTCTGTTGGACCAACAATACCTTCTGATGTGTCTACCCACATGGCCTTGACAGGTCAAGGTATGTTTATAGTCAATAATTCGCCAAACGATGCGACCCCTGGGAAATTCGGTTTCACGCGTGTGGGCACCTTTGAGGTCGATAAAGATGGCAACTTCAGAAATCATGCGGGTCAGTATTTGAAGGTCTTCTATACAAATGCTCAAGGCGTTATTCAATCGACGAATACAGCAACCTTAACTGGGCTTGAAACAGCCTCAATTAATGGATTAAGCGGGGCCCCTCAGGCAAGCACATCTCTGGGGGTTAAAATGATCTTGAAAGGCGATGCAGCAGTTAATGATACCTATGCAACTCAGGCAACCATTTTTGATAGTTTGGGCATTAGCCATACTCTGACCCTGCATTGGACAAAAACAGCTGAAGTTGCCGGAACCAACCAAACATGGAACCTACGGATTAGTTGTCCTGATGCTGCTGCTGCCCCTGGTGGTGTTCAAGCTCCCTATAATACCGCGCCAGGCATGGCTATCGTCTTTGACAGTAATGGTCATCCCTTAACCTTTAACGGTGCGGCAACACCGCCACCTAATTTGAACATTACTTGGGCAGGTCCTGCGGCCAACACAACTCTTGCATTAAATTTAGGCGCAATTGGTGAGTCGGATGGGGTTGTTACCGCTGGTACCACATATGATCCAGGTACCCAAACGGTGAATGGCCGACAGGTGGGCAAGTTCCAAAGTGCAAGCATTAATGATAAAGGGCAAATATTTGCCAATTATGATAACGGTCAAACAGAGCAATTTGCCGTGATACCCTTGGCTACCTTTGCCAACGTCAATCGCCTTTTGGAACAAACTGGAGGTGTTTATTACACCACTGCTGAATCAGGAAGCTATACGTTAAGTTTACCCAATCAAGGGGCTGCCGGCGGAATCGCCAGCTCTAATTTGGAAGAATCTGATATTGATCCAGTAGAGATTTTTACTCAAATGATTGTGGACCAGAAACGCTACACAGCCAACTTGCGCGGGATTAGCACCGTTGAGAAAATGCTGGATGCTCTGGAGCGAATTTTAGGAGGTTAAACCCGGTAAGGGAGGGGAAACGATAACGTTCCTCTCCTTTTTTGCTTTACATTCTTGTTAAAGCAATATTACTTAAACGAGTTGTCCGGCAAAGTCTATGCCAGACTCGGGAGCGTCGATGAGCACATTTAGGACTTCATCCACCGATTGAACAAAAGTGACAAATTGAGCATGAGCTGGGGTGGCGAACTTTTGTTCGACCACATTGTGAATCAGGGCTTTCAAAGGATCCCAATAATTATTCACGTTAACTACGATGATAGGTTTGTCATGCATCTGCAATTGACGCCAGGTGAGAATCTCAAACAGTTCATCTAGTGTACCAAAACCACCTGGTAAAATTACAAAAGCATCAGCATGTTCTGACATCATGCGCTTGCGGGTGTGCATGGTATCGACAATATGAATTTCAGTCAGATTAGGATGAGCGCCTTCATACTTTGTGAGAATTTTGGGAATGTACCCGGTAACCTGAGTGCCGTGGGCAATAGCACTATCAGCGATGAGTCCCATAAGGCCTAGGCGCCCGCCGCCATAGACTACCGATAACCCAGCGCGAGCAAGAACTTCACCTAGGCGAAGAGCAGCCTCTTGGTATACGTGATCAGCACGTGTTGATGCACCACAATAAACACAAATATTTTTAGCTTTAACCACGATATACTCTTGTCCTTTATAATATCTTACCTTTTCAGTTTAAAAAAACGGCGGGGGGAGTCAATATCTTTGATGGCATCAGGGATGTAAAATTGATAAAATTAATCATAAAATTTAATTTTCGAGGACCCTTTGGCTTTTTTTTCTGCGCCTCTGACAGGAATTGAACTGCCTTGCTGTTGGATGAGTTTGGTTGTCATTTTTTTAGGTGCGGCCATTATTTTGTCTTTGCTAACTTTATTTGCGTTTTATTGGCGTTTCCAACGTCAAAAATACAAAGACTTACAGCGAGAGCGAGATAGTTTAACTTTAATATTGGATACTGGCCAAGAAAGTCTATGCTGGTGGTTGGAGGATCAAAGTCAAATACATGTCACTCCAGCATTAACTCAATTGTTAGGGTTGAATGAAAATCAACCTAATGAAATTCACGATATTATTAGTCAATTTAATCCTCAGGATTCGTGTCAGCTGGATGTCATGTTAACAGAGCTGAAGAACAAAGGAGAAGCTTTTACCTTTGTGGGTAAACTGATTGATTTTAAACACATTATCGAAGTAAAAGGGGCGCGCTTTCTTGAGAAACAAAAATATCTTTATGTATTGAGTTTTTCTGATTTAACGGAAAATCGTTTGCAATTAGAGCGTCAAGAGCGGCTCATTGCTCATTTGAAGAAAAGATGTGAAAGATTGGATCTTCTGCTTAACATTGCTCCTATGCCCATATGGTATCGGGGTAAAACCAATCGTATTGAATATTGTAACCAAGTCTATGCAGGAATCTTGGAAAGCTCGCCCGAACAAGTAATCGCTCAAGGCCGGGAGTTGATTGATCAACAAAGGCGCATCAGTCCCTATCATTTAGCAATCCAAGCTAAGAAAAGCGGACAGCCTCAGTCTAATCGAGGACATATTGTCATAGAGGGGCATCGTCGTCTCATCGAAATTACTGAGGTTCCCATTGTGGAAAAATCGGAAACAGTTGGTTATGCCTTAGATTTAACAGAATTGGAAGATGCAACCGTTGAATTAGCCAAACATATTGCCTCCCACCAAGAGGTTCTTCATCAACTTTCTACACCTATAGCTGTTTACGGTCGGGATACACGTTTGCAATTCTTTAACAATGCTTATCAAAAAATCTTTCAGTTTGATGAGCAATGGTTAGACAAGAATCCTACCTATGGAGAGGTGCTCCAGGATTTAAGAGAAAGGCGGAAAATCCCGGAATATACAGATTTTCAGGCCTTTAAACGGTCTCAGTTGCAGTTGTTTAATACATTGATTCAGCCGCTTCAAGACTTGGTCCACTTGCCCGATGGCCATATTTTGCGGCAGATGATAGTACCACATCCGTTGGGTGGTCTTTTGTTTTTGTATGATGACGTTACAGATAAATTGGCTTTAGAGCGTCGTTATAACACTTTGATTGCAGTGCAGAAAGAAACCTTAGATCACCTTTATGAAGGGATCGCCGTTTTTGGTAGTGATAATCGATTGCGTTTGTCGAATCCAGCTGCAGCTCGAATCTGGCAGTTGGATATGATTGATTTAGCCCCTGGTCGTCATGCTGTAGAAATTATTGATCAAATTCACCATTTATTTTCAGGTTATGAAGATTGGGATACATTCCGTCACCAGTTACTTGGGTTCATGAACAATCGTCAACCCAAGACAGGGCGGATTAGCCGTGTCGATCAGTCAATGATTCAATATTCTTATGTTCCTCTTCCCGATGGTTCGCATTTGCTTAGCTTTGTTGACGTGTCCGATCGTTGGCGTTTTGAGCAAGCTCTAAGAGAAAGGAATCAAGCCTTAGAACAAGCAGATCGCTTAAAATCCGATTTCTTATCCCATGTGTCTTACGAATTGCGTGCTCCCTTAAATACCATTATTGGCTTTACAGAAATTTTAATGAATCAGTATTTTGGTCAACTGAATGAACGCCAGCTGGATTATTGCCGAGGAATTGGGGATTCAGCTCAAAGATTGTTAGGATTGATTAATGACATTTTGGATTTGGCCAGTATTGAGGCTGGACAGTTCAACCTGAAACTCCAACCCATTGACTTAGAAACATTTTTGTCAAGTCTTATAGCTCTTGTTTATAACCGCTCCAATGATCAAGGCTTGGAAATTATTTATGATAATCTAGCTGATATCAAAGGATTCATAGGTGACGAGCGGCGCTTAAAGCAAGCCATGTTTAACTTGCTTACTAATGCCATTAAATTTACGCCTTCTGGTGGCCGCATTGAGTTATCGGCCAGTATTGTACTGGCAGAAGATGGAAGAGATTTGTGTTTATCCGTCAAGGATACCGGGGTCGGGATGAGTTCGGAGGATCAAGAGCGTATATTCAAGCTTTTCTCCTCAGATCCCCAAATGCGTGGTCGTTTCAAATACAATGGTTCTGGTTTAGGTTTGCCCTTGGTCAAAAGCTTTGTGGAGCTCCATGGAGGACGAATTGAAATTACCTCTGCGCCAGGCGAGGGAACTATTGTTTGTTGCTACTTGCCCTTGTTAGAGTCTGACACGCTTCCTCTACCTGATGAGGTTTTTGCCGCCTAATGAGGCATTAATCTTCTGTGCCATCTCCTGAAAAGCTTTGCTAATTGGAGATTGGGGGGCCTTAACATTTACAGGCATACCTTCATCACAGGCCAGACGTGTTTCTAGTGTTAATGGTAGGCTGCCTAAAAACGGAGCGTGCAGACGCTGGGCTTCCTCATAAGCGCCTCCGTGGCCAAAAATATCGGTGGTCGTGCTGCAATGGGGGCAGGAAAATGAACTCATGTTTTCAATAATCCCTAAAATTGGAACCCCAAGACGACGAAACATATTCAATCCTTTGCGGGCATCAATTAAGGCAATATCTTGAGGGGTGGAAACAATAATAGCACCACTCAAGGACGCTTGTTGGGTTAAAGAAAGCTGAATATCACCTGTTCCAGGTGGCATATCAATCAGAAGAACGTCTAAGGTTCCCCAAGCCACATCTCTTAAGAGTTGCATTAAAGCTCCTTGAGCCATAGGGCCTCGCCAAATGAGCGGTTTTTCTTCTTCCAAAAGCAACCCTATTGACATGGCTGATACCCCATATCGCTGAATGGGAATGAGTTTCTTGTTATCATCCACTATCGGTTTTTCAGTAATACCGAGCATTCTGGGTAATGAGGGGCCGTAAATATCTGCATCTAGAAGGCCCACTTTGAGACTTTCTTTTGTGAGCGCTACAGCTAAATTAACCGCAATAGTTGACTTGCCCACGCCTCCCTTGCCAGATGCAATGGCAATAATATGCTTAATATTAGAATTCAAAGAGTGATTAGGATTATGGGATGTGGCGATACAAAAAACGCTATGGTCAGGAAATTTGCTCTTTAAGATTTGCTCTGCTTTGCTTTTTATGGCTTCAAAGACGCGGAGTTGATCTTTAGAAAGTTCGAAGATGAGGGTAATTTTGTCATTTTTGATCTCAATGTTTCCAATGACTTGAGCTAAATTAGTCTTTCCCTCTCCAAATTCAATTGTTGCTAAAATGTCGCGTATTTGTGTGAGCATTTATTTATAATTCTAGGGCTGATTGTTCCAATTCCATGGATGATATATAGTCATGTTAAATGCAATTTATCAATGCTTAATAGGTTTAAATATAATGGGCCATTTTTCCTGGTTATTTAGTAAGTCCGGAGGACCTTGGGGAGGCGGAGGTGACGATCATAACGAGCCTCAAAATCCTTGGTCTCGTCGTCAAGGGAATAATCAAAATGATCTTGATGACGCTATAGAACGGATGCAAGAGAAATTTAAGAAGGTTTTCAATCAAGGTGGGGGAGGCCGAGATAATGGTTCTCTTAATCCCAGATTTATAGGCGTGGGAGTTGCAGCCCTTCTAGGTCTTTGGTTGCTGACAGGGTTTTTCCGAGTGCAAGAAGGTGAATTAGGGGTTGTATTGCGCTTTGGTAAAGAAGTGCGGCTGTCCTCACCAGGATTAAGATATCATCTGCCCAATCCGATTGAGCAAGTTTTGATCCAGAAAGTAGCCGCTGTTAACACGATTGATGGTGGCATGAGGGCGGAAAAGAATGGCGACGCTTCAGAGCAAAGTTATATTTTAACGGGCGATGAAAATATGGTGCATACCAATTACACTGTTTTGTGGAAGATTAAAGACATATCTGAATTCCTCTTTACAGCGCGACACCCAGAGGCCACCATTAAAATTGCAGCAGAAAGTGTTATTCGTGAGATCATTGGTAAAACCACAGCCAGATCAGCATTAACAGAAGGGCGCGATTCCATTGGAACGCAAGCCCAGGCTCTCTTACAAAAATTGTTAGATAGTTATAAAATGGGTGTGCAAGTTATTTCTGTGCAACTTCAAAACGTTGCGCCCCCCCGTGAAGTGGTAGAATCCTTTTATGATGTGCAGGCCTCTTTAGTGGATGCGGATCGGGCTCGTAATGAAGCTGAAGCTTATCGCAACGATATTATTCCCCGTGCGCGTGGTTCTGCCATCCAAGTTATCCAGGAAGCCGAAGCTTACAAAGAATCCAAGGTGGCTGGAGCGAGTGGTGAAGCTTCACGGTTTAAGCTTTTGGCGGATTCATTCAAGAGTAATCGATCTGTGGCCATGAAACGCTATTATTTGGAAAGTATGGAGGAAATTCTTCCTAACATTAATAAGGTTGTCCTTGATGGTAAATCGACACAAGGGGTATTGCCATATTTTCCACTGCCAGAAATGGCCCAAAAATCAGTATCCAAAGAAAACAGTAATTAGTGAGGTAGGGTATGAATAAAAAGATTATAGGCCTCATCGCTGCTGTTCTTTTGCTCATCGGATTTATGAGCGGAGAATTGTTTTTTGTTGTGGATCAACGGAGCCAAGCTATTGTGCTACAATTTGGTGAATTGCGTCAGGTTCACCAAGAGCCAGGTTTGAAAATAAAAGTTCCTTTTATTCAGGAAGTGACTTTTTATGATAAGCGTGTTTTAGATTTTGACCTCCCTGAGGTTCGTATTACTACAGGAGATCAAAAGCGTATGTTGGTGGATACCTATACTCGGTATCGTATTTCTGATCCTATCTTATTCTTTCGCTCCATTAAGCCAGCCAATGAACAAGGAGCAGCCATGCGCCTTGAAGCTCTAGTGAGCAGTACGGTTAGAAATGTGCTCGGTAAAATTGAGTTACGTACTTTGCTTTCAGAAGAACGTTCTAAAATTATGAAGCAAATTAATGATGAGGTTGAAAGATTAACGAAGCCTTTAGGAATTGAAATCATTGATGTGCGGATTATTCGAACTGAGTTACCATCAGAAAATAGGAAGGCTGTGTTCGCCCGTATGAATTCTGAACTCGAAAGAATTGCTAAAGAAAACAGAGCTATAGGTGCTGAAAAAGCTCTGGAAATCAAATCTACAGCGGATAAAGACAGAGTTATTATATTAGCTGAAGCAAATAAAAAGGCTCAGGAGATCAGAGGTGAGGGAGACAAAAGTTCCGTTGCTATTGCCTCTGAAGCGGCCAAAGAAGATCCAGAACTTTTTGTGTTCGATCGATCTATGCGTACATTAAAAGAATCCCTCAAACAGGGGACAACAACAATGATTTTGGGAACTGATTCAGATTTATTTAAGTATTTTTCAAACCCGGATAAGCATTTAACAAGGTGAGAGAATAAATGATGCAGGAACAAAAGATAGCAAATGTTGTAAAGCTAATCTTGGCCAGTGGTGTGGCTTTATCAGCGATAACTTGTTATGCAGAAGAGCGAGGTCCCATAAAGAGTGTTCTTTCCTCGCAACCCTCCAATCAAGAGACAACAAAGGACGAATCTGGTAAAGCAATACCTTCTAATCAGGATGCCAAATCACCTAAAGATGAGGTTAAAGCTGAGGTGAAGACAGAGGTGAAAAGCTCTGCTCCAGAGACTGCTCCTGCGCCCGAGGCTGCCAAATCATCCAGTGCCACAAAGTATGATATCACACAAGGGTTTTCAGCTATTGCGGAAAAAACAGTACCGGCTGTGGTGAATGTGTCTACAACCCAAGTAATAGATCGTCGAGAAAAAGGTGGAGTTCCTCAATTTCCTCCAGGGTCTCCTTTTGATGAATTCTTCAAGGAATTTTTCGATCAAATGGAGCAACGGCCTCGTAGAGTGACCTCTCTTGGGTCTGGATTTATTATTAAATCTGATGAGACGGCCGCATTCATTGTGACAAATTCTCATGTGGTTGCTGATGCTAAAGAAATAACGGTCTTTACCGATAAAAACCTAGAATTAAAGGGTGAAATTGTTGCAGTTGACGAACGTACCGATATTGCTTTGGTAAAAGTCAAGACCGATCATTTGCCGGTGGGACAAAGAAAACTACCTACAGTTGAATGGGGAGATTCCAATAAAGTAAAAGTGGGAGATTGGGTCCTTGCTATTGGAAATCCCTTTGGTTTAGGAAGTACTGTTACCAGTGGTATTATTTCCAATCGTTCGCGAGATATCGGTATGCGAGGTTCTAAGAGTAGCAGGGTTAGCGAATATGTGGATGACTTTATGCAACATGATGCATCCATTAACATGGGTAACTCCGGAGGACCACTCTTCAACCTGGAAGGAAAGGTTGTAGGGATTAACACAGCTATTTTCTCACCCAGTGGTGGCAATGTTGGTATTGGATTTGCCATACCTGCTGCTGTGGCGGCAGAAACAGTTAAACAACTTATTGAATTTGGTCGCACCAAACGTGGTTGGCTTGGTGTACGCATTCAGATGGTAACTGATGATGTTGCCGAAAGTTTAGGTTTAAGCAAATCTCACGGCGCTATCGTAGGCAAGGTTACGCCCAATGGCCCTGCTGCCAATGGAGGCATTGAGCCTGGCGATATTATATTAGAGTTTGATGGCAAAGAAATTGGCGATAAAACACGCCTTTCTCGTGTGGTTGGTGAAACAGAAGTAGGTAAAAAAGTTAAAGTTAAAATATGGCGTAAGGGTAAGGAAATTACCACAGAAGTTGTGCTAGGGGAGTTTGAGACTTCTGCTGACAGCGTCCAGCCAGAACAAAATAAATCCGATAAAGGTCCATCAACGACACCTGGTGTGGAAGTTATTGGTATTCGTGTGTCTGAATCTAAGAAGCACGACTTAAAGGAACAAAAGGGCGTTGTTATCACAGAAATTGATCCTGATACTCCTGCTGCCTTAGTGCTCAGCAAGGGAGATATTATCCTTGAAGTGAACCAAGAGCCAGTAAAAACTCCTGAAGACTTTAAAAACTTTGTTGAAGAAGCAAAGAAGAAAGGTCGCAAGAGTGTGTTACTGCTTGTCTCACGCCAAGGTGATGTCAGTTTTGTGACCATTCGTTTTGAAACAGATGAAGAAAAAGACGAAAGAAACAAAGCTTCTAAGAAATAGGTTAAATTTAGATTAGAACGGCAGGTGTTAACCACCTGCCAATAATTTCTTTGCTATCCTTATGATATAGAGATTCCATCTTACCAGAGTCTTTGCCATGAAAGTCAGTAAAAATATCCTTTATGGCCTTTTTATTCTTGCAATCTTATTTGCACAGACTCTGTATGCTCTGGCTGAGGATGATGACCAGTCTGCGATTGCCCAACACACGATCATTGGTGCTTTGACTAAAAATAAGGCAAAAAGTTCTTCTGAAAAATCGCAAGATATCGACCTTGCGCAAGCTAAAAAAGTCATAACTGTGTTGGAAGATAAAGATAAAAGAAATGAACTGATCAATACACTAAAGACAATTGTGGAAGTCCAAGGAAAAATTGACAAGAAAAACGAGCAGGGCGTTATCGCTTCCACACGCTCACTCCTAGGAGGTTTTGCAGAACGTTCTTTGCTCAGTGTGCAAGCGTTGCTCTTATCCCTTTGGAAGGTGATAGATGACGGGATGGTGAATTTTCAAAACTATACGCCCTTAAGCATTGGACTTACCATTGGTCTCTTTTTTATCTCCTTGCTAGGAGCCATTAGTGTAGAAGCATTGGTACGACGTTTGTCTATTGATGAAAAAGGTAAGGCAACGCAGGTAGATACCTTAGGCGGGCAAATTCGTTTTGTCCTAACCCAAACCACTCATTTTATTGCGTTTTGTCTTTCCTTATACTTGATCAATGGTTTGAGTGTAGAATTTATAGAACAAGTTAAGCCCTTTGGAAGTGAATTAGCTTCTCTGGCCATTCTTATTCGTGCAATGATTAAGCTTCGCGGCATGCATCTTTTGGCAAAAAATAGAGAAATATCGGATATTTTAGTCCTTATTCTCGTGTTTTTTATGGTTCTCTTCTATGTTTTTCTGTACCTCATTCATCACAGTTATTTGATACATGTTGGTATTTATTTATTTGTCTTAATAGGTTTTTATATTGCTTTGCGTTTGTCCATATGGCGAGGACATAAAAAAGAAATCGATCATTGGTTGTTTTTTAAAATATCTCAAACATCTTATGGTCACGAACTCTATAATACCAACGACAAATTGCTAAAATTCTTTTCCGGATATTTTCTCATTCTTATGGTGTTTGTTTTTCTTCAAATCATATCTGGTCAGTACAATGGATCAATTAGTGAATATCAACTTTTCACCACATGCTTCTTGTTGCTTCTAACAACACTGATCATTTTACTAGCTGTTTATGCTAAATTCGGGTTTTTAAAATTGATAGATCGATATGCCAATCCTGAAATGGTTAACTTCTATCAACAGACCCTTTTAAGTGTTACCGATATAGCAACTTTCTTAGTGGTGATTTACTTAAGCAAAAGCATTACAGAGGTGTGGTTTAAAAACTTCCTCGCATTAACATTCCATCCGGAATACCAGGATTATCTTCGTAGTCTTTCTAAAATTGTGTTTTATGGTATTTTTTCACGCTTTTTATGGAGGTTCATCGACTTTTTGGCGATGATGAATGTTGCTAAAAAGAAGGAGGGTAAAAAAACCATATTACCCAGTCAATTGAGATTAACTATAACGCCTATTCTAAAAAGCGTTGGTCATTGGTTGCTTATCATTTTTACGGTCGCTTTGATCTTAGAAGAATTGGGTGTTCCGATTTGGCCCATCATTTATAGTATTTCAGTCTTGGGTATTGCCATCAGCTTGGGTGCTCAAAGTTTAGTTAAAGACTTCATAAATGGCATCTTAACCTTGGTGGAAGGAAATATCGCCATTGGAGAAGTGGTTACAATAGGTTCTCACACCGGTGTAGTTGAAACTCTATCTCTAAGAGGTGTTGCTCTGCGTCACTCTAGTGGTGCTTTGCAAACCATACCGTTTTCAGAGGTGACCAATATCATTAATAAATCTCGGGATTATACATCCGTGAGTGTGGAAATTCCTGTACCTTTTGAAACCAGAGTTCAAGAGGTGTATCAAGCTTTTAATAGAGCTTTCGATGATATACGAGCACATGAAATTCATGGGTCACGCATCATGGATAAAATTTCTATTTCTGGTGTTGATCGCATGGCTGATGGTGCTTATTACGTGTCCGCCTCTATTAAAATTAAACCGGATCCAAGCAATCGTTTCTTAAAAGCCTTTAATGAATATTTGCAGATTCATTTAACAAAATTGGGTATTAAGCCACCCCCTATGCATGGGGGATAGGAAGTTTATGCTCAGCACAGAACGGTGAGTGCACCGGTGAGTCTATATACTCAAGCAAATATAATTTGATGTCCCATCTTCTTGCAAACTACCCACCTGCACTATGTAAAAAGATGCAAAAAAACTACCACTTTGAGATAGTTCGATATAGTATATGATAACCTTTGGTTGAGTATCCCAAGATATATAATGTTTTAAAAGGGATCAAACCTATTTTATTCGTCAGTCTCATTGATTAAGATCACCTTGAAAGTGGTGAAAAATAATAATGAATAAAGGGAGGCGTCATTGTCAAAGACAGTAATAAAACAAGACCCATCATCCTCAACACTGATTTCTCGGCGGTCTCTTATTAAAGGATTAGCGAGTCTTAGCGCTGCAGCTTTGTGTGCGCCTGCTGTTATTGTCCCCAAACTCTCCTCACCCAGTGTGTCAACACTAACCCATCAAGGCGGAGAAAAGAGACTCTCTTTTTATAACATTCATACGGGTGAATATTTGAAAAACTGTACCTTTTGGGCGGAGGGAAAATTTAATACCGAAGGTCTCCAGGACATTAATAACTTGTTTAGAGACTATCGCACAGGGGATGTCCATGAAATTGATCATGACTTGGT
The DNA here is from genome assembly GCA_964542195.1 of uncultured Verrucomicrobiales bacterium. Classification (GTDB taxonomy): domain Bacteria; phylum Pseudomonadota; class Alphaproteobacteria; order Paracaedibacterales; family Paracaedibacteraceae; genus CAZITL01. Next base: position 105,614 of record CAZITL010000001.1, read on the forward strand.
TCAACTCCTTCACCGGGTTGCTCATGAATTAGATACAACTGAAGTCATTCATCTAATCTCAGGGTATAGATCTCCACGAACGAATAACCTTTTGGCTAGCAAAAGTCGAGGTGTTGCTAAACATAGTCAACACCTTCAAGGAAAAGCAGCAGATATTGTTATTCCTGGACGTACGCTCAAGCAAATCCAAAAGGTAGCGCAAGCAATGAGGGTAGGTGGTGTGGGCCGATATCGTGACTTTGTTCATCTGGATACCGGCCGTGTACGGTATTGGGGTTTGGCTTAGTTTATAGCCGTTGTGTTGAGGCAGCTAAAATAACGAGATAAACTGCAAAACTTGCAGCTGCACTCATAGCAAAACTTAATTCGGCCCCCATTGTTACTCCCCTAAAAAATGTGTATGTTTATTTACCTTATGTGGTTAAAATACAACTTAAGGTCAAGAATATTTTTAATCATTTGTTAAATATTATCATTAATTTGGTGTGATGCAAAGTAGTAGAATGAAGATTAAATGGGGCGTATGGGGCGTTGTTCTATTTATGATGATAGGCCTCGCCATGATTGGTTATCGATTATTTTTTTGGGTGGATTCCTATCCTAGCTATACCGAGGATCATGTATTGCGCAATACCAAGAAGATTAATAATCAAGCGCTGGTTCGAAAGTTGTTTGATCTTGGGCATAAGGTGCACACAGTTAAAGATCTTAAGCCTGGTGCTATTAAGAATGATCAATTGCGCGACAATTTAGTTTTTCTAACTAAAATTTGCAAAGATTCTTGTAAAACAATACGGTGTCGCATTGACCCAGGGTTAGGTCACGCATGTCGCATTAATTGTCCTAAAAAAACTGTCCGATTTTGTTCTATAGCAGTTAAGCCTTTGCCTGAGGAAGTTCGCAAGTAAGGAGGCTGTTTTAACTTATATTGTTTAAATATTCTTTGCGTGGCATAAGTTAGATGGTTTTACAACCTCCCTATTTCTTTGATAAGAAGATGGGGAGGTATTGTAACAAATTTGCTAAGCCTAGTTCGATTCCTCAATCTTTACTTCATTTTTGCGTGCTTCAGTAATGACTTCATCTAACTGAGCTTGATTGCATAAACCAATTTGCACTGGATTGCGTGGTTTAATGTTGGGACTGTTCCAGTGGGTTTTACTGCGCACGGCATGAATTGTAGGTCGTGTGGTGCCAAGCAAGCGGCAAATTTGGCCGTCGCTGAGCTCAGGGCAATATTTCAGCAACCAAGCTATCGCATCAGGGCGATCTTGGCGCTTGGATACAGGCGTATACTTAGAGCTTTTTTTGCCTAAGACAGATTCAGCAGTAATGGGAGGCGTTAAATGAAGGCTAGCTGTGGGATCAGCTTCACAACGTTCAATTTCTGCCTGAGAAAGTTGTCCCATAGTAATGGGGTTCATTCCCATCATGCCGACTGCAGCTTCACCATCAGCAATGGCCTGGATCTCTAATATATGAAGACCACAGAAATTAGCAATTTGCTCAAAAGTCAATGTAGTATTCTCAACAAGCCAAACAGCTGTTGCTTTTGGCATTAAGGGGGAGGGCATGTTATCACCTCAATTTAAAACTTAATCCGTTATCTATTTTCTACTGTGATTTTGCAGATATAGCTAATACTTTCTGCGTTTTTGGTAGAAAAACTAATAAAACCAATAGGGCTATAATGGCTACAATCATGCTGGCAAAGAATGTGGTTGCCACCCCATAGTAATGGGTAATTGTCCCGCCACCAAGCCCTGCAATCACCGAAGAAATGGCGCTGATCAAGTAGTAGAAGCCAAAACCTGTTCCTCTTAAATCTGCGGGTACATAATCGGCGATCAGGGAAACGAAAATGTTTTGTGCGACTCCCATTTGGATCCCCCAAATGACGACACCGATAAAAACGCCATAAAGGCTGGTGGCTGAACTTAAGAAAAAGTCGGAAACCACTAAGGCTCCGACTCCAAAAGCTAAAACCATATGGCGGCCAAATCGATCAGAAAGCCAGCCGCTGGGGTAAGAAGATAAGCAGTAGGTGGCATTGTATAAGCTCATGATAAACGGAGCATAGGTTTTTTCTAAGCCAAAATTATTGTGGGCATGAAGGACCATGAGTGTTTCGCTAACCCGAGCCATCATGAAGATACTGACGATGATCATTAACATCCAATATGGTCTTCCAAGAAGGAAAAGATCGGAAAAATGGATGGGTCGACGCTCTTCCTTTTTCATGGTCTGATGGGTTGCGGAATTAATGAGTTTTTTGCGCGGATCTTTAACGAAGAAAATCAAAATTGTAATGGCACACACAGCGGGGATTGTGGCAATCCAAAAGACATTTTGAAAATTATTATGGGTTAAATACATTGCTGTAACCCCTAAAATACCTCCCATGAAGGAGCCTGCTGTACCCAAGCTACGCATCAATCCAAAGCAGGCACCACGGTGTTTGGCTGGTGCAATATCGCTCACCATAGCGTCTCTTGGGGTTGCTTGGATCCCGTTTCCTAACCTTTCGAAAAGTCTGGCTGCAAAGACAACGCCAAAGCTCGTGGACAGAGCAAGTAAGGGCTTGCTAATTACCGTTAAACTATATCCCACAACCATAATGATTTTTCGACGACGCAAATAATCACTTAGCATGCCTGAGCACAGTTTCATTAAAAAGGATGTTCCCTCCACTACGCCTTCGAGTAACCCAATCCAAACCGTGCTGATCCCAAGGCTTGTATTAAGGTAGAGTGCTGACAAACTGTAAATCATAACAAATGAAATGTTTATGAGGCACATCATAGAGCCTATGACCCAAACAGAAGCGGGAACAATTGTGAAAGAAATAAATTGGAGAAGTTTATTTTGCAAAGAAGACTGGGATGTTGAGGGAACAAGAATCGGTTCAGCTGAATTATCCTGCCGATTCGTAGGGCTTGGCAAAGTTGGCATACAATCTCCTATTCACTCACACGCTGGTTGCCCACTTCCCTATTATTTAGGGCCTCTATCTATGCATTTAAAGGGATTTTTTATTTTCTCCGTGATGTTAGCGGAATTTCCATTTCATTATCAATAGCTTTATTTACCTTCGCAATAAAATATTCGAATATTAATATATCTAACCTTTTTGCCCACGAGGTAAGTGGTTAAAATAATTGAATAATAGGTTGTAAGCTCGTTATAATTTCGGCCGTCTTATCTTATTCCTTTAACCAAAATTTAAATTTTTCTCTTCTAGAGTGGAGTCATTACTTCCCGAATAATGATATGTGAGGAGAGAAATTAATGAGGTTGTTTTGTCTAATATTTCTTGGTTGTTCCTGGCTTTTAACGCCTCTTCAAGCTTCAGAACTGGATGTTGATGTAAGTATGGATGAATTATTGGCTAGAAGTTTAGCCTTAGTTTCTTTTGAAGAGCAACCTCAAGTGATTTACTCACCCGAGTGGTTTAGGGCGGCTGAGGAGATAAGACCTCTTGTCCAAAAATACAATGAAATTGCCTCTGCTCATAAAGTAAATGGCATCGATGTTCATCGCTTTAACGGATTGTATGACTGGAAAACAAATTTAGCGAAATTGGTCGCTGTAGATGACAAAATCTTTAAATCCAATCCTAATTTACCTTTAGAAACGGTGATCTCAGAGTTGAGAAAAACAAAAGAATACCAATGGTTGGACCAAAAGGTAAGGGGGGTGCTGGAGGCTAATTTGGAGCGTCTTCTTGGATATGTCCAAAAACAACCAGTGGAGGCTAGTGAAACTCATTGTCACGTGCCTCAATTATTCTCACGCGTATGGTCTTTGATTACTATGTCCCAAGAGCCCGAATGGTTGGAGCTCATGAATCCCAGTGAAGAAATTCAAGCCTTTATGTTTTTTATCAATGAAAACAGCCTTGAGGGGGGCGGTTGTTACCAGGGGTATGCTGGTCGCATTTGTCGTAATTATTTGGTTTTGGTCAAAAAGTTACTTGGTTTAGAGAGTCTTGGATGAGGAGGGTAAGTAAAGGGGTTAAGGATTAATAGAGGGCTTGATGGAAAAAAAACAGTTTGCCTAGAATAATTTGTCAAGATTTGAAAAGATAAAGGGATGTTATGCATACGAGGGAAAGTCCTATTTACATATCTCTGCTGCTCTTTTTCTTTTTTTCTGGTTATTGTCCTAGTTATGGGAGCGATTCTCTAGAGGATCATGGTAGAGAGCGGGTGCTAAGAAGTTTGCCAAAAAAGCCAGCAAGAAGTGAAATAAATCATAAAATAACTCGGACTATGGTGGAGGAAGAACTTCTGCAATTGCCTCCAAACTTGCGAGAGGCTCAAATCCGCCGAGATGAGAAATATTATTATGAACAAGTTAAAGATGCGTATGATCAGTTGATTCACTCTCAGCTTGAGATGGTAAAGCGTCCTGAAGATATATCTATGACATACTCGGATTGTTGCGAAGATTATTTGATTTCAGCAAAAGTTGAGGCAAGGAAAAAATTAACGCGAGAATCTTATGAAAGAGTAATTAAGCCCCTTGAGGCTTACGAAGAAATAAAATCTTGCTATTTGCTCTATCAATATTACAAATCTGTTAATTACATACAAACTTATGCGAGTTTCTACAACAAATTTAAGGAAAAATCAGTTCAGGCTTATCAATCTTATGGTTTTGATTTTTTTGATAAATATGACCAAGAGCTAAGACAGGATTTTGATCAACAACGAAGAAGTCAAAATAAACCTAAGGGCTAAAAATCTTGTTTTATATAAGCTGTATCTTTACTTGTGTGATTTTAGAAGCCATTTTTTAATGGCGTCCCCAACGGGATTCGAACCCGTGTTGCCGCCTTGAAAGGGCGGTGTCCTAGGCCTCTAGACGATGGGGACGAGACTTTTAGATATATAAAACCCTTGATCTCGGAAATCAACATTTTTTTTAACTATTTTTTTATCATTTTCAACAATCAGTCAAAGTCTGATAAAATCACAATTGAATGTTGATTTTTGGAGGCCGGAGCCGGAATTGAACCGACGTACAAGGATTTGCAATCCTCTGCATCACCACTCTGCCATCCGGCCTCAAGAGCATCAACAAAAAGCCAATGTTACTTCCTGCTTTTTTTCGTATAATATGACTAGAAGCGAAGGTCAAGGAAAGAAATTGTGTACGTGGCGTTAGAAAACTTTGGTCAACATAATTTAAGTTATAACTTTGTGGAAGGATTGCTCCGTCCCAATAAGGTTTTGAGCCAAAAATTGCTTGATGCATTCTTGTTGGTTCCCCGAGAAAATTTTTTGCCGGCAGTTCAGCGTCAGGCAGCTTATTTAGATAGTCACACTTGGTTGCCAGATGGGCGTTGTCTGATTTCTCCATTTATTTTGGGTCAATTATTAAATGTGGCAGAGTTAAAGCCTGATGATAAAGTTTTGGTGGTTGGGGCAGCTACAGGGTATAGTATGGCGCTCATAAAGGAAATTGTTGGTGACGTCTATGGGGTTGAATGTTCCTGTGAGCTTCGCGATGAGGCTGAGCAGAACGTAGCGGAATTTTTAGGAGCTGATCTGCCTATCCATCTGGGGCCTCTTCCTCATGGTTACGATGATAAGGCTCCATATGATGTCATTTTAGTTGAAGGGGCTGTTGCCGAACCCCCCAAAGAGCTTATTCGTCAACTCTCTTTGGATGGGCGTTTGGTAGCTATATTCAATTCAGGTTTAGGTATGGGCAAAGGGGTGGTTTGGCAAAAAACCGATTCAGGAGTCTCGCAGACAACCTACTTTGATGCACAAGCTCCTTATCTACCAGGGTTTGAGCCTGTTCCAACATTCAAGTTATAGGGGTGAAAAATTGGTCCAAGCAATGACAGTAAAAGATCTGAGCGATAAGATTAGTGATCGTGAAGAATTGTTAATGATAGATGTCCGGCAGCCTTGGGAATTTAAGGTTTGTAGTATTGAGGGGAGTATAAATATCCCTTTAGGAACATTGCCTGATGCTATTGATACCATTCCTCAAGGAAAAAAGATTGTCACCATCTGTCATCACGGGGTAAGAAGTAAGCAAGCGGCAATCATGTTGTCGCAATTTGGTGGGTTTTCTGAAGTATTTAGTTTGCAGGGCGGTTTAGACGCTTGGGCACAGGAAATCGACTCCACTATGGAACGATACTAAAGATGAAGAGGGGTTAGGAATGTCTTTCACAACGTTGCCTATTTTCTATGCGTTGAGTTTAATGTTATCTACAGGGCTCGGGGTGATTTCTTACAGCTATGCTGAAGTTGAAGGTGAGAATAAACCTGTCAACACGGAAGTTAAGCCTGGATTGCCTGCACCATCGGGAGAGATTGAATTAAAAGCTGAAGAACCTATAAAAATTGACTCTAGTCCCATAAAGGCATCAGACCTAGCCAATGCTGATCCTCAATTGTCGACTGGGCTTGAAGCTCAAGGATCCGGAAAGCCAAGTTTACCAAAATCAGAGTCAGGTCTTCAACCTATGACAGGGTATGTGGAGCCTCAAGCTCCTGTGAAAGAAGAAATGACGCATCAAGACTCTTCGTTTAAAGAAGAGAATAAAATGGGAAGTTCGAAGGTTGGTGATCCTGTACAAGGAAAACCAAAAGAAACAACCGTGGCACAACGAAAAAAGTCAGATCCTAGCACACCTCCTAGTTATATTGACACCCTCGATAAAGCTTTAATATCAGCTTATCTAACCAATTCCGAGATTAGTGAGCAACGGCGAGCTGTTCGTGCAGCGGATGAAAGAGTGGCTCAAGCTCGTGCAGGATGGCGTCCTCGGGTAACTGGTAACGCATCTATAGGGTATGAAAAGCAAGTCTTTTCTGGAGATAATGTTAAAAGGGCACGACAAACGTCCTCGGCTTCTGGATTAGAGGGCGATCGAATTTACTCTCGGAGTGTCGGCGTTAATCTTGAGCAAAACATATTCAATGGTGGTGCGACTGTTTATGCAACTCAAGCTGCTGATGCTGCTGTTAAAGCGGCTCGTGCGGCCCTTTATGATACGGAGCAAAGAGTTCTCCTAGCAGCCATTAAAGCTTATCTTGATCTCATTACCAAAGAGGCTGAGTTAGAATTTTTAAAATCAAACGAAGATGTTTTGAAAAAGACCTTAGATGCAACCCGTGATAAGTTCAGTGTGGGAGAAGAAACGCGCACCAGCGTCGCGCAAGCTGAAGGTGAGCATGCAGCTGCAGTGGCACGTCGCCAAACCGCAGAGGCAGAATTAGAGGCGATTCGAGCCACCTTTATTCGAGTCATCGGTCAAGCGCCAGGTAAACTGACCATGCCACCTGAGCCTGCCATGGTTCCAGAAAAGCTCGACATGGCCATTGAGAAAGCGCGCCTACAAAACCCCTCAATTTTGAAAGCTCAATTTGACGAAGTGGCTGCCCGCAGAGAAATTGACCGGGTCAACAGTGGATTGTTGCCTAAACTTGATTTAACTGGCTCCTCTCAGGCAACTCGTAATAAAGAGCGCCAAGACCCTGCAAACCGATTTGCAGGACAAGTAACACGCTTGAGCAATGATACTGTTGATCATAGAGTTCAGCTCAATTTGAGTATCCCCATCTACGAACAAGGCTTGACGCGATCTCAAAAACGTGAAGCCCTGGAGACCGCAGAACAGCGACGCATCGCTATTGAAACAGCGCGTCGGCAAATTGAAGAAGCTATTGTGGCTGCATGGCAAGGGTATCAAACCTCTAAGATTAACATCGCTTCCTATGAAACTAAAGTTAGAGCTGGAGAAGTTAGTGTGGAGGGAACCCGGCAAGAAATGCAAGTGGGCTCTAAAATTTTGCTAGATGTGCTAGATGAGTTGAGAAAACTCATTGATTCCCAACTTCAACTGGTTCGGGAAAGGCAGTTGTATTATTACAATGGTTATCTCGTGCGTCAGCTTATGGGAATGTTAACGGCTCAAGCGCTTAATTTGAATGTCAACGTTTACGATCCTGAAGCCCATTACAAAGAAACACAATACCGTTTCTGGTAAGAGTTTGAGATAGTAAGGAGGGAAGTCCTCCTTACACCAACTTCTAAGGGCAATAATAATTAAAAATGAAGTTGAGGGAGAAAATGGTTTTTAATTGGGGAAGAAAAATGGTAGCACGCCAAGATGATGAAGAAGATATGACCATGGAGGAAATTCTAGCCTCTATTCGTCGTTATGTTGCTGATGAGAAGCCAGCTTCGCAAGAACGGCCGAGAGTTTCAGAGTTTAAGCCGACTCAAGAACCATCGCCCGTGAGCAATACAATTATTGTAGAGCCCAACATGGATGCAGCTGAAATGCAAAAAAAAGTTGATCACGGTCGTGAAGAGACAATTTTTGAGCTTACTGAAGTTGTGGAGGAGGAGATATCAGCCCCAGTAATGCAGGCAGCAGGGCGCGTTACTCCAACGCCTCGTCCACAACCTGTTCAGGAAGCTCATCCAACCCCTATTCATCCAAGTCAACCTCTAACAAAGGAACGGCAAATGCAAAACACCTCATCAGAAGAATCCATGACCTCAGCACAGACTATGCAAGCTTCCCTATCAGCCTTAAACAAATTAGCTGAAGCTAAAAAATCTACTACAGAGCAAGTAGCTGGATCCAGCACGTTGACCTTGGATCGGTTGGTTGCCGATTTAGCTCGTCCTATGATTAAGGAATGGCTAGACAAGCATTTAGCTCCTATTGTGGAGAAAATGGTTGCCAGAGAAATTGAACGGATCACAAAAGATCTGCAGCGCTAGTTGAGATGACCATGGGAACACATCTTTATCCCACCATTGAACCTTATCGTCAGGGGATGCTGACCGTGGATGATGTCCACACCTTGTATTGGGAGGAGTGTGGAAATCCGTATGGGGTTCCTGTGGTTTTTATTCACGGTGGGCCTGGGGCAGGATCAAGTCCGAGCTCGAGGCGCTTTTTTGACCCCTCTTTTTATCGGATCATCGTCTTTGATCAACGGGGTTCTGGTCGCTCTATTCCCCTAGGCGAAACTCGTCAAAATACCACGCCATTGCTTATTTCAGATATGGAAAAGTTACGCCACCATTTAGAAGTGGATCAATGGCTTATCTTTGGTGGTTCCTGGGGGTCAACGTTGGCTATCGCCTATGCAGAACATCACCCGGGGCGATGTTTAGGGTTGATCCTTCGAGGTATCTTTTTATGTCGGAAATTGGAAATTGATTGGTTTCTTTATGGTATGCGGGCAATTTTCCCTGATGCATGGACAGAGTTTGCCCATTTTATTCCTAAAGAACAGCGTCATGATTTGCTCAAAGCTTATTATCAACGGGTGATGGATCCTGACCCAGGCATTCATATGCCTGCTGCAAAAATGTGGAGCAAATACGAAGGGGTGTGTGCTACGCTCATGCCTAGTCCGGAGACCGTTGCAAGCTTTTTAGAGGATCAAGTCGCTTTAGGTTTAGCACGTATGGAAGCTCATTACTTTTCCAACAATATCTTTTTGCCTGAAAACTATCTCTTAGAACACATTGATCGAATTCGTCACATTCCTGCAGTGATTATTCAAGGAAGATATGATATTGTATGTCCAATTATGACAGCCCATGAAGTTCATAAAGCTTGGCCGGAAGCGGACTATATTGTGGTTCCAGATGCAGGACATTCAGCATTTGATCCAAGCCTATGTGAAGAATTGGTGCGTGCCTGTGATCGCTTCAAATTGATTCTTCAATAATACTAATAAAGAAAAGGCATTCCAAAATGAATTTTATTTTGATTTGCAAAAAAGGTTCATATGAAGCCTGAGCAAATTAATACGATTTTTGCCCGATTCCAAACCCATAATCCTGAACCGCAAACCGAGCTTCAGTATACTAATCCCTATACTCTTTTGGTGGCAGTCACTCTTTCAGCTCAAGCCACTGATGTGGGCGTAAATAAAGCCACACAAAAGTTGTTTGCAGTGGTTGATAGTCCAGAGAAAATGTTGGCTTTGGGGGAGGAATCATTGAAGGGGTATATTAAAACCATTGGGCTTTATCGCTCTAAGGCAAAGAATCTCATGGCAGCTGCTAAAATTCTGCTAGACCAGTATCAAGGTCGGGTGCCCGAGAATCGGGAAGATTTAGAAAAACTCCCAGGGGTAGGGCGTAAGACTGCCAACGTGGTGCTTAATGTGGCTTTTAATCAGCCAACCATAGCGGTGGATACCCATATTTTTCGCGTTGCCAACCGCATTGGATTGGCCGTTGGTAAAACGCCTTTAGCGATTGAGGAACAATTACTTAAGATTACCCCACCACAATACTTGCAACATGTCCATCATTGGCTTATCTTGCATGGACGATATATATGTAAAGCGCGACAACCACAATGTGCTCGGTGTTTCATTAGCGATTTGTGTGAGTATCCTCATAAAGTTTTAGACAAAACTTGAAAACTGAGGCGCGATTACCCATACCTGGAATAAGACTGAATGAGAAAGAAATGAAATGACCGAAATCCGTAATATCGCAATTATTGCCCACGTTGACCATGGCAAGACGACCTTGGTTGATAATATGCTTAAACAGAGTGGAACCTTTAGGGATAATCAACAGGTGGCTGAACGTGTCATGGACTCTAATGATTTGGAGCGTGAACGTGGTATTACGATTTTGGCCAAATGTACATCTTTGATGTGGCAAGGCGCCAGGATTAATATTGTCGACACCCCAGGACACGCTGACTTTGGCGGAGAAGTGGAACGTATTTTAACCATGGTTGATGGGGTTGTGCTCCTGGTTGATGCGGCAGAAGGCCCAATGCCACAGACCAAGTTCGTCCTTGGTAAAGCGTTGAAATTGGGCCTGCGGCCAATCGTGGTCATTAATAAAATTGATCGATCCGATGCCCGAGCCGATGAAGTCCTTGATGAAATTTTTGAATTGTTTTTAGCCCTTGATGCCAATGATCAACAGCTGGATTTTCCTGTCCTATATGCATCTGGTCGCTCTGGATGGGCGGTGAAAGATTTAGACGACGAGAAGGCTAATTTGAACGCCATGTTTGACTTGATTCTTCATCATGTACCATCACCTAAAGGCGATAAATCTGCCCCCTTTTCCATGTTGATCACAACCCGTGAGTATGACTCTTATTTAGGACGTGTTTTGACAGGACGGGTACACAGTGGTATAATTAAAGTCAACGCTCCTGTCAAAGTATTAAACCGGGATGGTGAATTGGTCGAATCTGGCCGTATCAGCAAACTGTTGTCGTTCCGGGGGCTTGAGAGGGTTCCTGTTGAGCAAGCAGAAGCAGGCGATATCATCGCCATTGCTGGAATAGAAAAAGCAACCGTATCCGATACGGTGGGCACACCTGATCTATCTGTTCCACTTCCAGCCCAACCCATTGATCCTCCCACCTTAGCTATGACTTTCTCTATTAACGATTCACCTTTAGCTGGTAGAGAAGGGACCAAACTAACCTCAAGAATGCTGGGTGATCGCTTGCGACGGGAAGCTGAAGGTAATGTGGCCATTCGCATCACTGAGACAGAAGACAAAGACGCCTTTGAAGTGGCTGGTCGTGGTGAATTGCAATTAGGAGTTTTGATTGAAACCATGCGTCGTGAAGGGTTTGAGCTTTCCATCAGCCGACCACGCGTTTTATTTAAAGAAGATCCTGCAACTAAGCAACGTCTGGAGCCTATTGAAGAAGTCCAGATTGATGTAGATGACGAATTTGTTGGGGCCGTGGTTGAGTCTATGAACAACCGTAAATCTGATATGGTTGATATGCGTCCTTCTGGAGGCGGTAAAACTCGGATTATTTTCCATGCCCCCTCCCGAGGCTTGATTGGCTATCACGGTCAGTTTCTCACAGAAACTCGTGGTACGGGTATCATGAGCCGTGTATTCCATTCTTATGGGCCCTATAAAGGGCCTATCGAAGGGCGTCGTAATGGCGTTCTCATTTCTAATGGAGATGGGGAAGCGGTTGCCTATGCTTTGTGGTACTTGGAGGAAAGAGGGGTATTGTTTGTCAGTCCCGGCACTCAAGTCTATCAAGGGATGATTATTGGTGAAAATAGTCGCGATAATGATTTAGAAGTGAATCCGTTAAAGGCAAAACAATTATCCAACGTTCGTGCGTCAGGTAAGGATGAGGCTATTCGGTTAACCCCACCCCGCCAATTAACTTTGGAGCAGGCTATTTCTTACATTCAAGATGATGAACGTGTCGAAGTAACACCTAAAAATATCCGTTTGCGTAAAGCCATGCTTTGTCCTCATGAACGCAAGAAGGCAGAACGCCAAGCCAAAGCTGACTGATTTTTCCCCATTAGATAGAGATCAAAAGGAGGGTATTCTTACCTTCCTTTTTTATAGATTTAAACAATGCAAAAAATATGTTTGTCTAATCCTGAAATTTTTTAGAGAGTGTTATGAAATTTTATAAAATTGTTCAACTAATCACGAGTTTGTTTTTAAGTGTTAAAGCTTATGCAGCAGAATTAGAAAAAGGAGAGCAAAGAGTTAATCTGCCTACATTGAATAACCTCGCCGTGCAATCTTTGTTCACGGGGAAATTTACATGGCAAGATTTAAAAAATACTCTCAATAAAGATATTCTTGGAGAAATAGTTAAAAACCATATTCAACCCCCTAAACTTGACTTGGAACTTCTTAAAATATTTAAAGAGAATAGCGAATGGAGGGATCCCAAGGGATGTATTTGGTGTCTTGATGCTGATATATCGGAATTAGAACTTGCTCTTTATGGGAATAACTGGGTAAGTGATTGTGTATTATTAGAACCTGTTTTAGGGGATTATGTATTTCATGAAGAAGGCGATAAAAACTTTATTTACAAAAACGAAATATTGATTGTCGATGGTTCCTATTTAACTGCTTCTTCGGATATAAAGTCAATGAAATCTATAGCACAAAAAATTATACCATTTTCATTTCGATTAAAGTAATAAGAACGTTGATCCCATTTAATGGCGGTTGCCTCATAATTCACAGTAGGGATCTATTTTTTGCTTGCTGGGAGGGGTACGTTATCGAGCTCCCCTCCTTGAGGTTATGAAAAGTCTTTAAACCTGATAATTTTCTAACCATTCAACATAACGAGCTACCCCTTCCTCAAGACTCATATAAGAAGCCGGATATCCAGCTTGGATTATGTTACTGTTATCGCTTTGAGTAAAATATTGATAGTGGCGACGAATGTTTTCAGGCATTTCAATGAATTGAATATTTGGGGGCAGCTTTAAAGCATCATAAGTCGCTTTGGCTAAATCATAAAAAGATCGAGCTTGACCGGTACCCACATTAAAAAGACCGTTGACCTTTATGTTTTGCGTGTCTTTAAGCCAGAGCATTAGTTTGCAACAATCATCCACATGAACGAAATCCCGGAGCTGGCCACCATCAGGATAGTCAGGGTGATAAGATTTAAATAACTTGGTTGGCTCACCTCGTTTAATTTGTTCATACAATTGGTGCACCACACTGCGTTGTCCAGCTTTGTGAGCCTCACGGGGGCCATAAACATTAAAGAATTTCAGACCCGCCCACTGCTTGGGTTTAAAATCGCGTTCTACACGTTTAAGAGCCCACATATCAAAAGCATTTTTGCTCCAGCCATAAACGTTTAAAGGGCGCAATTCCTTTAAAAAGGCAAGGGAGGTGTCATCCTTAAATCCGAGAGAACCATTACCGTATGTTGCTGCAGAGGAAGCATAGATCAGGCGGGAATTATATTGGGCGCACCAATTCCAGAGCATGGCTGAAAGATTAATGTTATGCTGGATAAAGGCGTCTCCGTTGGTTTCTGTGGTGGTAGAAATAGCCCCCATGTGGAAAATAACCTTAGGCTGATTGTTCTTTAGCCAATCTGCAAGATGTTCTGGGTGAATAAAATCAAAGAAACCCAAACCTTGTAAGTTGCGCCACTTTTGTCCGCCCTCAAGCCAATCACATAGGATGACGTCTTCGCCTTGTTCAGCTAAGGCATGGGCTAAATTGGAGCCAATAAAGCCGGCCCCTCCAGTAATTAAAATCATTTTTTCCTCGGCGGATCGAGTTATCTGTTGTTAGTATTATATCACAGATAAGCCGACCCGCCGAGGGAAAGATAATGGCCTTATATTGTGGCTAGTGGGGGGAGTGTTGTAACAACTTTACAGCTTTATCGATCTCCTGTGGATGATCCTTGATGTATTTACTTGCCGCATCTTCTATAGATTTTATTTGTTCAGGACTAATACCATCCAAAGCTATGTCTTGATCAAGTTGGCCATTCAACCGTATATATTTATCTTCACCATAATGGACCATAGAAAGTTGATCGAACATATTGCTAGATGAATCCATAATCGTGAAACTGATGGGGTAGGCCCATTCAGCAAGTCCCATGGACTTAGCCTTGTCATAGGTAATACCACGATCATATTTTCCTGTACCAATCGAAACCACATGGAATTTTTTGTTACACCCTGGGCCAAATACCCCTTCAAGAGCAACGCCAGCAAGGAGTGTTGGGTTGTTGGCGATCAATCCTCCATCAACCATAGCATGATTATCAAGATTTAAGGGTTCAAAGTAGGTGGGAGCTGCAGATGTTGATCGTGCTACCTGCCAAAGCGGATAATTATCTTGGTCATTTAACTTGGCCTTGTAACTGTTAAAAAATTTGCTAGTAGCCGAAGTAATATTGGTGGAGGGAATAATCACATCCGCTATTTTTAGGTCTTTTAAGGTTGTATCCTTACCAAAGAGTTCAAAGATTTTATTTTCTAAGGGTTCTGTTTCATATTTTTCATCAATCAACCCTGCTAAACTTTTAATGGTGTGACCGCAAGACCGATAAAAAATTTGATCGCCGTGATGAGCATAAAGATCCTTCAAATCTGCTGTTGATTTACCACTGGCATATCCAAGGGCGATGAGTCCACCGGTGGAAGTCCCTGCAAAACATTTGCAATAATCAGTGATGGGCGCAGAAAGTTTAGATTCAATCTCCTCTACAATTTTTAAACTGTATAATCCTCGTATGCCTCCCCCATCAAAACTTACAAATTGGGTAGGGCGAACCACAGTGTCTTTGGGGTGAGCAAAAAAACCATTTTTATCTAAATTATGATTGTGAGTAAATTCTGCAGCTGGGCTTTGGGAATAAAAAATGCATAATGCGCATAAAATACGTAATAATATTGTCATAACAATGGTTTTCCTTTATTAAAGTTTCCAAATATGATTATGACTTACTTTTTTTAAAAAAAAATTAGCAGAATGAAGATTAATTGAAATTTGTGAAAAAAATTTCACCTCAGGCCATGGGATTAGAGCCATTGAATGGGAGATTGGGAGTTAAGATATTTGTCATTTCATGGAATATTTCAAGAAAGTTTGCCAACAGACCTAAAATAATATTTTAGAATCAAAGCGGAGAGAGGTGGCTAACCCCTCATCAAAAACAAATAACAAAGACCAAATAACAAATGCAAGGGTACCAAACATAATGATGAGCGAAAGTCATTCATCTCATGAGATCTCCATAGGGTATGTCACCCTTTCTTGTATCTTCTATTTCCCCTTAACCCTCCCTTAACCTGAACCCGATATAATAAATGAAGAATAGGATTATCTTGAGGAATGCACGCCATGATTCGAACTCTACTGATCTTATCCATTTTTCTATTGAATGGGGGATCGGTCCTGGCAAAGCCTATATACAAGCGTCAAAAATTGAATGACGCTCCCTCTGTGCAGACTCAACAAACAGAGTCGGATCAGATCCAAGAGTTCCTCAAGTCCTATCAGATAGATTCCGCCCCATCGATGCAGGCTCAACCAACAGAATGGCAGAAGATCCAAGAGTTATACGCGTCCCATCAGAATGGTCCCACTCTATCGATACGATCTCAGATCATTCAGGGCTTGTATTCCCTCCTTAACAAAGGAAATCTTGATCAGATAGAGAAAGAAGAAGCCCTGGGCATGGCTCGAACGTTGAAGGCTAATAACTTAGCTCGCCGGATTGAAAGTTATGAGACTCAAAAAGATTATGGGGATTTATCTGTCCTTCCCAAAGAAATTATCCATGAGATCCTTCAGTTTCTGGGACAAGGTCAGGGTGAGTTTAAAGATCTTAAAAATTTACTCCAGGTTAATAAAAGCTTCTATCAAATAATAGCATCCACCCCTGTGCATCTTGATTTATCCCTATATGAAGATAAGATTACCGATGACATTCTAGCTCAGATCATTGAGCTGTTTCCTAACATTGTCTCTCTTAACTTATCTTTCTGTACTCAAATCACCGATGAAGGATTAGCCCACCTCAAGGGATTATCTCAGCTGACCTTCCTTGACCTAAATGGGTGCGAACAAATCACCGATGAAGGATTAGCGCATCTCAAGGGATTAACCAAACTGACCACCCTTATCTTAGCTGAATGCACTGAAATCACTGATAAAGGACTAGGACATCTCAAGGGATTAACTAAACTGACCCACCTTGATTTAATGAGGTTCATTAAAATCACTGATTCAGGATTAGAGCATTTGAAGGGATTAACTAATCTGACTACCCTTATCTTAACTGACTGCAATCAAATCACCGATGAAGGATTAGCCCACCTCAAGGGATTATCTCAGCTGACCTCCCTTGACTTATCTTTCTGCACTCAAATCACTGATGCTGGATTAGCCCACCTCAAGAGATTATCTCAGCTGACCACCCTTAACTTAACTGAGTGCGAACAAATCACCGATGAAGGATTAGCACATCTAAAGGTATTACCTCAGTTGACCACCCTTAGCTTAAATGGGTGCAAACAAATCACTGATGTTGGATTAGCCCACCTCAAGAGATTAACTCAACTGATCTTCCTTGACCTAAATGGGTGCGAACAAATCACCGATGAAGGATTAGAGCATTTGAAGGGATTAACCAAACTGACCAATCTTTACTTATTTAGATGCGAAAAAATCACTCCCAAAGGTAAACAATCTCTCAAGGAGGCTTTGCCCATGGTTACAATCTATAGGTAAGATCCGATGAAATGATTTGATAGACCTTTAAAGTAGAGATGAATTTCCAGATGCAGTTCAGCAGGTTGAAGGTTAATCTTCAAAGGACCTCCTTAGGATTGTGTTCCTATTCCCCTTAACTCTCCTTTAACCTCAACTCGCTATGATGAGAGAACAATGAGTATTATCTTCGAGGGTGTCTGCTATGATCCGAACGATTCTGATGTTATCTCTTGGTATATTGAATGGGGTATCGGCCATGGAAGAGCCAGCAAGTAAGCCTCTAGACACAACTGACGGCACCTCTTTGCAGAATCAACAAGAAGAAGATAGCCAGATCCCAGGAGATTATGGGGATTTGAAGGTTTTTCCGAAAGAAATACTCCATGAGATCATTGGGTTTTTGGGACATGGTGAAGGTAGTTTAAAAAATCTGAAGAATTTACTCCTTGCTAATAAAAGCTTTCATCAGGCTATGAAATCAGCCCCCCTTCATCTTGATCTATCCCCTTATAGGTTTAAGATTACCGATGACATCCTAGCTCAGATTATTGACCTGTTTCCAAATATTGTCTCGCTTAACTTATTTGGGTGCACAAGTATCACCGATGAAGGGTTAAAGCATGTGAAGAGATTAACCCGGCTGACCTCCCTTAATTTAGGTTCGTGCCAACAAATCACCGATGACGGACTTGTTCATCTCAGGGGATTAACCCAGCTGACCTTCCTGGGCTTAAATAGCTGTCAACGAATTACTGATACAGGAATAGGCCATCTCAACACCTTAACCAATTTGAGAACCCTTAGATTATCTGGGTGCTCTCAAATCACTAATGCAGGGCTTATCCACCTCAAGGGATTCACCCATCTGACCTCCCTTGGCTTGGGTGGGTGCCCTCAAATCGATGATGAAGGGTTAAAGCATTTGATGGAATTAACCGAGATGACCTCTCTTGACTTATTCGGGTGCTCTCAAATCACTCTCGAAGGTAAACAATCTCTTAAACAGGCTTTGCCCAGACTAACGATCTACCCAAAAGAAAAGACAAAAACAGCTGAACAAGAATAAGGGGAATTCCAGAAAGGGGATCATTGGTAAATAAAGCGAAAAGAAGGGTTAGATTAATTTTAAAAACAAATAACAATGGCAAGGGTTGCCTGCCCCCTTAACCCTCAATTAACCTGAACCCGCTATAATGAAGGAACAATCAGTATTGTTTTGAGGTGCGCCATCTATGATCCGAATCTTCCTGATCTTATCCCTTTACATGATCACTGGGGCATTGGCCATGGAAGAGTCAGTAAGTAAGCGTCGAAAAATAACAGACGCACCCTTTGTTCAGACACAACAAACAGAATGGGAGAAGATCGAAGAGTTATACACGTCCTATCTGATTAACCCCAACCCATCGATAAGGTCTCAAATCATTCAGGGCTTGTATAGTCTCTTTAACGCAGGAAAACTTGATCAGACTCATAATGAGCAAGCTAAGGATATGGCTCATGCATTAAACGCTCCCAAGTTAACTCGCCGGATTGAATGGGGGCAGAGCACAGGAGATTACGGGGATTTAACGGTTGTTCCGAAAGAAATTCTCCATGAAATCATTCTATTTCTAGGACAAGGTCATGGTAAGGTACAGGATGTGAAGAATTTACTCCTTACCAATAAAAGCTTTTATCGGATTGTGGCATCCGCCCCCGTTCATCTTGATTTATCGACTTATAACGAAAGAATTACCGATGACATCTTAGCTCAGATTATTGAGCTGTTTCCAAATCTTGTCTCACTTAAATTGAGTTGGACATCAATCACCGATGCAGGACTAGAGCATCTAAAGGGGTTATCTCAGCTGACCTCGCTTGACTTAAATGGTTGCCCTCAAATTACCGATGTAGGATTAGAGCATCTAAAGGGATTATCTCAGCTGACCACCCTTATCCTAACAGGGTGTGAACAAATAACCGATAAAGGATTAGCGCATCTCAAAGGATTAACCCAGTTGACCTTCCTTGATTTTACTGGATGTGAACAAATCACTAATGCAGGACTAGCTCATCTCAGGGGATTAACTCAGTTGAGAGGTCTTAACTTAACAGGGTGCGAACAAATCACCGACGCAGGACTAAATCATCTGATGGAACTTACCCAGCTGACCGAACTTAGCTTAGATGGCTGTCCTAAAATAACCGATCAAGGATTAGAGCACGTGAAGGGATTAACCCAGCTGACTCTCCTTGACTTATCTGGGTGCTCTCAAATCACCAATGCAGGACTAGAGCATCTAAAGGGATTAACCCAGTTGACAGGCCTTAACTTATCTGGATGCACTGAAATTACAGATGAAGGATTAGCCCATCTCAAAGTTTTAAATCAGCTGACAACTCTTGATCTATCTTGGTGTAATCTTATCAAAGATAGAGGATTGGAGTATCTAAAGGGATTAACCCAGCTGACTTCGCTTAACTTAACTTTTTGTAATCGAATCACTAATAAAGGATTAGCCCATCTCAAGGTTTTAAAGCAGCTGACAAATCTTAGCTTATCTGGGTGCGATCAAATTACCGATGAAGGATTAGAGCATCTCAAAGAATTAACCCAGTTGACCACCCTTGTCTTATCTGGGTGTGACCAAATCACCGATGAAGGATTAGAACATCTTAAGGAATTAGACCAATTGACAAGCCTGTATTTAGCTGGATGCACTGAAATCACTGATGAAGGATTAGCGCTTCTCAAGGGATTCAGCCAGCTAACCACCCTTAACTTATCTGATTGCGAACAAATCACCGATGAAGGATTAGATCATCTCAAAGAACTGACCAATCTGATTATTCTTAATTTATCTGGTTGTGAAGGAATCACTGATGAAGGATTAGCGTTTCTTAAGGAATTGACCAATCTGATTACTCTTAGTTTAAATGGGTGCGACCAAATTACCGATGAAGGATTAGATCATCTCAAGGGATTAAACCAGCTGACTTCGCTTGACTTATCTAATTGCGATCAAATCACTCTCCAAGGTAAACAATCTCTCAAAGAGACTTTGCCTAAAGTGACTATCTACCCATTAATCTATCAAGAATGAGAGAAATAGTAGCACAAGATGGGGAATCGTTGGCAAATAAACTTAAAGGACAAGTTAGATTATATTCAAAAACAAATAACAATAACAATGCTGCTCTCAGATTTTAATGATTAGAAACTCGAGAGAATGAAATTTATGCCACGGACCTTGATGGGGGCAGGCAACCCTTTGTTGGATCCTTTCTTTTACCCCTTAACCCTGAATTAACCTAAACCCGCTATGATGAAGGAACAGTGAGTGTTATCTTAAGGAACCTCTTTCTTGATCCCAATCTTCTTGATCTTATGCCTTTATCTGTTAACTGATGCATCAGCTATGGAAGGGCCCGTAAGCAATCCTCCAGAAACCACTGACGCTCCCTCTGTGCAAACTCACCAAACTGAATGGGAGAAGATCCAAGAGTTATACTCGTCCTATCAGAATGATCCCCATCCAACGACACGCATCCAGATCATTCAGGGCTTGTATCATTTTCTTAACAGAGGAAAACTTGACCAGACACAAAAAGAAGAAACCTTGGCCATAGCTCGAACATTAAAGGCTGACAACTTAGCTCGCCTGATTGAATGGGATGAGAACACAGGAGATTACGGCAATTTAACGGTTGTTCCGAAAGAAATTCTCCATGAAATCATTTTGTTTCTGGGACAAGGTCGAGGTGAGTTAAAGGATCTAAAGAGTTTAATTCAGGTTAATAAAAGCTTTTATCGAATTGTGGCATCCGCGCCTGTTCATCTAGATTTATCGCCTTATAAAAAAGAAATCACCGATGACATCCTCGCTCAGATCATTGAGCTGTTTTCTAGTGTTGTTTCGCTTGACTTATCTTTCTGTAATCGAATCACCAATGCAGGATTAGAGCATTTGAAAGGATTAACTCAGCTGACCTCCCTGAAATTATCTTGGTGTGAACAAATCACCGATGCAGGATTAGAGCATGTGAAGGCATTGACTCAGTTGGCCACCCTTGATTTAAATGGGTGCTCAATTACTGATGCAGGATTAGAGCATTTGAAAGGATTAATTCAGTTGACCATACTTGACCTGGCTGGCTGCAGTCAAATCACTGATGCAGGATTAAAACATCTCAAGGGATTAATACAGCTGACCAATCTCAAATTAACTGGGTGCTCAATTACCGACACAGGATTAGAGCATCTGAAGGGATTAACTCAACTGACCTCCCTTGACTTATCCTGGTGCGAGCAAATCACCGATGGAGGATTAGAATATCTGAAGGGATTAACTCAGCTGAGCACCCTTAGCCTATCTTTGTGTAATCGAATCACCGATGCAGGATTAGAGCATTTGAAAGGATTAACCCAGCTGACTACTCTTTACTTAGCTGGGTGTGAAAAAATTACTCCCCATGGTGAACAATCTCTCAAAGAGGCTTTGCCCAGACTAACGATCTACCCAAAAAGAAAGACAAAAACAGCATTTTAATTTTATTATGTATTATTATCCGAGGGAGATGATTTTATTTTAGTGAAGAGCGCATCGATGTATCGCTCTTTTTCAAATCGATCATCTAGCTTAAATCTTAGCTCAGGAACGTACCGCAAACTCATGTTCTTGGCCAGATAATGACGGAGCATGGGAGCAACTTCTTTAAGATGTTGAAGGATTTCCTCTTGATTCTTTCCTCCCAGGGGCATCACCAACGCAGTTGCATGACGCAGATCAGGAGATACGGATACTTCAGTTATGGTAATCGATTGTTCCATCAAAAATTCAGTGGGCAATTCCCCCCGCAAGATCGCTTGGGATAAAATATAGCGAATTTCCTCAGCCACACGCTTTTGGCGGTGGCTGGGTGCTTTTGGTGATGTAAGATCGGAAGGTTTTTTAGTCATTAAAGTTTCCGAGCAATGGATTCCATTTCAAAACATTCAATGACATCCCCAAGATGAATATCATTGTAGTTCTCAAATGCCATACCACATTCATAGGACTCTTTAACTTCCTTAACTTCATCCTTAAATCGACGCAATGTTTTCAAAGTGCCTTCATGAATGACCACGTTATCGCGCAGTAAGCGGACTTTTGCTCCACGCTTGACCATACCTTCTGTAACATAACAACCGGCAATTTTACCAACGTTGCTGATATTAAACACTTCGCGAATCTCAGCTGTTCCTAAGAATTTTTCTTTCAAGGTCGGAGCAAGTAAGCCTGACATGATGGCTTTAATATCGTCAATGACATCATAAATGATGGAATAGTAACGAATATCGACACCGTCCTTGCGAGCCAATTCTCGAGCTTGTGGGTTTGCACGTACGTTGAACCCAATGATGAGTCCTTGAGATGCGCGGGCTAAGCTGACATCACTTTCGTTAATGCCACCAACAGCTCCATGGAGAAGTCTAACATTAACCTCTTCATTGCCAAGTTTAGTTAAGCTGGCATTAATTGCTTCTAGAGATCCTTGAACGTCAGATTTTATTACCACAGACAATTCTCTAGATTCGCCGGCAGCAATTTTGCTCATCATTTGTTCCATGGTGCTTCGTGCAGACGCAACCGCTTTGCGGTCTCGCTCTTGACGTTTACGGAAATCGGCAATTTCGCGTGCACGGGATTCATCTTCCAGGACGAAGAATTCATCTCCAGCTGAGGGAACACCGTTAAAGCCTAAAATCTCTACAGGTATAGAGGGACCTGCTTCTTTAATTTTTGTGCCATGATCGTTAACAAGAGCTCGGACACGGCCCCATTCTGTACCGGCCACGAAGATATCACCAATCTTTAACGTTCCTCTTTGAACTAAGACTGTGGCGACGGTTCCACGACCACGATCCACCTCGGCTTCGATAATAACGCCTTCGGCAAGACGATCTGGGTTAGCACCCAAGTTCAAGACTTCTGCTTGGAGTAAGACAGCTTCTTCTAACTTGTCGAGGTTTAGCTTTTGCTTTGCGGAGACTTCTACGGAGAGAACATCACCCCCAAATTCTTCCAAAACCACGCCATGCTGTAAGAGTTCAGCTCGGACATGGTCAGGGTTAGCCCCGGGTTTGTCAATTTTGTTGATAGCAACAATCATGGGCACATTAGCGGCTTTAGCATGGTTAATGGCTTCAATCGTTTGTTCCATGATGCCATCATCTGCTGCGACCACGAGAATCACGATGTCGGTAACATTGGCTCCTCTGGCGCGCATTTCAGAGAATGCAGCGTGACCAGGTGTGTCAATAAAGGTAATTTTTTGTCCAGATGCTGTGGTTACCTGATAGGCACCGATATGTTGAGTAATTCCACCGGCTTCACCTGCGACCACATTGGTGCTTCTCAAAGCATCCAGAAGGGAGGTTTTACCATGGTCAACGTGCCCCATGACGGTGACAACAGGAGCGCGGGGAAGTTTGGCTTCATCGGTATCTTCCTCACCTCTTAAACCAATTTCTACATCTGCATCTGAAATGCGCTTAAACTTGTGTCCAAACTCGGTACACAAAAGTTCTGCGGTGTCAGCATCAATGGTTTGGTTGATGGTTACCATCATACCTAAGCGCATTAAGGCTTTGACCACATCGCCAGCTCGTACCGCCATGCGATTGGAAAGTTCAGCAACGGTAAGAGTGTCAGGAATAACAACCTCACGAACAACTTTTGTTTGATCGGATTGCTGCTGAGCACCTTTATGTTTTTGACGAGCACGTTTGATAGACGCTAAAGAGCGTCCACGACTCATATCCTCATCATCTAAAACGCGACTAATCACATTGCGATTTAATTTGCGAGGTGCCTCTGCTTCTTTTCTAGAAGTGGGAGGAGGAGGCGCGATGCGTTTAGTATCTGATTTAGCTGCTTGATTGCGTCGCTTACCTAAGCCATCATCATCATCTTCATCATCACCAATTTTGTTGGAACGATAAATAACAGGGCCTTTAGGCGCTTCTGGCTTCGATGGAGTAGGAGGAATTTGAGCTTCAGGCTTAACACTTTCTGGCTCTTTTTGAACTCTTGACTGCTCTGCGGCTTTTTCGGTGGATTCTGTCTTTTCAATCTCAATTTCTTGCTTTTCTGTCTCCAGATTAGCTTGATCAGCTTGTTGGCTTTTCAATTCAGCTTCTTGACGATCCAGCTCTTCTTGCTGCAGACGGGCTGCTTCTTCTTCCTTTTCCCTTTGAAGTTTCTCTTCAGCTTCAAGAGCTTGCTGTTTTTTCGCTTCTTGAAGAGCGCGCATACGCCCTTCAAATTCGCCTTCTGTCAATCGACCTGAGGCAACGTTCTGGGATAACTTAGACAAATCACTAGAGCCAGAACGACTGTCTGCTCCAGGGATAACTCGTTTGCGCTTAACCTCAACGGCGACCGTCTTGGTGCGACCGTGGGAGAAACTTTGACGTACCTGGTCGCTCTCACCTACTTTTTTGAGGTCAAGCTTTTTATTTAATGTTAGCGTTTTCTTTTCGCCTTGTTTGTTGGAATCGGTCATCCATCTCACTCATGATCGTGCGTTGATATACATTAAGCGTTGCTTTCGTCAAACCAATGGGCACGCGCTGCCATAATCATTTCATTGGCTTGGTCTAAACTCAACATGTCTTTGCCGAGAATTTCTATTAATTCATCTCCAGCAAGATCAGCTAAATTGTCAAGAGTCTTTACCCCATTTTTTGCTAATTTAACCAACATTTCTGGGGTTAAACCCTCAAAATTAAAGAGACTCTCGTCTAATCCTAAAGCCTTTGCTTCTTTTAAGGATTCTGCGCGGGATTGTTCTAAATAAGCTTTCGCCCGGGATTGAATTTCATTCGCAATTTCTTCGTCAAACCCTTCAATGGTGATAAATTCCTCTAAAGGAACATAAGTCAATTCTTCCACTGAGGTAAAGCCTTCGGCTGCTAGAAGTTGAGCAATCATTTCGTCAACATCTAAAGAGTTCATAAAGAGCTCAGTCCGTGAGGCATACTCTTCTGTCCTTCGAGCAGCTTCTTGGGCTTCAGTCAAGATATCAATGTTCCATCCTGTTAACTGGGAGGCAAGGCGAACATTTTGACCCCGACGGCCGATTGCTAAGCTAAGTTGATCTTCTTGAACCACCAAATCAACGCGATGATTTTCTTCATCAAGGACTACTTTGGCGACTTCTGCAGGTGCAAGGGCATTGACAACAAAGGTAGCAGGATTGGAAGACCATGGAATAATATCCACCTTCTCACCTTGCAATTCGTTAACAACCGCTTGGACACGGGCTCCTCTCATACCCACGCAGGCACCGACTGGATCAATGGAAGCATCTGCGGTATAAACTGCAATCTTGGCTCGACTTCCAGGGTCTCGAGCAACTGCCTTGATTTCAATAATCCCATCATAAATTTCTGGTACTTCTTGTTCAAAAAGTCGTGCCATAAATTGGGGGTGCGTCCGGGATAAAATAATCATCGGGCCGCGATTTTCTGGCTTGATATCAGCAATGTATGCGCGTATGCGATCACCATTGTGGAAGTTTTCTCGTGGAATGATGTCATCGCGCCGCATAACGCCTTCAGCTCTACCTAGATCTATAATGACGTTTCCAAATTCAACACGTTTGACAACACCACTGATGATTTGACCAACTCTATCCTTAAACTCCTCATATTGTCGAGCTCGTTCGGCATCGCGAACTTTTTGAACAATAACTTGGCGCGCACTTTGAGCAGCTACCCGGCCAAACTCGATGGGAGGAAGAAGCTCTTCGAGCGTATCCCCAATTTGAGATGTCGGTTCTTTCAATCGCGCTTGATCGAGAGAAATTTCTGTATGAGAATTTTCAACTGCTTCGACCACCGTCAAATATTTATAAATATTAACTTCGCCGTTTTGACGGTTAACAATAGCTCGAATGTCGTTTTCGAAGCCATATTTGGCTTTTGCCGCTTTTTGAATGGCTTGTTCCATGGCAACTAGAACTTCGTCACGGTCAATACCTTTTTCCCTGGCTACAACCTCTGCAACTTGGAGTAATTCATGGCGAGGTTGATTGATAGTTGGGTGGTCAATGGGTTTAATTTTTTTGCTTGCCACGGTACAGTTCCTCTCATGCTTAATGGAGATTGTCAAAATCTATTTGTAGTCGCGCAGACCGAATGTCGGCGAATGGGATGGTGACTTCTGTTGGCTCATCAGATCCTGACAAGGTCATACTAACAGTTACGGTCTCTTCATCCACACGGCTTAAAAGCCCTGCGAAGGTTTTGCGACCCTCGATGAGCATATGGGTTCTAATTACCACTTTGTGCCCTTGAAATCGCAGGTAATCTTTGTGTTTTACCAATGGTCGGTCTAGACCAGGGGAAGAAATTTCTAGGGTATAAGGTCCAGTCACGGGTTCATATTGGTCAAGGAGAACAGAGGCGACACGACTCACAGCAGCACAATCATCAACCGTTATCCCGACACCATCAGTACGTTCAATCATAATTTGTAAAACTTTTCGAACTTGACCTGATAATTGAATTCTCACAACCTCATATCCTCGTGCGGCGAGGGGAGCTTCTATGATTTCCTCGATCCTATTTTGTAAATCCACGCGTGCTTAAAACCTACTTTAATGTAACCTAATAAAAAATCCATAGTGTTTCCACCATGGATACATGTAGTGAATACAACTATAAATCTAAGAGTTTTTCAAGAAAAATTCAAGTTATATCAATTATCTTGTTGTTAACATGTGGGGTATTTATCAGGAGATCCCTTATTAAAAGGACAAAATTGGTGTAGGGAGAGGAGATAAAAGGCTCACCCGCTTCAAGGAAGTTAAGCAAGAGAGTTTTCTGGTCCTTAAGATTAAAAGAATTATGTTTTTTGAATAATATTATTTATGGAATATAAAGAATAACAAATGTGCTCATAATAAAAAATTTATTTTAGAAGAAACTATTATGTTTAAAAAGATAACTAAAATTTCAATAACAACTCTTTTAAGCTGTTTATACTTCTCTTTACTTTTCGCGGTGGAAAAGACTGAAGAAGAAGTTTATTTTTCTTGCCTGCCTCAAGAAGTGACCATGGAGGTTCTATATCATTTAGATGTGAAGAGTTTGGGGCGAGTTTCTCAAGTGAACAAAGGGGTGCATAGAATTACTCAAGATGAGCATCTTTGGAAAGTACTTAGTGAAAAAGAGAATTTGAGTGAGAAGGCTGAACAGGATTTGTGGAAGAATCATTTTAAAAGGTCCACAGAAACGATGGTTGTCCGATTAAATGCTTTTTTAAGGAAATCATTTAGTGAAGGCAGCGATATGAGACTTGAAGCTCACTTTAATAAGCAGAAATATTCAATTCCCATCAGCAAAGGTAAATATGGAAAAATACTTATCGCAGATAACATTGTTTTAAAAAGATGCGATTTTTTAAAGGGGCAACCCGTTTATTATTCTGTCGCGATGGCTGGTGAGCAGGTGAACATCATTTTACACAACTATCTCCCCAAAAATCAGATGATAGGTGTGGTTGAAGAAAAAATTTTTGATCCAGATTATTCTGATGACGGTAAGCCTATAAAATATGTGTCTATTCGCCTAAATTTTAATAGTATTTACAAAGGAAGAGTGCATTACGGATGGGATTATATTAAGAAAAAATGAACCTGACGGGCCTTTTAATAGATCAGCAAATTAAAAGGCCCGTGCGGCCTAGATGCGCATTGCGCCTTCTAAAACAGTGACAGCTTGAGAGGTAAGGCAGACGCGCTTTTGAGACTCAATTCCAATGATGTCATGCTGCCACGTAAATAATCATGATTTGAAATCAAACTCTAATCTTTGACTTATATTTCTCATAATTGTGCCTTGGCAGTTGATTAAAAGCCTTTAAGTGATTTCACCGGGTAAATGATTTAAGCTTCCTCTCCCCCCCCTTTCCATTAGATTCAGAATGAGGGTGTTTTTTATTATTAAGCATAAAAAATTATATTTTATACAAAACAATTTATTGAAATACGAAAAAACGCAATTATATATTTTTTTTATATTATATAAAAAGGAAATTATTATGTTTAAAAATGTAGCGAGAATTTCAACAGCAGCCCTTTTGGCCTCATTATTTTTCTCTTCAAGCTTTGGAATGGAAAAGCCTGAAGAAGAAGTTTGTTTTTCTTGCCTGCCTCAAGAAGTGATCGTTGAAATATTATCTTATCTAGATGCAAAGGAGTTGGGATTAGTTTCTCAAGTAAACAAAGAGTTGAATGGGATTGGTCATGATGAGCATCTTTGGAAAGCATTAAGTGAACAAGAGAATTTGGGTTCAAAAGCTGAAGAGGACACTTGGAAAAGTCATTTTCAAAAGTATACAGAAAAGAGAGTAGTCCGATTAACTGTTTATTATGACCCTGATTCTCAGCACTTGCTCAGTCCGGGCGTTGAAATTATGTTTAATGGTCAGCAGTATAATGTATCGGCCAGCTATTCAGATAAAAATGGTAGAATACCCGTTGAGGATAAAATCATTTTGACGAGAGGAAATCTTTCAGGAGGATTGCTCGTTGTTTATTCTGTGGCG
Organism: uncultured Verrucomicrobiales bacterium; assembly: GCA_964542195.1. Classification (GTDB taxonomy): domain Bacteria; phylum Pseudomonadota; class Alphaproteobacteria; order Paracaedibacterales; family Paracaedibacteraceae; genus CAZITL01. The sequence goes on from CAZITL010000001.1 coordinate 134,212, forward strand.
ACCAACCTTATTTTTCCAATGAATAGTCCATTATATGGCACAACTGTATATTGCGTTAAGGATCAAGTAGCAGGCATGGTTACAGACGAAATTTTTGGCCCCACAGTTTCAGAGGATGGTAAACCTTTAGAAATTGCCTCCATTCAATTAGATCTTACCAATTTTCATAATGGAAAAGTTAAGTACGGATGGGTTCGTAAAAAAGACTAATTCAGTTAGAAGGGCCTTTTAATAGTTCAGCTAATCAAAAGGCCCGTGCTGCTTAAATGCGCATTACGCCATCCAAAACAGTGACAGCTTGAGAGGTAAGATGCACGCGCTCTTGCCCTAGAATCTCAATGGTCATGCTGCCACCCCGTTTGGACGCTTGATAAGCACGAAATGTAGTCTTTCCAGTTTTTTTATGCCAGTAATCAGCCAATTTGCAATGGGCCGAGCCGGTTACTGGATCTTCATTTACACCGACCCGAGGGGCAAAGAATCGTGATTTGAAATCAAATCCTGGAGATTGACTTTTTGTTGTCACAATAATGCCTCGACAGTCAATTTGAAGCATTTGGTTAAAATCAATCGTTAAATGATTCAAAGCGTCCTCGCCGTCTACCTCTACAATGACATCATCGTAGGCTTGGACAACGTGGAGCACTGGTTGAGCAAAGAGCTCTTGGAAAGGTTTAATGGGTAAAGAATCGGTTACAGCTTGAAGGGGGAAATCAAGGGTAATGCCGAGTGAAGAGGGGTAAACGTGTAGAGGTCCACTTAAGGATTCCAATTTAATAGGTGATCTTTGAGCATAGTCGTGTTCCCATAAAATATGGGCCGAGGCCATAGTGGCATGACCGCAAAGCTTGACCTCTGTCGTCGGTGTGAACCAACGAATATGAAAATGATTTTCGCCCAAAGGTTTGACAAAGGCGGTTTCAGAGAGATTCATTTCACTGGCAATATGATGACACATCCTCTCATCAGGAAAGTCTTCGACAATAGTGACAGCGGCTGGATTGCCTTGAAAAGGTTTTGTTGCAAAAGCATCAACGATCCAAATTTTCATTTTTACTATTCCTTACCTTGTTAAGATTTCCATAAAGAAAACTTCTTTGTAATTTCTGTTACTTGCTCCCAAGGGCCGAACAACACACACCCATAAAATTTTAATTCTTCTTCATGGGTATTGCGTGTATCGGACAGTTGTTGAATGTAGGTGCCTGTTGTCATGGTGTTAACAAAAGCACCATACGAAAGATTCATCTCTCGGGCTTTGTAAACAGTTTTGCGAATTTCTCCAGACTTTGCTCTCAAAATAATAAAGGGGATCTGAGAGATGTTGGGATAGACATTTTGATCTTTATCTATATAAGTGTCTAAGCGTAAAAGCTCAGCGGGAACGTGAGATCCTAGGCCTAAGCTCATGTGTGCCAGCGCATTCATTGCAACGCCTGATTCTATGTCTTTATTTAAAACGGCTACTAATTTATGCGATAAGTCCAAGATAATAATCTCCCTTCGTGGAAAAATTTTGAATCTTACAATGCGCTCATGAATAGAGGATATTTAAACTCTCAGTTCAAAAAGCAATTTCTACTGCTAAAAATATATACCTTATTGTATATTTTGAGATGAAACGAATAAAAATAAAGATCATAGATAACTAAGATTTTAAAACATGTTTTTAACTTGCGCTTGCAATGGCTTGTATACTATCAACAAATTCCATTAACATTTGAATTAGCAGTATCAAAGAAAAGTGAGATCCAAGGTGGCCGAGCAAAAACCATACATTATTGTTCTAGGCAATGAAAAAGGTGGGACAGGCAAATCGACTGTGGCGATGCATGTGATTACCAATTTGTTGTGGCAAGGATTTAAGGTGGGATCTATTGACGTGGATGCGCGCCAAGGAACATTGTCCCGATATGTGGAAAATCGCCGTCATCGTATTCAAGCCACCGGACTAGATTTGCCTATATCTGATCACTTTTCTGTTTTTCGCAGTAGCAAAGAGAAAGTTTCTGAAGCTCAAGACGAAGAGCAGACAAAGTTTGCTGAAGCTATTGAACTTTTACACGACAAAGATTTTATCGTTATTGATACACCTGGGAGTGATACCTATTTGTCTCGGCTCGCTCATTCTTACGCTGATACGTTGATTACCCCTTTGAATGATAGTTTTATTGATTTAGATATGCTTGTGCGGGTGAGCCCTGATTCCTTGGATATTTTGCGTCCCAGTACCTATTCGGAAATGGTTTGGGATCAGAAAAAGCAAAGAGCTATTCGAGATGGGGGAAGTATCGATTGGATTGTCCTTAGAAACCGCTTGAGTAGTATTCATTCCCGCAATAAGGAAGAAATGGAGCGGGTGTTAAGCGCTTTGGCCAAGCGTATTGGTTTTCGACTTGTCCCAGGATTTGGCGAAAGGGTGATCTTTCGGGAGCTGTTTTTAAGTGGTTTAACCTTGTTGGATTTACGTAAAACGAATACACCAATGACCTTGTCCCACGTCGCGGCTAAACAGGAACTTTCTAGTTTGTTTGATAAAATTCAACTTCCTCTTCACTTAAAAAAGACGCAAGTGGCCTAAGAATAAGTATCAGAAAGAATTTTCGATCTGCTTTTTCTAAAAAAATATGAATAGGAAAGGGGAAAACTCCCCTTCTTTTCGGGTTATTTACTTTGTAACACTTGGCGCATGCGTTGTAAGCCCCAATCCACTTCTTCTCGAGTGATAATGAGGGGGGGTGCAAGACGGACGACTGTTTCATGGGTTTCTTTAGAAAGGACCCCAATCTTCATAAAGTCTTCACATATTTTGCGTGCTGTTGCTTTTTCAGGGTCAATGTCCACACCGATCCACAAACCAATCCCTCGGATATCTCTAATAAGAGGTGTATCTAGGGATTGGAGTTGTTTTAAGAGGTAATCCCCCATTTCAGCGCTTCGTTCAGCTAAATGTTCTTCCTCGATGAGCTCTAAAGCTTTCGTGGCTACCGCAGCAGCTAGTGGATTGCCTCCAAAAGTGGAGCCATGGCTTCCAGGATTGAATACACCGATGAGCTCATTGCTACCTACAAGGGCTGAAATAGGTAAGAATCCCCCACCCAAAGCTTTACCCAAAATAAGCCCATCTGGTTTCACATTGTCATGGTCAATTGCCAGAAACTTACCGGTACGGCCTAACCCTGATTGGACTTCGTCAACGACCAAGACGATCTGGTTGCGGCGACAGATTTGTTCCACTTCTTTCAGCCAACCTTTCGGAGGGACTATAATTCCAGCTTCTCCCTGAATAGGCTCAGTAATAACGGCACACGTATTAGGGGTGATTGCTGCCTCTAGAGCTTTGGCGTCTCCAAAAGGAACGTGTTTAAAGCCAGGCAGGAAGGGGCCAAAGCCTCTTTTGTATTCAGGTTCGGATGAAAAACTGATTACGCCAATGGTTCGGCCATGGAAATTTTGAGAAGTGACAATAATTTCTGCTTGGTTTTCCGGGATCTTCTTGACCATGTATCCCCAGCGACGGACAGCCTTAATGGCTGTTTCAACAGCTTCTGCTCCAGAATTCATCGGTAAAGCCCGGTCCATGCGAGTCATGTGGCACAATTTTTCCAAGAACCGAGGTAAAATATCGTTATAATAAGCTCTTGAACACATGGCTAGCCGGCTGGCTTGCTCAATCAGAGACGATAGTAGAATGGGATGGCAATGGCCGTGACTGACGGCAGAATAAGCGGACATCATATCCAAATATTTTTTTCCCTCGACATCCCACAGCCAAACACCTTCACCGCGGGTTAATACCACTGGTATTGGGTTATAATTGTGGGCACACCATTTTTGTTCTAGATCGATGAGGTCTTGGGCACGATAGGCGTGCTGCGGAGAGGATTGACTATAGGATTGGTGTGCCTTCATGTTTTTCTCCAACTTAAGTGTTGTAAAATATTCCAAATCAACATTTCTGTTTTCTGTTCTTGATCGAGGAGGGAATTATACTCCATTAACTCAAACGCTAAGAGGTGAGGGTCATCAATGAGCCCTTTAAGGCTAGGTAGACAATCAGTGGCCCGAATGCCATTAGGTTCACGGGTTCCGGTACCGGGAGCATCTGAGGGGTCTAAAGCGTCAATATCAAAAGTAATGCCATAATGTTTGCATTCTCGTGTTACCCATTTCTTGGCTGTTTTGAAGGTAGTGTCAAAACCGTGAGTGTCTATGTACTCCATATCGAAAACTTTAATGCCTAAAGATTTGATGAGTTCTGCTTCACCTTCTTCAAAGGATCTTATGCCAATAAAAGCAATATTTTCTGGCTTAATTTTAGGGGCGAATCCACAGAGATGGGTAAGATCCGAGGGGCCATGGCCTAACAGAGCAGCAACGGGCATTCCATGAATAGCTGCAGAGGGGCTCGTTGCAAATGTATGGGCATCTAAATGGGCATCAATCCAAATAAGCCCGAAATCTTGGTTTAGCCAAGACCGTACGGCTGTCCATGTGCCGATAGCGATCGAATGATCACCACCAAGGATGATGGGAAACCTGTGGTTTATCAAGTCTTCATATACTTCTTGAGCGACAATAGATATTGTGTTCAGAACGTTTTGAAAACGCTCTTCCTGGGCCTCACCTTTGAGTGGATAAAATGAATCAAAATTTTCCCACAGATGAAATTCAAGAACCTTTGACGTAAAATGAAGGGGAGGGGCAAAAGGTGATTTATTGCTAAGAGCATGAATGAGTTGCTTGGGACCATGGGCTGTGCCCATATTCGTTGCACCCCAGCCAGAACAAACACCGATCAGGGATATATCTTTGTCCATAATCCATAGATTTTCTGTCTATATTGTACCATTAAAACTCGGGATTTATGTGGAAATCAAGATATTATTAAAATTAATGTTAAATTTAATCTAATTAATTTGTTGAAATTTAAACGATTGGATCCGCAGCAGGGGATTGGCGTAATCTCAAGTGTAATAAGAGGCAAGCTAAGGCCGTGAAAACAAGTCCTCCCGAAAAACATCCGGTTGTTCCCAAAGTGTCATTGAGATGACCTGCTAAACTATTGCCAATCAGGACGGCTGTACCACTAGCCAAATAGTATATAGCGAAAGCTGTTCCCCTGAGTTCGGCAGGTGTGGATTGGGCAACTAATGTAGATAAAAGTCCTTGGGTGATCCCCATGTGGACGCCTGCCAAAAGGGCTGCGATCATAACCCCAGGAATGCTATGTGTCGTCACGAAAACAATATTGGCTAAAATGAGCACCATCATGCCGTTCAAAAGTAATTTTAGCCGAGAGATGCGGTCAGCTAACTTTCCCATGGGATAGGCAAAAGCCGCATGAATGAGTTCCATAGGAATAAGAAGCAAAGGGAGAAGTTCAATGGGCCATCCAATATCTTTTGCTCTCAAGTTAATGAAGGCTTCACTGAAGCGAGCAACCATCAAAAGGGATGAAATGGCTAAAAGAGACCAGAAGCTGTTTGGAAGATATTTCACATCTGCCCAGTGCCAAGCGCTATTCTTGGGTTTGACTTCATTGACAATGGTTGGTTGTTTAATCACCTTCCATAAGATCACCAGAGCAATAAGGCCTGGAATGGTCGATAATATAAAAGCAAAGCGATAGTTATTACCTGATAAAAACATTAAAATAGAAGTGCTTGAACATCCCGCAACTGCTCCTAATGTGTAAAGAGATTGTCGGATGCCGTAACTCTGACCGCGATTTTGGTTGTGTGAAAGATCGGCAATCAAAGCATCTGTGGGTGATGAACGAACACCTTTACTTAACCGATCAATTGCTCGGGCAAGGAAAACCCAATTAACACTGGCTGCAGCTGCAAAGATGATTTTTACCAAAATGCTAAAAAAAGTTCCAATAGCAATGAGGGGTTTGCGTGTTCGAAAAATATCACTGGTAATCCCAGAGAAAACTTTTGAAATAAAAGCTAAGAAAATAGCTACACCTTCAATGATACCCACTTTGGTATGGGAAGCGCCAAGAACCTCTGTTAGGAAAGTGGGAAGAAGGGAAAAAATCATTAAGGAGGAAGCGCTCCAAAAGAAACTCATCCAAGAAATACCCCATAAACTTCTACGAGAATCCGCTTCAGAGAGAACAATAGTGTTAGGAGATTCGTTATGGGGTAAGGAGGTCATTCCGGCTCCATGTGAGTGATATCTTAGATTGAGTTGTTCATTTTACAGATAAGGTTTAATCGGATATTCTGCAATGGAAATCTGCTCCCTTAATTAGCGGAAAGAGCCAGATCATGCTCTTTGCCAAAATAGGCTGTTAACAAGCAAAAAAGCCAAAATGTAATAGTTTGTAATAAACGTTTCCTTGAACCAAATAAGAAAAATACATCAAACTGTTGTAGAGAGGTTAAAATGCTTGCTTTGAATAGAACAAAAACACATCAGTCTTTAAATGCTCCTTTGTTTGCAGTAGAGCAACCGATGTTGTCTCAGCACACCCTTGCTGAATCTTTAAGTTTTAGTGGTGTGGGTGTTCATTCAGGCAATACAGTCAATCTCGTTATCCGGCCAGCACCAGTAAATACAGGCTATGTTTTTATTCGTACCGATGTCAAAAAAGGCACGGGAGAAATTCCTGCTTCCTGGGATCGGGTGGTGGATACGCGCATGAATACCACTCTTGCAAATTCCCATGGTGTTCAAGTGAGTACAGTTGAGCATGTCTTAGCGGCTCTTGTGGGGAGTGGCATCGATAATGCCTTTATCGAAGTTAATGGCCCTGAAATTCCGATCATGGATGGCAGTTCTTTAGCTTTTGTTCAGAAAATCACTAAGTCAGGTGTACGTCCTCAGCAAGGATGGGTGAAGAGAATTCGTGTACTTAAACCTGTGCAAGTCACAGAGGGCCAGGCCACTGTATTTTTATTGCCTTCTGATGAATCTCGAATTTATGTACGATTCAATGCTCACGGCCGTATGGCAGATCAAAATTTTATTTTTTATCCAGAAGAAGATGATTTTAATACCTTGATTAGTGGAGCACGCACCTTCGGTTTTTTTGAAGATGCTCAAAAGATTAAAGCTTTAGGTTTAGCTCAAGGTGCTTCTTTAGAAAATACCATTGTGTTTGATCAAGGTCAAGTTTTGAACCCTGATGGTTTGCGCTACCAAGACGAGTGTGTTCGTCACAAGGTCCTAGATGCCATAGGCGATTTAGCTCTTGCAGGGGGGCGTTTAATTGCCCACTATGATGGGACAAACCCTGGCCATGCATTAAATAATAAACTTCTTAGAGTTTTGTTTGCAGATCCCACAGCATGGCGCCTAGAATCCGAATAATTTTCAATCTTATTTTTTTGCTATCTGTTTTTAGCTCTTCTTATGGAATGGGCTCACTGGGAAGGTTTGTAGCTCAGAAGTTTTCTGCCGTTAATGCTAAGCAAAAAATAGCTCAGGCCTACTTTGAGCAAGTTGAAACAGAATCCAACATTCCTTTTACTAAAACGCAAAGTAAATATCTTTACACTTACCTGAATGACCTGTCAGTAGCGCCACAAGATCCTGACTTAATCCAAAAACTCCGTCGTGATTTTGGTTTCTGGAAAATCAAATTGATCTCTGATTGGGTTCATCATCATCAACAACCATGGCCAAGCGTTCTAAAATGGGTAAGAGGCGTTTATAGACCTGTATTGTGGGAAGTTCATCATATTTTCCATCTTAGTCGTGGAGGGCCAAATGCCTTTTGGAATATCCACCCTTTGGAGAGAGACGTTCATCGCTCTATCATTCATGCACCAGGAGCTCCGGGTGAGATCTTGCATGGAAAAGGTAAAAAGATTATTTCTGAACCTATAAAAACCTCTATGAAGGAATGAATGGGTTCTGATCCTTGTCAAAGGTACCTTTTGTCAGTTAAGTTCAGCCCTTATTGATCGTGAGAAGATACAAAACCTACTCAACTTTTATGTCAGAATTGACGCCTAGAGTATGGTTAAAGTTAACTTCAATAAATTGTTTTAACTCTTGAGAATGAGCTGCGGCAGATTGGTTTTCTGTTTGAATCCGGTCATAAATTTCCTTGCGCAGAACCCGTACACTTTTGGGATAATCAAAGCTAAGCTTAATATGATTTCCTTTGATTTCTGTTACCGTGACCACAATATCATCATTAATAACAATAGATTCACCAAGTTTGCGCGTTAGAAAGAGCATAGCTTTACCTCATTTTTATCCATATCTTAATAGATTTTTTAGTAAAATATTAACTATTTTTTATAAAAATGAAGATAGGTTGACTAAAAAAGGTTTAAAACCATGTTGCCAGGTGCAACAAAGATATTATCGCTCCTCTCTCATAAGCTCTCATGGTTGAGTGCAAAAGCTCAAACACACACACAAAACATCGCTCAAGCTGATACGCCTAATTATAAGAGAGATGAACTCAAAGATTTTGTGAGTGTGCTTAAAAATCACGCAGGTCAAATACGTTCCCATTCGGCGACTCATATTCCAGTCTTGAGGGTGGATTCAAAGAAAGATGTGACTCACACACGCGATGAGGTGGCTAAAGAATGGGAAGTTATGAATATCACGGAGTCAACATTGGAGTATCAAGCTGGTATTCAGCTGATGCGAAAATATTTAGCCATGTACAAAACAGTATTAGGTAAGATGCAGTAGGTAAACGATGGCCGTTTCTGATTTAAATAATGCCTTGAAGATGTCCGCAGCCGGAATGAAGGTTCAAAATAAACGGTTGCTGGTAATTGCGCAAAACCTCGCCAACGTGGATACGCGAGCAACAGAACCTGGTGGAGAGGCTTATCGGCGTAAATTGATTAGCTTTCACAACAAGTCGGATTTTAAAAGTAAATTACAGTTGGTGGATGTAGCTGCCATTACCCGAGACCAATCTCCTTTTAAAATGGTTTATAGTCCTGAAGATCCAGGAGCTAATGAAGATGGGTATGTGGCTCAATCAAATGTGAACCCCTTTATTGAAATGGCAGACATGAGGGAAGCCACTCGTAGTCATGAAGCAAATTTGCGGGCTTTTGAAAAGACATTAAGTCTTATTCAGGAGACCATTGGATTGTTGAGGAATTAAAGATGGTTAGTCCCTTGCTTGGCACCAACTCCATTGCTGGCCGATATGCCAGCATTGCACAAATTGGTCGTGAATCACAAAAATCAGGATTTAAAGACCTGCTGCAAAACACCATGGAACAATCGGCTGAAGCTCTCAGATCTAATGAGAAATTAGGGGTTCAGCAAATGATGGGGGAGGTTGATATTACCAAATTAACCACCGATACGGCAAAAGTTGAAGCGGTGGTAACAGGTCTATCTGCCTTAAGAGACAAGATTGTTACCGCTTTCCAAGAATTGCAGAAAATGCAAATTTAGGGGGTTTTGAGAAAACAAAAAATTGTTTTGAATCAAAGCTCGCAAATTGTATCGATCATAGGTAAACTGTACATAAAGCTATCTAATGAAAGCTCGATATCATGTCGATTCAAATTTGCTTATTAACCTGGTGGCGAGGTCAATTGGTGGGTGAAGACGAGTTTGGTAATCGTTATTTCCAAGATCGTAAACCCAATCGTCAAGGAAAAGTCAGGCGCTGGGTAATTTACAAGGGGCATCCTGAGGCATCTAAGGTTCCCTCAGAATGGCATGGGTGGCTCCACTATACCGTTCATGAGATCCCTAAACCTCGACAAAAATATTTTTGGGAAAAAAAGCATTTACCTAACATGACAGGTACACCTCATGCCTATAAACCAAAAGGATGGGGCAAAGGGAAAAAAACATCTGATCCTAAGGATTATGACCCCTGGGTGCCTAAATAATAATCAAAATAAACTGATCAAATTAAGGTTTTGTTAACTCCTCTTATCTATTCTGCTCCCAGGGAAGCATGTAATATAGAGGAGACTTCATGATGATAACTATTCGCAAAGCACTTTTATTGAGCTTTACTTGTCTCAGTATTGTATCCATTTCTCCCCAATCAAGTTTCGGTGCTGATCCTGTGAATAATCCGACCGATCAACCCGCGCCTGGCCCTAAACAATCTACTTGGAAGAAAATTTTTGGACAATGTATGGGGTGTCTTAAGACTACACAAGAGGTCATGGAGGATATAGAAGATATAACTCCGGTGGTAATAGATAGTGGAAAAGTTATTGCTGATCAAGTTGAGCAAGTAGTCGATAAAAATACCCGAGATAAAAAATCAAAGACAAGAGTTGTTCGAGCGGTCAATGAACAGGAAAAAGTTAAGAATATGACCAGCAAGGTAAGCAAAAAAACGAAGAAAAAGGATAAGAATAATTATAAAGCATGACGTGGACTGCCGATTAGGTTTGTAGTCCTAAATTTCTTAATAGATTCGAGGTTTAAAAAGGTTTTGTTTCATGTTTTGCTTCCCAGATTGAAATAAAACTATCCAATAGTTGGGTGCGCACCATGGCGGCGCACCATTTCCATAACTTCTTCCGCCGCTAAGTTAATCATTTCTGGATCTGTTCCTCTAATAACGAGATTAACACCGTAAGAACCATTGGCTAGGAAATACGGATAGCTTCCGATATCTATGTGAGGATGGCGTTCTTGGACTTTGGCAAGCTCATCTGCAATATTATTTTCTGGTATAGTGCAGGTAATGGTTTTATGGATGATGGGAACACCTGTCCTTAAACGTGGGTATAGTTTCTCAAACATAGCTTGCATAACCATGGGAATCCCTGCCATTGCAAACACATTTTCAATTTGAAACCCAGGGGCAGCACTAATGGGATTATAAATAAGAGCTGAGCCTTCAGGAACCAAGGCCATGCGCTTACGGGCTTCATTCAATTTCTCTCCATAATAATTTTGGAGAATTTGATAGGCTTCTTCATGGATAACTAAGGGGCGATCAAAGGCATCGGCAATACAGGCAGCAGTAATATCATCATGAGTCGCTCCAATGCCTCCGGTTGTAAATACATAGGTGTATTTAGATGATAAATGGCGCACAGTTTCGACAATCATTGACCTTTCATCCGGTACAACTCGGGCTTCGCGGACTTGAATGCCGACTTCTTCAAGTCTATGACACAAAAACTGGATATTTGCATCCTTGGTTCGACCTGAGAGAATTTCATTGCCAATGATAATGATAGCTGCGCTGGGGTTGGTCATAATCTTTTTGATTTCTTAAAGTTATGTTTTTATGCTGCCATTATAAAAAGTTATGCAGATTTAACAACAATGGAATTCACACCCTCTTTAATTGAAGGTCGTCTTATTAAGAGATATAAAAGATTTTTGGCTGATATTGAGCTAAATGATGGCTCGATAGTCACAGCTCATTGTCCAAACTCAGGAGCCATGCTGGGAATTTGTGAGCCCGGATCTCGGGTTTGGATAAGTAGGGCCCAAAATCCTCAACGCAAATTGGCTTATACTTGGCATTTAGTTGAGTCTGACAAGACCTTGGTAGGGATGAATACCAGTTGGCCCAATCTTCTCGTTGAGGAAGGTATTCGACACCAAAAGATCAAACCTCTTGTGGGATATGACACATTGCGACGGGAGGTGAAGTACGGCAGTAATTCTAGGATTGATATTCTCTTGGAGTCGTCTCATCATGCCCCTTGTTATGTAGAAGTGAAAAATGTGCATTTGAAGCGCGAATCCCTTGCGTTATTTCCCGACTGTATTACGGCCAGGGGAACCAAACACCTCCAGGAATTGAATCATTTGGTTCAAAAAGGACTTCGCGCTGTGATGGTTTACATTATTCAAAGGGATGATTGCGATGGTTTTTCTCTGGCAGCTGATCTAGACCCCCTTTATGCTAAAACCGCTCGAGAAGTGTTCGCTCAAGGGGTTGAAGCCTATGCCTATGCATGCCAAATGTCGCCTCAAGCAATAGAAATATCTCGTGAAGTTCCATTGATTCTGTTATAACGAGCTTAAGATCAAAATTAATTTTTTTAAGCTAAGTAATTTCGGAATTTAGAATTATGATGTTAAAAGATCATCATCATCATCACCATCACCACGATGGAGACTGTTGTCCTCATGATCACCATGATCATGATGAAAGCCACATTATTCACCTTTATGATCAAGATGCCTTTGAGCCCATGCGTCGTGCTGGTCGCCTTGCAGCTCAAACCCTTGATTTTATTGAGCCGTTTGTGAAAGCGGGAGTGACGACTGGAGAATTGGATCGCTTGTGCCATGACTTTATTGTCCAGCATGGCGCCATACCTGCGCCCCTTGGATATCGAGGTTTTCCTAAATCCATTTGTACGTCCGTTAACCACGTGGTGTGTCATGGCATTCCAGGGGATAAGAAATTAGCAACTGGCGATATTATTAACATCGATGTAACGGTTATTTTGGATGGTTGGTATGGAGATACCAGTCGAATGTTTGCCGTTGGCAAGATTGGCATCTTACCGCGCAAGCTTATCGATGTAACTTATGAGGCCATGATGCGCGGAATCGAAGTGGTCAAACCAGGAGCAATGCTGGGGGACATCGGTCATGCTATTCAATCTTTTGCTGAAAATAAAGGATTTTCTGTGGTACGCGATTTTTGTGGTCACGGTATTGGTCGGGTGTTCCACACCGCGCCGAACGTGATGCACTATGGAACGCCTGGAACAGGTCTTGAATTAAAAGAAGGTATGTTTTTCACCATTGAACCTATGATCAATGCTGGTAAATATCATGTTAAGATCTTAGAAGATGGATGGACCGCTGTCACAAGAGATCGGTCTTTATCAGCTCAATTTGAACATACGATAGGAGTAACAGCAAACGGCTATGAGATCTTTACCTTGCCCAGCTCGTGATGAGGGAAAACCCCACTATCATGGACATCGCCAACGTTTAAGAGACAAGTTTCGGGATCATGGTCCTGAAACACTAGCCGATTACGAACTTATCGAATTGTTATTATGTTTAGCAATTCCAAGGGAAGATGTTAAACCTCTTGCTAAAGCTTTATTAGATCATTTTGGCCCTATTCCTGCTTTGCTGGCTGCAGAACCAAAGAGCTTAATGGAAGTTCGAGGTGTTGGACCTGTTGTGGTTCATGTCATCAAGTTAGCTCATGCTTTAAATGTGCGTTCGGCTCACCATCAAGTTTTGGGCAAACGTGTATTCCAGGGATGGAAAGAAATTCTGGATTATTGTGCGCTGACCATGGGCTACCAAACACGCGAACAATTACGCCTCCTTTTTTTAGACACCAAGAATCAACTTATTGCGGATGAGGTGATTTATAATGGTTCGGTCAATCATTTAGCTGTTTACCCAAGAGATATTATCCGCCGTGCTTTGGAATTAGAAGCCAGTGCTCTCATTTTGGTGCATAATCATCCCAGTGGTGATCCAACTCCTTCTAGAGCTGATATTGACACCACACTCAAATTACAAAGAATCGCCGATGAATTGGGCATTCATCTCCACGATCATCTCATTATTGGACAAGGACGCCATACATCAATGAAAGGGTTAGGCATTTTATGAAAAGTCAGGAAATTCAACGACTTATCCAACAATTGAGCAAGTTGCCTGGATTAGGCCCCCGTTCTGGACGACGTCTAGCCTTGTATTTATTAAAGAAACGTACTCAGGTCCTTCGACCCCTCATTGAAACGTTGGTGGAAGCAGAAGCTCATATTAAAACCTGCTCAACCTGCTTTAATTTGGATACGCAAGACCCTTGCAGTATTTGTATGGATCCGCGCCGGGATCCGAGTCAGTTGTGTGTGGTGGAGGATGTGGCGGATCTGTGGGCGTTAGAGCGCGCAAACACGTTTAAGGGCCATTATCATATTTTAGGCGGCGTTTTATCGGCGATGGATGGCATGGGGCCCAACCAACTCACCATTACAGCGTTGCTTCAGCGGATTGAGAGAGGGCAAATCAAAGAGGTTGTGTTAGCCCTTAATGCGACTGTTGACGGTCAAACAACGATCCATTATTTGATTGATCGCTTAAAACCCATGGGAGTGAGCGTTTCCACATTAGCGCATGGTGTGCCGATGGGGGGGGAGTTAGATTATTTAGATGATGGTACGCTCTTGACAGCCTTTCAAGCTCGTAAAGTTGTCTAAATGAAAAGCGTTTTCAGGTTTTAGCACAAGCATTGAGACTTTCACAGTTCTTACCGGAATCAGATTTTACAACATAAATTTGGCTTATTAAGGTTGATGTAATCAACCCCATTTATGCAGGAGAAATGCGTGGTTGATCTTTTCTCTCTAGGAAAGATGTGCTATTTTGACACCTGCGGTACTCTATCGAGGTCACCTAATAATGTATTCTCAAAGTCCATTTCCGAATAAAGTCATGCCCTTTTTGTGGCAAATGGTGAGAACTTTTCGCTGGCAAGTGATCTGTCTTGTCGTGATCGCCATTCTATGGGCAATTGACCTTAGTTTTCGCCCCTATTTAGTAAAAGTCATTTTAGATAGGGTCACAGAATCTCCCCAGAATCAAGTTGTTGCATCGGTTTGGGGGCCTTGTGCTTTATACATCCTTCTTTCTTTGGGCATGGTCATTCTTTATCGATTTTATGAATTTGTAAATTTGTCTTTATTTCCTGTGCTGCGCAGCAAAGTGCAAGATGCCATGATGCATTATATTACAGGCCATTCTTACGAATATTTCCAAAATCATTTTCCTGGAAGCTTGGTTAATAAAATTGCAGATGTGGCTACAGGAACGCGGGATTTAATTAGTATTATTGTCGACCGGTTCATGAGTAATAGTTTAGCATTGTTTTTTGCTATTTTTACTTTTGCTATGGTTCACTGGGTTCTGGCCACCATTATGTTTGTATGGGCTTTTGTGTTTGCTTTAGTAACGCTGAAGTGTGCGAAGCGCTTAAAAGAATTAGCTTATGATGTTTCAGAGAGCCGAAGTCAAGTTCTTGGAAAATTCGTCGATGTTCTGATTAATACAATGGCTGTGCGATTGTTTGTGCGCCGTCTTTTTGAGCAACATCGTTTAGGCCAGAGTTTGGAACAAGCTGTAAAGAAAGACCAAGCCTTGCAGTGGTATACTTTAAAGTTATATGCCTTCCAGGGGGTTTCTTTTGTTTTGATGTTGACTGCTTGTTTGACGTTCTTGGTGTGGGGACGCAGTCAGGGCATCATTTCTGTGGGGGATTTCGCACTTATTCTCTCGTTAGCTCTCCATATTGTGGATTGTTTGTGGGGACTTTCTCATGACTTTTCTGATTACATCGAAGCTATTGGCAGGGTAAGTCAGGGGCTGATTATCGTCTCTACCCCTCACGAAGTGGTTGATGCACCTCACGCTCAACCCTTGATTGTTAAAAAAGGAGAGATTGAATTTGAAAATGTTCGATTCTGGTATCGGGGATCTACCCCCTTGTTTGATCATCTCTCCTTGGTGATTAAGCCGGGGGAAAAAGTTGGATTAGTCGGATTTTCAGGAAGCGGTAAAACAACTTTCGTGAATCTTATTTTACGTCTTTTTGACATCCAAAGTGGGTGCATCAAAATAGATGGACAGAATGTTGCTGAGGTAACCCAGGAATCTTTACGTGAGATGATTGCTTTTATTCCTCAAGATCCTACCTTATTTCATCGTAATATCATTGAAAATATTCGCTATGGACGCATTGATGCGACTGATGAAGAGGTTATCCAAGCAGCTAAACAAGCTTATGCTCATAACTTTATCGACCAACTTTCTGAAGGTTATCAAACGATGGTTGGTGAAAGGGGCGTGAAAATTTCAGGAGGCCAACGCCAGCGGATTGCCATTGCTCGAGCATTTTTAAAAGATGCCCCTATCCTGATTTTGGATGAGGCGACGTCAGCTTTGGATACTTTGACCGAAAAAGAGATTCAACATAGCTTGAAAGAATTGATGAAAAATCGTACGACCTTGGTGATTGCCCATCGTCTCTCAACCTTATCGGATATGGATCGTATATTAGTCTTCGATCGGGGACGGATCATTGAAGACGGTACTCACCGCTCTCTTATGGCTCAAGATGGTTTGTATGCTCGTCTTTGGCGAAGTCAAGTAAATGGATTTATTCAAGAAGATACCTAACTGTTTAGCTCTCTTCTTGAAAAGATTCTGGAGGGGTTGTTTTTTCAACACGCGGGACTTCCCGGGGTTGATAAGCATCATCAATAGCTACAAAGGTAAAGGTACCTTCCGTGACTTTGAGCGTGTTGCGGGTCAAGGCGCGGCGCACCCAAGCTTCTACCTTAATGGTCATGGAAGAGCGACCAATGCGGATAATTTCTGCATAACAGGTTACCTCATCACCAACAAAAACAGGTTTGTGAAAGGTTAGGGCATCAATGGAAACGGTAACGACCCGACCATGGGCACGAATAGCGGCTACACTGCCTGCCGCTAAGTCCATTTGGGCGACTAACCATCCACCAAAAATATCTCCGCTGGGATTAGTGTCTTTGGGCATTGCAATGGTACGAATCGATAGATGGTGATTGGGAGGTAAGTAGGTGTCCATGGTCAAATTAACCCTAAAATATTCACGTGTTAATCTTAAGATAACCCTTAATCCTTAATAACTCTCTACCTATATAAAGATTAATGTTAAAAAAAGTGTGAAACATCATTAAAAAATGACGGGCAAACATTGAGTTTTCCCTCATAAATTTGCTAAAATTAGCATGAAATCATGAAGGGTATGAATATTAATGAGTGACCTGTTTCGTCAAAATACGGCTTTAAAATCTGATTATTCGGCCAAGGATATTGAAGTTTTGGAGGGGCTTGAGCCTGTCCGTAAACGTCCTGGCATGTATATTGGAGGAACTGATGATAAAGCCATGCATCATTTGGTGGCGGAAGTCTTAGATAACGCCATGGATGAAGCCGTGGCAGGTCATGCCAATCGTATTGAAGTCAGATTAGAGGAGGGGAACTTTGTCACCATTCGAGATAATGGTCGTGGCATTCCCGTGGATCCCCACCCCAAGTTTCCTGAGCTTTCTGCCCTAGAGGTCATTTTTACTACCCTCCATTCTGGGGGTAAGTTTACTGAGAACGTATATGCAACAGCCGGTGGTTTGCATGGTGTCGGAATTTCTGTCGTTAATGCGCTGTCTGAGGTCGTAGAGGTAGAAGTTGCCCGTTCTCGCCAATTATGGCGACAAACTTATTCTCAAGGAAAACCTACCTCTGCTTTGGTTTTGCAAGAAGGTACCTTTAACCGTCGTGGTACCCTCATCCGATTTAAGCCGGATACAGAAATTTTTGGTGAACATCAATTTAAGGCACAGACCCTTTACAATATGGTTCGCGCCAAAGCTTACCTGTTTAAAGGGGTGGAGATTCATTGGTGGTGTCATCCCTCCCTCATTAAAGACGATAAAGTGCCTGCTGAAGCGAAGCTTCATTATCCTGCTGGGCTTACAGACTACTTAAATGACATTTTAGAAAATCGTACCACGGTTACTGAAGCTGTGTTTGAGGGTGATGTCCATTTTCCTGGTAATCAAGGACGGGTTGAATGGGCGGTGGCGTGGCCTTCAAGTGAAGAGGGTGGTGAGGAAGGATGGATTACCTCATTTTGTAACACCATTCCCACATCCCAAGGAGGAACTCATGAATCAGGCTTCCGTCAAGCTTTAACCAAGGCACTGAAAGACTATGGAGAGCGCGTAGGGAGTCGCAGGGCTGCTCAAATTACAGGAGATGATGTATGTGGGGGCGCTTTTATTATTCTCTCTTGCTTTATTTCACAGCCACAGTTTCAAGGACAGACAAAAGAAAAATTAGTATCTGCGGAGGCTACTCGACTTGTGGAGAATGCCTGTAAGGATCACTTTGATCATTGGCTTGGATCTCATCCCCAGGCAGCTAATATCCTTTTGGAACATATTGTCAATCGTGCTGAAGAGCGTATGCGCCGCCGCCAAGCTAAAGATGTGGCCCGGGCAAGCGCGACACGGCGCCTAAGATTACCTGGGAAATTGGCGGATTGTACGTCTACCAATCCTGAATTATGTGAAATCTTTTTGGTCGAAGGCGATTCAGCGGGCGGCTCCGCCAAACAAGCACGAGATCGTCAAATCCAAGCCGTCTTACCTTTGCGCGGAAAAATTTTGAATGTGGCAAGTGCTTCTGCTGATAAGCTTCGAGGTAACCAGGAGATTGCTGATTTAACTTTAGCTTTAGGCTGCCATTCGGGTAAGCAATGCGATCCGAGCAAATTGCGATATGGGAAAGTTATTATTATGACCGATGCGGACGTGGATGGTGCGCACATTGCCTCCCTTCTCTTAACATTTTTCTTCCGGGAGATGCGTCCTATTATTGATGCAGGCCATGTATATTTAGCCCAACCTCCTTTGTATCGTTTATCCCATAACGGCAAAACAGTCTATGCTCGTAATGATGAGGAGAAGAATCAACTCCTTAAATCAGCCTTTAAAAATGCGAGCAAAATCGAAATTGGCCGTTTTAAGGGGTTGGGTGAAATGTTGCCAGCTCAACTTCGAGAAACAACCATGGCTTTAAGTAAGCGTACCTTGCAACGGGTAATTGTGGAATCTGGGGAAGACCTAGAACAATTTGTCGACCGTTTGATGGGCAAAAATCCAGAAGCCCGTTACACCTTCATTCATGAAAATGCAGAATTGGTGGAAGAGGTAGATGTATAGTTTATCCCAACTTCAAAGCGTCTTATCGCTTTTATAGAATCTAAAAGTATTTCCGCCTTGCTCTTTGGCTTGGTACATGGCGATATCAGCAAATTTTATGAGTTGGTCATGCTTCCTACTATCGTAAGGATAAATGCTCACACCTGCACTGGCGCTAAGGGATATAGATAGATCCTTTTCAAGTGTATATTGTTCAGATAAGGCCTGGAGGATGTTTTCCACAATGTGAGGTATATGGGTGGGGTCTTCTAGATGCGTGATCACCACGACAAATTCATCACCTCCAACTCGACAAACAAAATCTGATTTGCGAATCCGATAACGCAGGCGTTCGCCAATAGCTGCAAGTAGTTTATCACCAACATCATGGCCAAAGTTATCGTTGATAGGCTTAAAATTATCCAGATCAAGGAATACAATGGCTATTATTTTATTCATCACATCTGCTTTGGCCTGGGCATCGTTAAGAAAATTATGAAGCATGCCCCGATTGGGGAGCCCTGTCAAAGTGTCATGGGTGGCAATAGACTCTAAGCGTTTTTCAGCTGCTTTTCGCAGGCGAATCTCAAAAATTAAATTATTATTGATTCTCTCAAGGTCAACCTTGGCTTTTACAGTTTCATCATACAGCCCCTTGCTTTCATGTTGTAGGTATAAGGCTTTGATGAGTAAATTTCGAGTATGATAGGCTGCAACGAGTGTTAGCGTAATCCAGCATGGCAGTAATATACCAAATACGGAGGTAGTCCCTCCTTGAATAACCATTCTCAAAGTAAAGGGGACCATTAGGCTAAGCAAAAATATGCTGTATTCTCTTAAGAGAGGGGCCAGAACTGGCATGGCTCCTGAAGCAAGAGCAAAAATCACAAGAACAATATAAAGTTGAACTTCTGGAGCATTAAACGGCATTAAGATTGAGCCTACAACCCCCCAGCTTGAGCCAGTCAGCAGAGCCATGCACCCATAGATTCGACGCCAAAATTGTCCATCCTCAATACGATGTTTCCTATGATAAAGATAAATAAAGGTCCCGCGAAGCAGGTTGCTAACCACGAGGTGCCAGAAAAGCCAAATATTAACATAGATACTGGGATTAGCAGATAGCAAAATATGATAGGTCAAAAGAATGATAGGAATTTCAAGTATATTTACGACCACAGATTGCTTGATGCTTTTGCGGATAATTTGAATTAGAATAAGGTTTTCAGTTTCAGGCTTCATTTTGAAATCGGTTTCTAAATGAAGGAAGTTAAACCTTTCGCATACACTGTATGCAAAGCTCTTCATCGCCTTTAATAAATGTTTGATCTTCAATTCATATAACCTTTTTCCAAAGCATTCGAAAAAAGCATTAAACCCCTTTATAACTCATCCTAGCTAGAAATGATTAAAATATGATTGAAGAATAAAGAGGAGGAGGATAATTCAAAAATTTAGTTATGATGACCTCTAGTTTTTTCTTTGCATTCTCATTATTCAGTATAATTTAACATTTCTTAACTGATGAAGAGGGTAACTTTCTTCTAGATTAGATTCTGGTGTCTTTAGATCAGGGGAACTTTACAGTTTAAGAATAAAAAGGCGGCTTTAAGCCGCCTTATCTATAGATGATCTAATCTCGCAATCTCAGGAATTAGCTGCAATACCTTTAGGTGGGGGAACGTCCTCGCCACGCTTTAGATTAAGATAAAGCAACAAGGGAGAAGCAAGACAGATAGAGGAGAACGATCCAACCACAATCCCAATGATGATGGGTAAGCTGAAGGAGGAGATTACTTTACCACCAAAAAGGTAAAGTGCAATCAAGGCCATCAGGGTTGTGGAAGCTGTCAATATGGTTCGAGACAATGTTTCATTGACACTTTTGTTAATGAGTTCGGCCAAGTCCATCTTACGATATTTGCGGATGTTTTCTCGAATCCGGTCAAAGATCACGATGGTATCGTTAATGGAGTAGCCAGCTGTAATCAAAATGGCAATGATGGCTGTTTCATTAAACTCAAAGGGAAGTACGGAAAAGATACCCAAAATCGCAACAGTATCATGGAGCAGGGCTACGATACCACAAACAGCAAATTGCCATTCAAACCGTATGGCAATGTAAACAAGCATGGCGACAAGGGCTAGCAAAACAGCTTTCAAACTGTTATTGACCAATTCACTTCCTACCTTGGGCCCCACTGTCTCTATGCGGCGAAACTGGGTAGAGGCGCCTAAGGATTCTTTAATGAGGGAAATAGCTTTTTCTTGCGCGGCATCCTCATTCTCACCTTCTTTAATTTTTCGCTCCACCCGAATCAAGAGGTCATTCTCTTGACCAAATTCTTGGATAGAGGTATCGCCCAAGTTTAAGGCTAACAATTGTTCACGTAGTGAAGGAATGTTCGGTTTGTCAGCCATTCGCACCTCAAAGATATAACCACCTTCAAAGTCAATACCATAATTGATACCTTTGGTGGCAATGGTCACCAAAGTTCCGATCAGGATAAATAATGAAATGGCAAAAGTGAGGAACCGATGGCCCACGAAGTTAATTTTAAGGTTATGAGGTACGAGTCGAATAGGTGCCATAAATTGCCTCCCTTATAGGGGTAAAGTTGTAACGTTTGTCTTTCGACGCAACCAGGTAATGACCATAAGCCGGGTCAAAGAGATGGCCGAAAAGAGAGAAATAATAATACCAAGAGCCAAGTTGATGGCAAAGCCACGAATGGGACCGGTACCAAACTCAAGCAAGACAGCAGCACCAATAAGGGTTGTCAAGTTAGAGTCAATAATGGTCGTCAATGCCCTTTTGTACCCTGCCTCAATGGCCGAAGCTGGCTTCAAACCATTGCGTAGTTCTTCCTTAATCCGCTCATAGATCAACACGTTAGCATCAACTGCCATCCCCATAGTGAGCGCAATGGCTGCAATTCCAGGTAATGTTAAGGTTGCTTGAAGCAACGATAGAGCAGCAAAAAGAAGAATCATGTTAAAGGCTAAGGCAATGTCAGCAAATAACCCAAACAGTGAGTAATTCAACAACATAAAGGTGGCCACGAGAATAAAAGCAAAAATCGTTGCCCTTTGGCCATCTTTGATAGAGTCTGCACCTAAGCTTGGACCAACTGTTCTCTCCTCGAGAACCTTAAGTGGTGCAGGCAGAGCACCGGCACGCAATAGAAGGGCTAAGTCCAAGGCTTCACGGGTGGTGAAATGACCTGTAATAACCGCTTTTCCTCCGTGAATAACGGATTGGAAAACAGGTGCGCTGATAATTTTGTCATCCAAGACAATAGCAAATTGACGCTTCAAATTATTTGCAGAAATCTCCGCAAATTTGCGTGCTCCAGAGGAGTTGAAGGCAATCGCCACGGCGGGTTGACCATTCTCGTTGCTTATGTGCGCATCAACCAACTGATCACCGCTAATGGAAACTTGCTTTTTAATCGGCAGATAAAGGGTTCGTCCATCGCGAGTGGTTTCTGGTAAGACAACCGTTCCGGGTGGTACGGGCGTGGTCGGAGAGCCAGAGGGGCCTACCTCAATATGTCCTGCTTCGTGATCTACCAGGTGGAAGTTTAATTTAGCTGTGCGGCCAATAAGGCGCTTAACTTCCGCTGGATCATCAACACCAGGTAATTGAACGATAATACGGTCATCACCTTGACGTTGAATAAGTGGCTCTTTAGTTCCTGATTCGTCGATACGTCGACGGATGACTTCAATGGATTGTTCAACCGCTGCCCGTTGGCGGTCTTTAATGGCTTTTTCTGTTAACTTGAGGGTTGCCCGCCCATCGGGATCAAACTGAATATCCACATCAGAAAGGGTTGAGTGCAAAGCCTTTTTAATGGGATCCAATTGATTTGGGTCCCGTAAAATGAAGGTCGCACCCGTTTTATCTGGAGTGGGTACGAGTCCCGTATATTTCGTTTGCTCCTTGCGCAATGTAGAGCGTACATCGTCAATTAGAGCTGTGACTTGATCCTTGATCACGGTTTTCATATCCACTTCCAATTGAAGGTGGGACCCACCGCGTAATTCAAGCCCTAAATTGATGGTATAACGCAGCCATGACGGCATTTGGGCTAAATGTTGCTCAGATAAAATATTGGGTAAGGAAAACAAAACACCAAAAAAGCATATAGCAATAATGAGCCAAGCTTTCCAACGGGCAATGTAAATCATCGTTTATTCCTTTGGTTCTGCTAATGCCTTTTTTTGGCGAGAAGGTTTAGAAGAGCTTGCGGATTCTGAAGGTAGATCCACATTAGCAGGTTCAGTTTTAGCCAAGACTTCAGCAATCATGGAACGCAATACTCGAACCCGAACGTTGTCGGCAATCTCAACTTGCAATTCACGGTCATTGGTTAGCTTAACGACAGTGCCAATAATGCCTCCATTAGTGACTACTTTATCACCTCGGCGGATACTGGCTAACATATCCTGGTGGGCCTTCATTTTCTTTTGCTGAGGGCGTATCAACAGAAAGTAAAATACACCAAAAATAAGAACAAGTGGCAAAAAAGCCATTACATCAAATCCTGAACCGGCGTTCATTATTGTCTCCTTTTAAGATAGAGGTACATATTTGCTGGGATCAACAGGTGTTGTTCCTTTGCGAATTTCAAAGTGGAGTTGAGGCTCCTTCACGTTACCCGTTTTACCAACCGTACCGATTTTTTGGCCTGCGTGAACTTTATCACCAACCTTAACTCGAATTTCATCTAAATGGGCATATACGGTTTTAATGCCCCCTTCATGGCGAACGAGAACCAGGTTGCCAAAACCTCGCACTTGATTGCCTGCGTGCGCAACAACACCATTGTTGGCTGCAATCACGGG
The DNA here is from genome assembly GCA_964542195.1 of uncultured Verrucomicrobiales bacterium. Taxonomy (GTDB): domain Bacteria; phylum Pseudomonadota; class Alphaproteobacteria; order Paracaedibacterales; family Paracaedibacteraceae; genus CAZITL01. Next base: position 157,716 of record CAZITL010000001.1, read on the forward strand.
CGTTCCTTTCGGTGCCGCAATATTAACACCATCATGACCGGCTTTGCCAGCTTTATATGAACGAATAATACGACCTTGAACAGGCAGAAGGTAACTGCCGGCTGCTTGAGGGGTCTCCGGCAGTGTGGTAATCTTAGAAGATCTTGCTTTCTCTTCCTCGGTTATAATTTCTTCGTTGCCTGCCTCAATTTCTTCAGGGCGTTCAAAGGGTTGGTCTGCTCTTGATTGAGGAGGGAGAAGATCATCCTGTTCGTCAACGTTAGTGTTGCCAATGGTTTGAGGTAGAGGCGCCAATTGCGATACCTTCACATCACCCTTCATAACTTCCCCTTCTGATGCTGGAACATCAAAAGGATCTACACCCTTTGTTCCAGCGCTCACCGATGAAGGACGAATCAATAACCGTTGACCAACAAGAATCTTATAGGGAGGCTTAAGACCATTGAGACGAATTAAATCCATCTTATCCATATGGTAACGACGGGCAATGCCAGAAATACTTTCCCCATTCCTTACCACGTGATAAGGACTTATGGTTTGATCGAATTCCACGTCAGCTGGTGGTGTTGTTCTTGTACATCCGGCTAAAGCCACCAATGTAAAGCAGCTAATAACTTTTGCAACCCTTGAAAATTTTCTAACCATGGCTATGCAAATACATCCTGAAGTTGAGTTAAAGTTTGGTGATGCGTAAAATCAAGAGAAAGAGGTGTCACAGAAATATACCCATCTTCAATGGCGGCAAGATCAGTTCCCTGTTCGCTCTTGCCTGTATATTCAATGAGACCAATCCAGTAATACTTTCGACCGCGCGGATCAACCCGTTCGATCAATTGATCATCAATCCGTCGTTGCCCTTGATGGGATATTTTAATTCCTTTAACGGATTGTGAGACTAAATCAGGAACATTAATATTAATAAAAACATGCTCATGAAATTTAAGAGCCAACAGCTTGGCTATGATAGATGGAACAAAGTGTTCTGCAGTTGCCCATTTTGCCGGATGGCCATGATTAACCACTTGATTAACAGCTATCGAGGGAATACCCAATAAAGCACCTTCCATAGCTGCAGCGACTGTTCCTGAATAAGTGATATCTTCGGCCAGATTTGCCCCGTAATTTACCCCAGAGAGCAGAACGGTGGGCAGGTTGTCTTTTAAGATGTGGGTAGCCGCCACCATAACACAATCTGTGGGCGTTCCATTAATAGCAAATTTCCTCTCGGATACTTCACGAATTCTTAAAGGATCCCTTAAAGTTAATGAGTGACTTGCTCCACTTTGATCCAACTCAGGTGCGACAATCCATACATCATCGGTTAGCGCATAAGCAATCTTCTCCAAAACTTTTAGGCCTGGAGCATGAATGCCATCATCATTGCTTAATAAAATTCGCATACTTTGACTTTATTATGTTTTTTGGATCAGTTCAATGCCGCCCATATAGGGTATTAAAACTTTAGGGATCTCAATGGATCCATCGCGGCGTTGATAGTTTTCCATAATAGCGACCATGGCTCGACCAACTGCGACGCCTGAACCATTTAAACTGTGGACAAATTCAGTTCCTGGCTTGGGTATATCAGGTGTTGGGTTAGGGCGATAGCGGGCATTCATGCGTCGAGCTTGGAAATCTCCACAGTTAGAACAACTGGATATTTCCCGATAGGTGTTTTGACTGGGTAACCAAACCTCTAAATCATAGGTTTTGCGCGCAGCAAAGCCCATATCTCCTGAGCAAAGAGTTAAGACTCGATACGGGAGTTCTAGCTGCTTTAAAATTTCCTCAGCCGCACTTACCATCCGTTCATGCTCTGCTGCAGATTGATCCGGAGTGGTGATGCTTACCAATTCTACTTTTCCAAATTGATGCTGGCGAATCATACCTCGTGTATCTCGGCCAGCGGCACCTGCCTCTGATCGAAAGCAAGGTGTATAGGCCGTCAAGCGCAAGGGGAGGTCTTTAACGGATAAGATTTCTTCGCTTACCAGATTGGTTAAGGCTACTTCAGCAGTAGGAATGAGCCACAACCCATGAGTTGTTTGAAACATATCTTCCCGTAATTTGGGAAGTTGGCCGGTTCCGTACATAGTCTTTTCATTGACCAAAAGGGGAGGGTAAATTTCCGTATACCCAAATTGGCGGGTATGAATATCTAGCATAAAATTGGCCAGTGCTCTTTCTAAGCGAGCCAGTTCTTTGTATAGGACTACAAAGCGGGATCCAGATAGCTTGGTCGCCACATCAAAGTTCATTAACTCTAGATCTTCACCCAAATCAAAATGAGCTTTTACCTCATAATCAAAGGTTTTTGGAATTCCATGCCGGCGAAGTTCCACATTTCCGGTCTCATCAAGTCCTTCAGGGACATCATCGGCAACCCAGTTTGGAATGGAGGCGAGGTCTTGGTGAAGATGTTCTTGTTTTGTAGAACTTAAAGCCTCTAGCTCAGCCATACGTTGTTTCAATTGTTCTGCTTGAGCGCCAAGGGAGGTGGTGTCTTCTCCTTTGCGTTTGGCTTCTCCAAATTGCTTAGCGATCTGATTTCTTTGGGTTTGTAAGTCTTGGAGTTCGGTTAAAGCTTGACGATATTGGCTATCAATTGTCAGTAGATGTTGAGCAAGGGGTTCTTTTCCGCGTTTGCGTAAAGACTGGTCAAGAGCTTCTGGATTGTTCCGGATTATTTTGATGTCAAGCATGTGTCAGAGTCTTTCGATGATCGTCTTTCAAATATTCTTACCATGAGTATGGACAAACCATAAAGGATGAGGAGCGGAAAAGCTAACCCAATCATACTAAATAGGTCTGGCGGTGTTATAATAGCAGCAATGGTAAAAATCGCAACAACAGCTATGCGCCAGTGATTTATGAGCGTTTGAGTGGTTACAAAACCCGATGAGGCGAGAAGCATTAAAAGGACGGGAAGCTGGAAAGATAATCCAAAGGCGATAATCAATCGCATAACAAAGGTTAAATATTCGCCAACTCGGGGTTCTAATTGGATTGGCATCATGCCATTGGATCCCGGGGCTTCAAAACTTAAGAAGAATGTATAAGCCGCAGGAAAGACCACAAAATAAGCAAAGGCACTTCCAAGCAGAAACAAAGCAGGGGTTGCAATCAGAATAAATCTAACAAAGCGCCTTTCTCTTTCATATAATCCAGGTGCAATAAATAACCAAAGCTGATTAGCAAGATAAGGAAAGGATAAGAAGAATCCTGAAAATGCGGCAATTTTTAAGTAAGTTAAGAACGCTTCTGTTAGTCCTGTGTAGATGAGTCGTCGTTCCAAACCTTGGCCCTGAAGAATGTTGGAGAGGGGACGCACTAAAATCTGAAAGATATGGTCAGCAAAGAGATAAGAAAAGATAGAGCAGGCAATGAGCGCCAAAAAAATCCGAATCAGACGCGAGCGAAGCTCTAAGAGATGATTAATTAAAGGTTGGGGAGTGTCATTCATGATCTTTTCTACCCCTCAAAGGTTCTTCTAATTTTTCCTTGATCTCTTTTTCACTGCTTGATCCAGAGGTGGGGGGCATGTCAACCATGCTGACAGCTTTGAAATAATCTTGTAAATCCATGAGGTGCGAGCGAAGTATGACAAACCATTTGCCAAGAGTGCGCAAAACCAAAGGAAGGTCTTTGGGGCCTAACAAGATCACAGCCAGAAGAGCAATAATAAAAAATTGTGACCAAGCAATATCAATCATGAGAATAATTAAAAATTATGTGTGCGATTGATCGTCAATTTTAGTATGACTGGCGGTTTCAGCATCCTTCATACCATCTTTAAAGGCTTTAAGACCACGGGCTAAATCACCCATAACTTGGGGAAGTTTTCCAGCACCAAACACAATTAATATGACTAAAACGAGTAAAGCTAAATGACCAAAACTTAAACCCATTGTATTTTTCCTATATCAGTTGTTGAGCCTAACGTAATGTTTTTCTTGAAAAAAAGCAAATTTTAAAGGTGGCCGGTTAAATGTAAAAGCCCCTGAGATAGGCCATCTACTACAGGATAAAGGAACGACCGAAGGGGGTCAAAATCTATTCCAATGGGTTTAAAGACCAAGGAGGGAAGAATGATAAGAGCTAAAAGAATCACCATACCATAGGTTTCTGTGCTTCCATACCATTGGCGAAATGGTTGAGGCAGGATTCCTGCAATTATTCTGCCGCCATCTAAGGGTAAAAGAGGGAACAGGTTAAAAGCACCTAAGATAATGTTCACGCGGAACGACATGATTAGGATATCATTACCAAAAGTTTCTCCCTCAGGGTTCAGGTGAAGAAGGAGAGCTGAGATAAAAGCTAAAATGAAATTGATACCTGGTCCAGCAAAAGCGACAAAAATTTCTCCCAAACGTCGGGGCTTCAAATTGAAAAAGTTTACAGGTACGGGCTTGGCATAACCAAAAAGGAATGGAGCTCCTGAGAAAAACATCATGGCTGGCAGGAGAATGGTACCAAAAAGATCAATGTGAGCAACAGGATTAAGAGTCAATCGCCCCATAACTTGAGCGGTAGGATCGCCAAAAATTTTGGCCATAAATCCATGAGCGGCTTCATGAGTTGTCACAGCAACGACAAGGGCGATTAAAGTTGCAATCTGTAAAATGGCCGTTTCGGTCATCGTTAGGGCTACCTATTTGAATTTATGCACAAGACACAGATTTTAAGTAGGGCTTCAAGTGCCCTTGGAGTGTGGCTTCTAAGGTGTCCATATCTATGAACTGTGAAGGAATCTTTAAAAGAGATTCTTTAATGAGATCGTAAGTTTCCTGTGTTAACGCAGGTGTTGCAATCGCAACTTCCAACATTTCCTCAAAGTGGCCACTACAATGGAGTACCACATCACATCCGGCTTTAAAAGAGTTTTCCACACGCTGTGACCACCTTCCTTCAAGCGCTTTCATGGTCAGACAATCGGTGATCAAGCATCCTGAAAAGCCAATGGAGGATCGAATGATCTTCTCAATAACGCGCGGAGAATGAGTTGCTGGCAAGAATGTATCAATATCTGAATAAACCACATGGGCTGTCATACCCCAGGGGGTCAAATGGGGGTACTCTTGCAAGCGTTCACACAACAATTTGAAAGCTTGGAAATCCGACTCCATGAGGGTTTCAGCGCTGGCAGAAACGACGGGAAGGGTTTCATGACTGTCGGCTGGTGCACGACCATGACCTGGGAGATGTTTGATGACACCTGTCACCCCACATTGAGCAAAGCCTAGAAGGCAACTTTCCGCCAGTTCAACGGTAATGTCTATGGAAGAGCTATAGGCTCTATTACTAATAATCGGGTGAGCTCCCGGAGCAGGTAAATCCAGAAGCGGTGCACAATTCACATTAATGCCAAGCTCCATTAACTCATGAGCAATCAAAATGCTGTTGGCCTCAACACACCACTTGGCTTGTTCCAAATCATCATTGGCCATGTCACCAAATAAAGAGGCATGAGGATATGTTCTCCAATAGGGAGGCGATAGTCGGGCGACCCTTCCGCCCTCTTGATCAATCAAAATAGGGACATCAGGATGATTGACACATGATCTTAAATCGGCAACCAGCTTTTTTACCTGATCAGGCGAATTACAATTCCGGGAAAATAAAATAAAACCTAAAGGTTGATATCGCTGGAAAAAAGCTTTCTCATCTGCCGTTAGAGTAGGGCCAGAGCAACCAAAAATAGTAGCGCGAGGATGAGAAAGAGGCTTCATTAACATATCCCTAAGATGGTTGTGAGGGGGTTTTGATCACTATCCCCTTAACATTATGAGCTTTTAGGCGACCTCGAAATTGAGCCGCTTGATTGGAAGTGGCAAATGAGCCAATAATGACTCGATAAACTGGATTTTTATTTTGCCCAAGTTCCATGCGTTGGATGCCAAACTTTTTGTCTTTGAATAAGTTTGGCTCTAAGCGGATAAGTCGATCAATTTCCTTTCGAGCCACAGTCTTATCGCTGAAGGTAGCTACTTGGACCATGTATGGTCCCTTCGTGGCCAAAGATGGGCCGGCTTGAGTTGAGTCTTCCTTAGCAGCTGACTTCGTGGAAGATTTCTCCTGAGCCTTTTCTTGCGCTTTTTCAGGTCCTTTTTCTTGTGCTTTTTCTGCGGTCTTATCCTGAGGTTTCTTGGCCAGGGTAGGGGCAGGCTCAGGCGTTTCGGCTAGAAGAGCATCAAGGCCAGATTTATCAAAGTCTCCCTCCTCAGCCGGAGCAGCTGTGCTTGGAACGGTTTGGGCAGGTAGTGCCATTACTGGTTGAGAGGGTAGTCCTTGCTCTCCTCCTTGGATTGGCATAGGGCTGGGGCCTTGGTTTTGGTATTGAGGCGCTGCTTGCCCGTAGCTATTCATGGGAGGAGGGGGGGCATAGGGTTGAGGAGCGTACCCTTGCGGGGCGGCATGTTCCGGATATCCATTAGGGGCTTGCTGAACATAAGGTTGGGGATTTTGATAAGGGCCGTGAGCGTATCCTTGTTCGGGATATCCTTGCGCATATGGAGCGTCTTGTCCCTGGGATGGATAAGGAGGTTGGGGAGCGTACCCTTGAGGATCATGATAACCCTGGGGATAAACAGCTCCTTGCTGGTAGGGTTGGTTGTAATATCCTTGCTCTTGTCCTGCAGGAATTACAGGCTGCTCTGGAGGTGGTAATAACCGTTCGACAGGTTGATATTGCTCAGGGGCAATCCGGCCATAAATTAATTTATCTTGGTGGGGGATGACCATGCCGCCAGGATTTTCTGGGCGAACTTTAAAGGGGCCTGCTTCTGGTTGAATAATTGGTGGATGTCCTTGAGTATTGCTGGTGTACCAGCGGTATCCAAACCAACCAATCGCTGTACAAACAAAAAGAATACCAGCAATCAGAATAAAATTTATGGGCGATTGACGTTCTTGCCATTCTGCCTCATCTTCCGCGGTCTCACCTTTAATATCTGTACGTTTAAAAAAGCCTAAATTACGAATATCATCTTCGTTTTGCTGGAGATTGATGCGTCTGACAGGGTGTTCTTCATAGTTATGAGGGTGAAAAGTGGGCTCTTCACTTGGTTCGGCGAAAGGGGAATCCTCTTCATTCCGAATAGGGCGTAATCGAAACCTATCAAACTCTTGGTCTGCCTGAAATCTGGGGGGGTAAGAAGTCATTAGCGCATCTCCTTAACAGGCGTTATGCCAAATAAATGTAAACCTGAAGCGATCACAAAAGCCACAGCTTGAACTAAGGCCAAACGAGCTAAAGTTTTTGGTTTGTTCTCAGGCTCGATAAATCTTAACTCAGCATGGTCTTTACCTTTGTTCCACCATCCGTGAAAAGCTGCAGCAGTTTCGTAAAGATAATTAGCAATGCGATGGGGTTCTCTCATAAGTGCTGCTGTTTCTACTTGTTGGGGCCACGAAGCTAATAGTTTAATGATTGCTAACTCCACGTCTTCGGTCAAGAGGTCTATGCTAACTTGATTAAGATCTAGTCCGGTTGTGTAAGATTGTCCGTGACGCAAAACCGACTGACACCGAGCGTGTGCATATTGCACGTAAAATATTGGATTATCTTTTGTTTGCTCAACCACTTTTTGAAAATCAAAATCAATGACCATGTCATGACGACGGGTGAGCATAATAAAGCGTGTTACATCCTTGCCAACTCTTTCCACCACTTCTTTTAAAGAAATGAAGGTACCAGAACGTTTCGACATTTTAACGGGAATTCCGTTTTCCAGAAAATTGACCAGCTGATAACATTTAACCTCAATCTCAGCCTCATTGTTGCTCACAGCTTTGCAAGCAGCTTGGATGCGCTTAAAATAACCAACGTGATCGGCGCTCAACACATCGATCAACCGCTTAAAACCTCGTTGGTATTTATCATAATGGTAAGCGATATCACTGGCAAAATACGTCCAACTCCCATCTGACTTTTTCAACGGACGATCCACATCGTCACCATAGGCCGTTGAGCGAAATAAGGTTTGAGGTTTGGGTTCCCAATCTTCAATGCCATGACCTTTAGGTTTTTCTAAGACACCTACATATAGGTCCCCACGATCCTCAAGAAGTTGAAGAGCATGATCAACTCCTCCTTTTTTGATGATGGCTTCTTCGGAAGTATAAACGTTCATATGGACGCCAATGCGCTCCAGATCCTCTTTAATCATGGCCATCATGGCGTTTACGGTGTGATGTCGGATGGGCTCAAGCCATACGTTTTCATCTTGATCTACCCAAATAGATCCATATTGAGCTGCCAACTCTTGTCCGACAGTGACGAGATAATCCCCTGGGTAAAGGCCCTCAAAACGAGATTCATCAATCTCATGTCCTAAAGCTTGCAAGTAACGTAGATAGGTAGATCGAGCAAGGGTGATGGTCTGTGAGCCGGCGTCATTGATATAATATTCACGTGTAACATTATACCCAATCTTTTCTAAAAGAGAACAAATGGCATCTCCGAGTACGGCATTTCGTCCATGACCAGCGTGCATAGGTCCAGTGGGGTTGGCAGAAACATATTCCACATTAATCCTTTCGCCTTTCCCGATGGTAGAATCTCCATAGTTCACTTTTTCATTTAAGATGTTTTTCAATTGGCGATGCCAATAGGAAGGGGATAGCTTCAAATTGATGAATCCCGGACCGGCAATTGAAGCCTCCAGGACGTCATCTAATCGGGTCAAAGGCTCAAGGAGGAGTTCTGCCAGTTGGCGTGGTGCCATGTGAGCGGATTTAGCTAAAACCATGGCCACATTGGTCGCAATCTCTCCATGTTGTGGATCTTTGGGAGGCTCAACAACAAAACGGCTGAGATCCAGATTTTGGGAAAGTTTATGATCTGCTTGAAGCTGGTGAATAATATGGGCGATTTTTTGACGAAACTCTGAAAAAAAATTCATTTTAATTTCTGCGATTTACTAAAAGTGTTCGTTTTTGCTATAATATGAAGCATAATAGCACATTCTTGCGCAGCCGTCTTGGCTCATTATTATAAATTTACTGTTATTTAGCTATTTAATACTACTTTAATTCATATAAACAATAAGGAGGAAAATCAATGTTTGAAATCATCATGGTGGCTGTGGCCATTGTTGCGGTTATCTTTGTGGCCCGAGCGGTAAAAGTTGTTCCTCAAGGATATGAATACACAGTAGAACGTTTTGGGCGTTATACGATGACGCTAACACCAGGATTTCATATTATTATTCCCTTAGTGGATCGTATCGGGGCGAAGGTTAATATGATGGAATCAGTCATGGATGTGCCTTCTCAGGATGTGATTACTCGGGACAACGCGGCTGTGACGGTGGATGGTATTGTGTTTTATCAAGTGTTAGATGCAGCCAAGTCTGCTTATGAAGTGGCAAATTTAGAGCTGGCCATTTTAAATCTAACGATGACTAACATTCGTACTGTTATGGGATCAATGGATTTAGATGAACTCTTGTCTCATAGGGAAACCATTAATGCACGACTGCTAGCTGTGGTTGATGATGCCACCAATCCTTGGGGAACCAAGGTTACTCGTATTGAGATTAAAGATATACGTCCCCCGAGAGACTTGGTTGATTCTATGGCTCGTCAAATGAAAGCAGAGCGGGAAAAGCGCGCGCTCATCTTGGAAGCAGAAGGTGAAAGACAAGCTGCTATTTTAGAAGCTGAAGGTGAAAAGCAATCACGGATTTTGCGATCTGAAGGTGTCAAGCAGTCTATGGTTTTAGAAGCTGAAGGTCGTATGGAGTCGGCTAAGAGAGATGCAGAGGCAAGAGAAAGGTTAGCTTTAGCAGAAGCTCGGGCTGTGGATGAGGTTTCTAAAGCCATTACTGGCGGTTCTGCGCAAGCTGTGAACTACTTTGTCGCGCAAAAGTATGTGGAAGCTTTTAAAGCATTGGCGGATTCTCCTAATCAAAAACTCGTACTCATGCCTATGGAAGTCAGCAATTTAGTTTCCTCTGTTGCGGGGATCTCAGAAATTGTCAAAGACGCCTTTGCAGATAAAGGTTCTGTAGGGGATCAAAAGACTAAAGTTGCACCTAAAAAGACCTCTGTGATTCCTGATGTATCTTAAAGGAGGGTGCCTATGAATTTATTATCCCAAATTGTCTATTGGCATTGGTTAATCCTTGGTATCCTTCTCATTGCTCTAGAAATTCTGGCCCCAGGATCTTTTTTCCTGTGGGTTGGGCTTGCGGCTTTAGCAGTGGGAGGGCTTTCATGGATGGTGCCTATGCCTGTGTCTTTGTGTCTATTGCTTTTTGGTGTGCTGTCCATAGGCGTTACGGTTTTGGGCCGGCGTTACTTTAGTGTTCCTCAAAGTGTCAAGAAAAAGTCACATCTAAATCGTCGAGGTGAACAGTATATTGGTCAACGGGTAACGCTAAGTCAGCCTATCGTCAATAACCAGGGGCGAGCTATACTTGGAGATTCTGTGTGGCGGGTTACTGGACCGGATCTACCTGAAAATACAGTTGTTGAGGTGGTAGGTGTGGAGGGGAACACGCTTATTGTGAAAGAAATAAATTAATTCTTCTAATTATTCGAAAAATACTTGCATTATACATATCATCTTGGTTTAACTAAAGCATGTACAAAGCTTATTACTAATCGGGGATGAGATGGTTAGGTTAGCTGAGCAGCCATCAACTGGAGAAGAGGGGTCATCTTGTCAGCAGGATTTAGATGTGGGGGATTTATTCCGTCAAGCCCGTGAAGAAAAAAAATTGTCTATCCCAGATGTTGCTCGCCTAACCCATATTCGACAGCCCTATTTATTAGCCATTGAAAAAGGGCAGATTGACCGTTTGCCAGGGCAAATTTATACCATCGGTTTTATTAAAACTTATGCCCAGATTTTAGGTTTAGACGCCTGTGAAATCTTACGTCGATTAAACCTAGATAAAGTTGATAGTTCAGAAATTAATAAGCTTATTCTTGCCATCCCAACAGAAAGCCAGGAGAGACCGAAATTTAAATTGGTTATATTAACCAGTTTTCTAGCCATAGCCCTGTGCAGCGCAGCTGCCGTTTTTAATTTTTGGGATAAAGATAATTATAAAGAAGTTGAGCAAAACCTAGTAACGGGTGGGGATTCAGCTAAGCCAATAGGTGAGATAGCTGAAGAGTCCGAGACCTCTCAGCAAACAGATATGGGGGTATCTGAACAAGATCAAACTTCTCTAGTCTCAGAGCCTTTTAGGGAAAACGAGGTAGAGGATTCAAAACCTCAGGAAATGTTGGCTAAAAAAGAGGTGCTAGCTTCTTTGGAAGAAAGTTCGGTTTTACCATCACAAGCCTTAAAAGGCGATCAAACCGATAAAATTAGCGTTCTTGCAAGTAGAGATTCATGGGTGCAAGTTATCGATGCTCATGGAAAAAGCGTCTTTGTGCGTCTCATGCATGCAGGTGACCAATATGAGATTCCTCAAACAGACGGTCCTTATCAATTACACACAGGTAATGCCGGTGGAATTCGCTTAAAGCTGAATAATGGAATTACAGCGTTTCTTGGTGATAGCGGAAAAGTTATGCGTGGCATTCCTTTAACCAGCGAACATATTCGCCAGATTGGAATCCAAGAGGAATCGGCAGCCCCATCACCCCAGGGAACAGAGACGCCTCCTCAATCATAAGTAGTGGCTTATGGTAATTGATCTGTGCAGATTGATTACCAGTTGTTGCGCGGCCCCTTGCCAAAGAGTTCATCAATTTTGAAACCTTGGAAGTGTCTTATTCCAAGACTCAGACCTACTTCAAAGGCTTTGTCTGTATCACACTTATGAAGGATGACATTGTCAGAGCCAATGGTTTCCACCCAATTGTGTAACCACCCTACATTTTCACACATGGACAAAGACCAATTAATTTTAAATTTGTCAGCGGACAAGGTTTCTGGGTGTATAAAAGGGAGTATTCCGCTGGAAAGACCGCAAACACACACCAGGTGGCCTTTTTTCTTCAACATCTCAATGACAAACATGTAAGCGTCTGTATGGGCGAGGAGGTCAAGAATATCTATTTCAAACGTTATTTGTTTGTTCGCATTGTAATTTCTTAAAAAGTGTTGAAAGTGATTTGTGACAATCGTCCGCAAGTTTAAATTAATATGGATGGCGCGAACCGCTCTCTGTGTCAAAAAATCGTTGATGATTTGTAAAACTTGTTTATCTAGGTAAAAGGTCAGTTGCTTAAAGAGCCAAACATTAGCTGAAATTGCCTCATTAATCTTGAGTGTATCTTGAAGAGCAGGAATCGAGACGAAAAAATGATCGGCAACAATTTTGGGGAGGTCCTCCCCATGGATTCCAGCGATAGGTTGGCGACGTATGAAATTGCTGATATCGGCTTGTCTTAGAGAATTTTGGATGAGCGACAAAGTTTCGGTTTGAATACCATCCAGCAAAAAGGCTCTACCTTGATCCTCTTGCCCTCCATCTTGATTAAAAAAATTACCACCAAAGTTCTTCATTTGGATATCATAAATGACTTGTTCGAACTCCAGCCAATCGGTTCCTAAGTTAAAAATGGTATAAAATTTTTCTTGATTGATGTCATTTTTTAAAAGGGGATCATTGTCAGTAAAGGATTTCTTGTAGTGAACAATAGCTCTCTCAATTTGGATGGGCGAAGGAGAATCAAGAATGCACAGAATGTCACTGTTTTTTAGAATTAAAAGATTTTTCAAAAGAGGGCCAAAAGACTTTCTAGCATTATGCGCTGCATGCTTGACTTGGAATGATTGCCGATTATAGGGTAAAAATTGGGATATATGGAAATGGACTGCCACGCGTCCCGCATGGGTTACCTTTAAAGAGGATAAACAACTCTCTACAACATGATCTTCGGTAGGAATATTTTGTGTTTGCTGCATGTTAAGGTCTTTTCATTCCAAAAGTACGGGCCAATCCTCTCAATATTATTGTTACTTATAGATCATTAAAAAAAAATTAAGCTTGAGACATTGATAAATCCCAGAAAATCCAGTAGACCAGGAAGTAAACACAAATAAAAGTATAGATTGCTATGACATTTCTCGCTCATCGACTTCAAAATGTAAAACCATCCCCCACCTTAGCCATGAATGCTAAAGCTGCAGCCATGAAAGCAGAAGGGCGCAATATTTTGAGTTTAAGTGCAGGCGAGCCAGATTTTGATACGCCTGAGTTTATTAAAGAGGCAGCGCGAGAAGCCATGGTCCAAGGGTTAACCAAGTATACAGCGGTTGACGGTCTGCCTGCGTTAAAAAAAGCCATTCAAAAAAAGTTTTTGAGAGATAATAACCTGTCCTATGAATTATCAGAAATCATGGTGGGTAATGGAGGGAAACAGATTATTTTCAATGCTTTAATGGCAACGATCAACCCAGGAGACCAAGTGATCATTCCGGCTCCTTATTGGGTCTCCTATCCGGATATGGTTGCCCTATTTGGGGGATGTCCACAGTTTGTTGATTGTGGTATTGACCAGAATTTTAAAATTACACCCTCTCAATTGGAAAAAGCCATAACGCCTCATACAAAATGGCTTATTTTAAACTCCCCTTCTAATCCCACAGGAGAGGTATACACGCGCAAAGAAATAACAGAGCTTGCTCATGTTTTGCGCCGTCACCCTCATGTGCATATTATGAGTGATGATATTTACGAATATTTAGTTTATGGAGAGGCGCACTTTATCTCCATTCTTGAGGTAGCCCCTGATCTTAAAGATCGTACGCTGATTGTTAATGGCGTATCTAAATCCTATTCTATGACAGGATGGCGTATTGGTTATGGAGCTGGCCCGCAAAATTTAATTAAAGCCATGACCATGCTTCAATCTCAAAGCACTTCCAATGCTTGTTCTATTTCTCAAGCAGCTGCCATTCAAGCCATTGAAGGGGATCAATCTTTTATTAATGAGTGGCGTGCTTCCTTTGAACGTCGTCGGGACTTGGTGGTTAAAGGGTTTTCTGAAATTCCTGGGCTGACCTGCATGTCCCCTGGCGGAGCCTTTTATTTATACATTAATTGCGAAGGATTGATCGGCAAGAAAACGCCTAACGAGATGGTTCTGATGACTGATGACCAGATCAGTGAATACCTTTTAGAATATGCTGAAGTGGCGGTGGTGAGCGGCTCAGGATTTGGCTTGTCTCCCTATTTTCGCATTTCCTATGCAACAGCGGATGAGATTTTGCAAGAGGCCTGTCGACGCATCGATGAAGCGGTGAAAAAGCTGGTTTAACCTTGAAGATTAAGAAAACAATCTCCACATCACAGATATCGATTTTTTAAAGGTTAAGCGGTAAAGATGGCAAAACGTTTTACTACCATTCTAATATTATTATGTCTCAATTCCTTTGTGTTTGGTATGGAGAAGGAAAAGCAGACAGCCTGGAGTTGTGATTATAGTGTATATAATCCCGATCGAGACAAAGGAGAGCCTTATCTCTACGAAGTTCGGATTCCTCGAAAGATGCAGGATACGGTGGGATTTCCTACCTACAAAACCCGCTTTTACTTGCTGGGCTCTCAACACAATGTCCCTAAAGACCTTTTGCAACGGGCAACCCAGTACATTGTTGATTCCAGCGATGTCTTAGTGACAGAGATTGTAAGCAAAGACTTTGGAGATGCAGGTGATGTCCCAATTAGGGAATACATCCTCCATGGTCTTGTCTTGGATGGCGCCAAAGACTGGACGCAAGAGCTTTCACCCGAAGCGATGGATTATTTTAGAGATAATATCGGCCCAAAAATTAAGAAGGCTTGGGGGATTGAGCCTCACCAAATGAGCCCTGTAGTAGTCAATGATGTGGTAAGTAAATGGAGAATTGGGTATTCCTATCACTATGGCAATGGCATGGACAATGCTATTTCCAAAATGTTTGAAAACCAAGGAAAGCCTGTTCTTGCTCTTGAGAATGGCAAGGTTCGGTTTGACTCAGATGATTCCCTATCCAACTTTCATAAGATGCATTGCGCCAAGTCGTTAGGAGTGCATGTAAAAGATTTGGAGGCGAGTATTCTGGCCTTGATTAAAGAAAAACAGGAAGGGGAATCAAAATCAAAACCTCAAAAAACCGTTACTGACTTTCCCGATTATTTTTCTGGAGACGTCAATACAGACTACTGGTCCGGGCAAGATCGTTCTGTTCAAAAAAGAAATTTAGCCTGGATTCCTGTGATGGAAGAGTATATGAAGCAGTTCCATGATAAAACCGTTTTATTTGTCGTTGGTTATGGTCATTTCCCCGGGGATTATGGTCTCTTAAAGCTATTAAAAAATATTGGATATAATACCCGGCGTGTTTATAAACAGGGCAGTGACTCTCCTCGATTAGATACCTTATGTAATTATTTGATGAACTATACGTATAGAAACTTGCTTCTAGAGGCTGCTCAAAACGTTTTTTTAAATACGCCCCATGATTCACGATTTGCCGAAATGATTAAACGTGATTATGAGGAATTGTGTGCACAAATTGAGGTTTTTGCTGATCCTCAGTCAGTTGAAAGCGCAGAAATAGGGGGGGAAAGATACCGTCATTTGTGTGTTCAGTTAGATCGGCTAGAAGGTTATCGAAAGCAGTCCCACCATACTTTCTTCCAAAGATCTGATCAGGGAGAATATTATCCCGAGTATTTATGGGGCCATGAATTAAGTCTTGCTATTAACATGGTCAAAAAACATGCGCGTTTGGCTAAAGAACGGTCTTATGGCCACAACTTAAACAAATTCCATGGGTTCCATACCCTTGAGAACTGAAAAAGAGGTTTAACCTTTAGGGGCGTGTTTGGCTAAAATTCTCTGAAGGGTCCGGCGATGCATCTGTAACCGTCGGGCCGTTTCTGATACATTTTGCTGGCACTCATGAAATATCCTTTGAATATGTTCCCAACGCACTCTATCGGGTGACATAGGGTGGTGAGGGATGGGAGCGGGTTGTTCTCCTGTATTGCGCAAGGCAAATTCAATGGCATCAATATCAGCAGGTTTGGGCAGGTAATCTACCACACCGTGTTTGATGGCTGATACAGCTGTGGCAATATTTCCATATCCTGTTAAAATAATGACTCGAACGTCAGGGCTTTCTTTTTTAATGATCTGGACAAGATCAAGGCCATAACCGTCAACCAATTTTAAATCAAAGATGGCATAGTCAAACTTTTGAGTTTGAATGATAGCTTTCGCTTGACTGATGGATGATGCTGTAGAGACTGTAAAATCCCTTTTGCTCAGCGTTCGGGCCAAACGGTCGAGCAAAGGTTGGTCATCATCGACGATAAGAAGTTGATTCATCATGAAAATGCTCCCTAAATGCGGTGGTCGGCCAGATAATGCTGCATTTAGCCCCACCTTCGTTGCTAAAATATAGGTTTGCTCCTGTTTGGGCGAGTAAAGTTTGTGCGATAAAAAGTCCCAGGCCCAAGTGGCATTCCGTACCTGAAGAGGGGGGACGTCCAGAAATATAAGGCTCTCCCAAACGGCTCAGAATATAAGGGGGGTAACCTGGACCATCATCATGGATAATAAGTTGGATGGTCTTCAAGGACCAATCAATGGAAATTTTAACCACAGACTGAGCAAATTGTTGGGCATTTTGGATAATGTTTCCCAGGCTATATATGATCTCTGGCTTTAAAGTGAGTTGGGGTTCATCTTTGCTTTGAGGAACAGCCACTTCTATTTTTTTATCGCTTGGGGGAAGATGATTAAGAATCACATGAATGCCAGCACTCATAGGCAACGTTTGCAAAGGCGTCTGCTGTTCCTTGGCAAAGTTTCGAGATAAATCCTGGAGAATATCACGGCATCTTAAACTTTGGGTTAAAACTAATTCTAGATCCTCACGAAAAGGATGATCCGTTGGTGTTTGGGATAACAAATCTTTAATCGCTATATTAATCGTGGTTAAAGGTGAGCCCAGTTCATGGGCAGCAGCAGCAGCCAACGCGCCCAATGAGGCTAGTTTTTGTTCTTTGGCAAGGGCATGTTGACTGGCATCCACAGCGGTAAAGAGCTTGCGAAACTCTTTGGCTATCCAGCTGCTATATTCACTCATAAAAAACATGGACATGAGAAGGGCGCAAGCAATACCGCATCTGAGAAGTCCGGGATGAACATACCCCCCGTCATACCAGGGAAGAGGGTATTTCGTTGTTAAAAGAAGCACTACACAAGCAGCGCCTATAAGCGTCATGATGCGACCTGGTTGTTGGGGTAAGAAGCTGGATGCGATGACGACAGGGGCCAGGATAAAAACAGAGAAAGGGTTGTTCAGTCCCCCTGTAACATACAGAAGAGCTGTAAGTTGTCCTAAATCATAAATTAAAAAATAAGGGAGTTGTTTGGTTGAGATACGGCTTTGGCGTTGGGCGAGCCAAGTTAAGACCACATTAATGAATATGGATAACCCAATAATAAGGGACAGGGTCGCAACCGGCAAAGAAAAGTGTAAAACCCATCCCACAACAACAACTGTGCAGATCTGAAAGGCAATCGCTACCCAGCGGAGAAAAATAAGCAAGCGCATGGGTAAAAAAGAGCTGTCAAAGGAGTGGGAAAGCGATAAACTTTTAAACATTAAAGATCCAATGCATGGTATGAATGATGAATCAACAAAAATCCGCGCCCTCATTTAACAAGAAATATCTTCGTTTGGCAATGTTTGGATTTGTCATAGGCGCATTGATTTTAGCGGGATTTGCCTATTATTTTGCTCAAACACCCAAATCTTATGTGGAAGATAAGGTAACAACTGGATTGCCTCAATTAGGGGGAGATTTTCAGCTCGTTGATCAATTTGGCCAAAGGCGAGCGAACACGGATTTTACAGGTAAATATATGATGGTTTACTTTGGGTATAGTTTTTGTCCTGATGTTTGTCCTATGGGCTTGCAGCACATAACCAAGGCCCTCGAGCTTTTAGGGACGGATATTGATCAAGTCATTCCTCTGTTCATCACTGTTGATCCAGAGCGGGATACCCAGGAAAGTTTAAAGACATATGCTCAAAATTGGCATTCATCCCTTATTTTCCTAACAGGAACTCGAGAGCAAATTAATCCCGTTCTTAAAGCTTACAAAGTCTATGCCGTGAAAGCTAAACCCGATGGGACCATGGCTGATTATTTGGTGGACCATTCGGCCTTAATCTATTTAATGGATCGACAAGGAAAATTAGTGGCGTTCTTTCCCCATACGACGGAACCAGAGACCATCGCCCAAAAGATTCGCCAACTTTTACTAGAGGAAAATCGCCACCATTAATGATTTTTTAAGCCCCTTTCACCTAACATTAACATAATTTAGACACTTAAACTCCAGTACGTCTCACCTGTAGGAGGGGGTCGTATATGCTCTATCATTTAAATGAGTTTAAAAATGCTGCCTTGCAACCAACACACATGTGGTCAGAGGCTTTGGATTTATTAATGACGTCTGTTCCTGGGGAGCAGGGCCCCTTTTCCAAAATGGTTAGCGCTTCTGCAGAAATGGTCGAACGTTCCACACGCATTTTTCCCAAGCCAGAATTTGGTATAAATACGGTTGAAAGAGGAGGAGATATCCTAAGTATTGAAGAACATCGTGTTATGATGAAGCCCTTTTGTTCGCTAGTGCACTTTCGTCGTTTTATTAAGAATCGCCCCTTTCAATCTAAAGACCCCAAAGTTCTCATCGTCGCTCCCCTTTCAGGTCATTTCGCCACGTTGCTCAGAGACACGGCTCGAGCCATGATCCCTGACCATGATGTGTACATTACAGATTGGGTTGATGCAAAGCAGGTTCCCTTAAAAGAGGGTATTTTTAGTTTTGATCATTACGTGGACTATCTGTTGGATTTTATTCGATACCTAGGTAAAGATCTTCACCTTATCGCTGTGTGTCAGCCTTCTGTTCCGGTTATGTGTGTTACATCCTTGCTTGCAGAGTACAAAGAGCCTTGTCAGCCAAAAACCATGACACTCATGGGGGGGCCCATTGATACCCGCATTAATCCTGGCAAGGTGAATGAGTTTGCTCAAGAACATTCTATTGATTGGTATAGAAGAAAATTAATCGCCAAAGTTCCCCATTATTATCCTGGGGGTGGACGTCGGGTTATCCCTGGATTTGTCATGCTCACGGGGTTTATGAGCTTAAATCTTGAACGTCATCAAGAAGCAAACGTAAAACTTTTTCAACATTTAATCCAAGGAGATGACGAAAGCGCTGAAGCTCATCGTAAATTTTATGATGAGTATCGGGCTGTCATGGATTTGCCGGAAGATTATTTTTTACAAAGCATTGATTACGCTTTCATGCGTTATCTTCTGCCTAAAGGAATGATGACATGGAGGGGGTATTTAATTCGCCCTGATAAAATAACCAATACCGCATTATTAACGGTTGAAGGTGAATTAGATGATATTTCTTGTCCCGGGCAAACGTATGCAGCTCACGATTTATGTACTTCTCTGCCGCGCTCCATGAAGGCCCACCACTTTCAAGAAGGTGTAGGTCATTATGGTATCTTTAATGGCCGGCGCTGGCGACAAATTATCCAGCCTAGAATTGCTGAATTTATTAGAGCTCACTCTTAAAAGAGCTACCCTCTAAAAAGGGGCAAAATGATTCTAGTAGGCATTTTTTTCCCCCAAATTTTTCTCTTATCTTCTTTTCGTTTGGTGTTTGCCTGTTCCTTTTCGAATGATTAAGCCCCGAAAGGCTTGGTTTAAGCCCTTTCAACCAGTTGGCATGGTTTTTGCATATCCTTGGGTGTGCAGTAAGCACGTAACATTAATCACAGGAAGTGAGAGGTATTAATATGGTTACAGCAGCTACAAACCTTGGCGCTAACGCAGCAAAAAGGTATTTAGAAATTAACACTTCAAAGGCCACACGGGCGACAGAAGAATTAGCGTCTGGTTCACGGGCGGCAAACCCTGCCTACGATCCTTCTTCCTCAGCCGTTGGTTATCGTTTAACTTCTAACCTGGTTTCTCTTGGACAATCCAGCCGCAACGTTACTCAAGCGATCTCCTTGATTCAGATGGCGACTGGTGCTCTTGGTGCAACTCAGGATGTTTTGACTCGTATGAAAGAAATCACTGTGTCAGCTAACACGAATACAGTGGGTGACAACGAACGAGCCATGATGAACCAAGAATTTCAACGATTACTCGAGCAGGTTGACTTAAACGCAACAAATGCTCGTTGGGGTGGTGTTTCTTTGTTCACAGGTGGTGGCGGTACTGCTACAGCTAGCGGTATAGTTGCCGAAGGTGCGACTGGTTTGACAGCAGTTGCCAACGCATTTGCTAACACCTTAAATGCAAACTCACAAGGTTTGATTACTGGTGTGGCAACAGATGCAACTGTTACGCAAAATGGTGGATTGTATGATGTTACTGTTAAGGTTGGTACCCAAACCTTTAAAGCAACAACAGCTCCAACAGCCAGCGGTACCTTAAGCTTGGTCAGTACAACTGATCCTGGAAACGTTTTAGTGTTTGACTATGCTGCTTCTGTTGCAGGCATTACCAACGCTGCAACTTTCCAAACAGCACTTCGTTCATTGTTAGGTGTCGATACAGCAACTAAGGCGACCTTCTCATCCCTTAGTACATCTGCTGCTGGTATGCCAAACGTGACGTTGACCGCTGGATCAGGTACCAACCCTGGAACATGGGCTTTGACTTATACGGGTGCTGCTGCAGGCGGTACTGGCATGTTTAAGCTGACACGTGGAGATGAAGTTTATACAGCTTCAGTCACAACGGCAGCTTCTATGACAGGAACAGTATCCTTTGGTAATGGTGTGAGCTTGGCATTGGCAACCTTCGACGGTACTGCTAACGCAGCTCAAGAAACCTATAACATTGTTCAAGGTTCAGCCATTAACATGCAATTCCAGTACGCTGAAAAAGCTTCTGACGTTCTTAGCATCACCTTTAACGGTGCTAACGTTTCTGCTTTAGGTTTATCTGGTATTTCCGTAGATACAACTGGTAACGCTCAAACCGCCAGTAGCTTGATTGACACAGCTATTCAAACCATTGGTCAGTTCATTGCTAACCTTGGTGGTAAAGCCAGCCAGTTGAACTACATGTCCGATACCTTGAAAATCAGCATGCAAAACCAAGAAGCTGCACGGTCAACCTTTATTGACGCAAACATTGCTCAATCTATGATGACCTTGCAACGCTTTAAAGGTTTAGGAAGTGTTGCTAGTACCGTGTTCACACAATCTTTGAACCAGCAGTCTGAGTTAGCTCAGATGGTCGGGAATGTGCGATAATCGTGACGCCCATAAAACATCTCAGGATAAAACCTGAGATGTTTTAACTAAAATGAGGAAATTTGAACATGCCTGAAGTGAATACGTCCCAATCTCTAGGGCTTACATGGGGTAAGGTTGTAAAAGACGAGGAAACAGGCCGTCCTAAAGTCAGCCAAAAGGTGATGGGTGTTGATATTTCCGAATTTATTAGTGGGATTAAAGAAGTTAAACAAGCAGAAAGCAAAATCTTTAAGGATAAAATTGACGTTAATACAAAGAAAATTGCGGCCTATACTGAATTACAGACAAAATTAACCACTCTTCAAGACCAGGCTTCTAAACTTTCCAACAGTCTCTATGACCGAAATTCTGCCAACAACATGTTTAATAGCAAGGTGGTCCAAACCTCTGATGTTGGTAATGGGGTACAAGCAGATCCCGCTGCCAATTTAGGAACCTTTACCTACAAGGTAAATCAGCTGGCCACCTCTGATCTCAGAGCAAGCTCAACGCCTTTTGCAGCTGCCAATACGGCTTTAGGCTTAAGTGGCACCCTAAATGTGGGGACAGTTATTCCCGGAAGTTCCGTTGCTATTCCCATTGATACGAATATGACCCTAAGTAATGTGGCGGCCTCGATTAATGCTCAATCAGCAACCACCAAAGTTTATGCCGAAGTGGTGGCGAATACCAGCGGCACATATCAATTGAAAATTAAGGCGCAAACCCCTGGTACCCCCATTGTCTTAACAGATTCTGGAGGGGTTATGACGGGCTTACATTTAAACAAACCTGCCTCATCGACCCTATCTGGAACTGCGAGTGCGACCAATGAGAGTACCGCTCTTAATCTCAGTGGAAATCTAAGTTTAACGGGAAACCTTGGGACGGATAGTGTTGCCATAGACAATACCATGAGCATTCAAGGCATTGTGGATGCGATCAATACCAAGACAGGCACAACAGGTGTGACTGCCTTACTAGATATTGTTTATTCAGGAACATCATCCAAAGCATTTCAAATTAAATTATCAACCACAAACCCAACGAATGTTGTCGTTAGCGATGATGGCAATGTGGTGAGCGGCTTAAAGCTAGACAAGCCCATAACTGACTACAATGCCTTGGCTGCTATTATTGAGGTGGATGATGTCATTCAGAAAAGATCATCTAATACCATTACGGATGCCATTGGAGGGGTTACTTTTACCCTTAAAAACGCAGATCAAGTCAAATACACAGCTGACGTGCAATATGACCGTACAGGTGTCTTTACCGCTTTAGATACATTTGTAACCTCGTACAATGAGCTTAACAAATTTTATGGTGAACAAACAGCCTCAAAGAGTGATGCCAAAGGAAATAAAAAGGCTTTAGAGGGCGCAAACTTGTTTGGAGATTTATGGGTCCAGCAGTTGATGGTCAAAGTTAAACAGGTCATTAGAAACCCCGTTCCAGGCGTGAATCCAGATCTCAACGTTTTTAAGCAATTGGGCTTGGAATTTTATGACAATGTGAACAATAAAGGTGGCCCAGAAGGTGAATTATTCTTAAAAAATTCTCAAAAATTTTACAATGCTCTTAATAATCAATATGAGGAATTGAGAAAATTTTTTGGTGATTATGCCACCAGTTCCAACTATCTATTCCAGGTCAGAGAAATTCCCCCAATCTTAGATGTAAAAGGTATTGCAGGTAAAAATGTAACGTTCAGCTATACCAATACAGCTGGAACGCTGTCAGCAAAGTTTACCTTAGCAGGGGTCGATTATCCTGCGGTAATCGATAATTCAGGATATGTGATTACGGGCACTGAAGGGACGCCGTTTGAAGGGGTTACCGTTAATGCTACATCGTTGCTGGCGCCCAACACAACTCAAACCGCAACCTTAGTCATGACGCAAGGTATTATGTCAGAGCTCAAGAATTATCTAGAAAGCGTCATTAAGGAACCTGTTTTACCTGATCGTTCCGATGCCGGTGAACTCTTAAAAAAAATGGATGGCTTAACAACTCAAAACAATAAGTCTCAAAAACGGATCGATCAAATTGATAAGATGGCTGCTGCAGAAGTTAAGCGTTTGGAAGCTCAATTCCAAAGGGTTTATGCAGCCTCCTTACAATACGAATCTATTCTCAATATGGTTCAAAGTTTAATTTCAGCAAGTAAGTAGATTGGGGTTTCTTATGCAACAAAATTTATATCGACGGTACCAAAGAATTGAAGCCATTACCGCTTCTCCATTAACCCAAGTAGCCATTCTTTTTGAACATTGTGCGCAATTGATTCGCCAAGCAAAAAAGGCAATCGAGGAACATGACGTTGAAAGTCGCTTTCAACACTCAGATAAGGCCATGATGGTTTTGCACAATCTTCAAGGAGCTTTTGATGTGGAAAACTCAGTTGAAGGTAAGGAGCTTCATCAATTCTGCCAGACGATCATCGATGCATTAGTCCACCTTAATTTTCAGCCAAGTTTGTCAATGTGTGATCAACTCATGGAAATGCTTCTCGAGATGAGTCATCTATGGCGGGATGCGGACCGTGGTGTAGTGCCTTCCCAGCTTCAACCCCACGAATCAGAGACCACAACTGTACAACTTTAAAAACGTTGTATTTTCGTGTCCTATCCTTGGGAAATTATGTTATTATTATAAGGAAGCCCTTGATAATAAAACAAAAAATATTGGAAATGAGGATGAAGACTCTTTCGTCTCAAGATGTTCAGGTTGTGGGCGCAGCTGCTTTAGTCGGGCAGGATTTGCCTTTGCCGTTATTCGCGAGTACGGTTTCCGCAGGATTTCCGTCTCCTGCGGATGACTATATTGAAACAGCCTTAGATCTCAATGAATTTCTCATTAAACGTCCTGCAGCTACTTTTTTTGTTCGGGTTTCTGGACAGTCTATGATTGGTGCAGGGATTAATCCTGGAGATATTTTAATTGTTGATCGTTCCATGAGCCCTAAAAATAACAGCATTGTCATTGCTGTTTTAAATGGGGAGTTAACCGTCAAACGAATGGTTCTTGATCAAGAAAAAGTCAAGCTTTTACCGGAGAATCCCAATTTTCCCACCATTGAGATCCAAGAAGGGATGGATTTTACCGTGTGGGGGGTGGTCACCACGGTTATTCACTCGGTGGTGTGAGCTCATGTATGGGTTGTTAGATTGCAATAATTTTTTTGTGTCTTGTCAACGGGTCTTTCGTCCCGAATTGGCGCGCCGTCCAGTGGTTGTGCTTTCCAATAATGATGGGTGTGTCATTGCCAGATCTAATGAGGTTAAAGCCTTAGGGATTGCCATGGGGGCACCCTATTTTCAAATCCGTCCCCTCATTCACCGTCATCAGATCGAGGTTTTTTCCTCGAATTTTACCCTGTATGGGGATATGTCCCATCGTGTCATGCAAGTTCTCGAGGAACTTTGTCCTCATGTGGAAATTTATTCCATTGATGAGGCCTTTTTGGATCTGAAAGGAATGACAGATCTGCAAGGATTTCCCAGTGAGATTAGGCAAAAAGTACGTCAATGGACGGGTATTCCCAATAGTATTGGGGTGGCTCCAACCAAAACCTTAGCCAAATTAGCCAACTTTTGGGCAAAGAAAAATTCCTCTTATCAAGGAGTCTGTGTTTTAGATACCCCAGATAAGATTGCCGCTGTATTGGAGAAGGTCAAAGTTGAGGATATTTGGGGAATCGGCTATCGTCTGTCGCAAAAATTATATAGTGCTGGGGTTTATACGGGAGCCGATTTAATCCAGGTGGATCGAGCTTGGATGCGTCGTCACTTTACAATCGTAGGAGAACGCACCCTTTTAGAATTAAGAGGGATTTCTTGCCTGCCGCTGGAAGAAGTCAGTGCAATCAAAAAATCTATTCAAGTCAGTCGCAGCTTTTCTCAGCAAATAGGCGATTATGAAGAACTGCGCGAAGCTGTGGCTTCCTATGTGACGCGTGCTGCAGAGAAATTAAGGTCTTCGGGCCAAAAAGCCCGTTGCTTGATGGTTTATATTCGGACCAATAAATTCCGTCCGCAAGACCCCCAGTATGCTCAATCTGGCATTATTGAATTGCCTGAGGCCACTGATGATGATCGCCTTTTAATCAAAGCTGCCACGTCCGTTTTAAGGCGCATTTATCGCTCGCAACATCGTTACCATAAAGCCGGTGTAACTTTGATTGATCTGTGTCCTCGCCAGCATGTTCAAAAGAATTTGTTTGTGCACACCCCTCTCGTGCAAGAGGAAGAAAAGCAAACAGCGCTGTGGCAAGCGGTAGATCACATTAATCATCGCTATGGCAAAGGAACAGTTTTGCTGGGATCCTGTGGAGTTTCTCTCGGCTGGCGCGATCGCAAAGACAAAACCTCTAAAAGCTACACCACTCATTGGGACCAATTGGTAACCGTGAGTTAGGTGGTCAATATCTCAAAAATACCGATATAAAAACAAAGATTATAATATGTTGCCAGTCCTTTTGTGTTGAATTATAAAAAAACAAATAATATATATAAACTGATATAAATAACAAATTGGTGAAAAAATGTATAATAAAATAATCCTTTCAACCTTGATGATGTCCATGAGTTCTTTGTCTGCATTGGCCATGGAAGTGAAAGAGCAGGACCTGACCTCCAATAGTAATCGTACAGCGACCATTAATTTGGAAAAGAGCGGAACGGGTCAGGTAACATCAGTTCCTGAGTTTGGTAAGCTACACACTATTTATTATGATTATAATAATATAGATGCTGATTTTGATAATTTTGCTGATAAATATTTTGAAATTAATAAAAAATATAAAGGCCATGAAGACAAATATCGTCAATTATCAACCGAAATAAAAGATGAATTTGTACAATTTCGAAATCATTATGACGCACATGCCCTTGATCTAGATAGTATTTTAACTTTGGGGCTAGAGGAGGAGTATCAGGCACGCAATGCCTTATTAGACATGTTTAGACAGAAAATGGAGAAATTAAGAGAAGAAACAAAACCTTTCTTAAAGATAATGCATGAAAAAACAAGATTACCTGCAAAAGAAAACTTTTTTCTTTGTTTTGATGAAAAACTGAATCATGTGATGAAAGAAGGGATTCCAGCAAAAACATTTGATATGATCAACACTTTTGCATTAGGACGTGATACCGTAATTAAGAATTCAATGCAGATGATGTTGCATTATGCGCCAGGGCTGAATGAAGCGCAAAAAGAGGCTATTAATAACTACTTCCACACAGAGCGAAATGCTCTTTTTGAGTTCCATCAAGCCTATCTCAAGCGGTTGAAAGATTTTCGAGAGAAAGTTAAGAACGTTGTCTTGAATTATCAATAACAAAAAGGGAGGAAGATGAAAATCCTCCCATCCTCTCCTAATCTATAGACGACATTTAGCCATAGCATCGTTAAGATGTGTATGATAAGCTAACTTTATATTGTTTCTATACCATATAAAATTGACTTATATGACTTATCGGGACCTTAATACTTCTTTCCTTCAAACTTTTTTGACATTGGCGGAGACCAAAAGTTTTACCAGTACGGCGCAGAGAATGGGGCGAACCCAAGCAGCGATCAGCCTGCAAGTGCAAAAGCTGGAACAGATGATAGGCCATCCGTTGTTGGATCGACACAGTCGTGATTTAGAACTTACCTCTCAAGGCGAGGTATTACAGCGGTATGCCAAACAAATTTTATCCTTAAAACAAGAAATGTTCTTAAGTCTGGATGATCAGGACGTGGCAGGCGAAGTGCGTTTAGGCACACCTGAGGATTTTGCAACCCTTCACTTATCATCCATCTTGCAACACTTTGTCCAAACCCATCCCAAAATCCACTTAGCGGTTAATTGTGATTTTACGGTCAATTTAGAACGAGATTTTCGCCAAGGCATTTATGATATTGTGCTTCTCAAGCGTACTCACGAGCAGCTCAGTGGTGAGATTACTTTGTGGCAGGAGGAATTGGTTTGGGTCCAAAGCAAGACCACACCTTTGATAGAAGCTTTAGAACAAGAGCTTGAGGTGCCACTTATTCTAGCGCCTCACCCTTGCGTTCATCGTCAAACAGCTTTGGATACGCTCACGGTCAATAATATTCCTTCCCGCGTTGTGTATACAACACCAAGCTTGGTAGGAACTTTGGCGGCCCTTCATGCTGGGCTTGGGATAAGCGTTTTACCCAAATCCTGTTTAAAAGAGAAGTTAAAGGTGGCAACAAAAATGCCGGCCTTACCGCCTTTCCACGTGGTTCTTCAACATCAGGGAAACTTAAGTAAGCCGGCACAAGCATTGGTTAAAAGCTTAGTGGAGGAAATCCACTAAGCCCTAATCTTTATTCTTAAACAGCTGCCATGTCTGATTCGATGGCACCGTGACAATGTTTGTATTTTTTACCCGAACCGCAAGGACAGGCTGCATTGCGTGCGACCCTACCCCAAGTTTCTGGGTTATTAGGATCCATAGCTACAGCTTTACGACGACGGCGTGGTTGGGTCGCTTCTGGGGTATTCTGACCTTCGTCTTCTTCATCACTCCAATCGGGTGTTTGTTCTTCCAAGGAATCAAAATCAATATCGGGATTGATGATATTGTCTAATGAAATATTATCGGGAATATCCAATTCAAAATGACAGAAGATGGAAGTGGTCTCCTCGCGAATACGCTCGAGCATTTCTTGGAACAAAGAGAAGGCTTCCCGTTTGTATTCATTTAACGGATTGCTTTGGGCGTAAGCACGCAAGTTAATCCCTTGACGTAAGTGATCAAGGACAAGCAAATGATCTTTCCAAGATTGATCCAAGACGCGGAGCAATAAGGATTTTTCCACCGAACGCATCATCTCGCTGCCATATCTTTGCTCTTTAGCGGCGATTTTGTCTTCCAGGGCATCGGTCATGCGTTTGATGATTTCTCCTTCTGAAATCCCTTCTTCCTCAGCCCAAAGTTTAACTGGAACATCAATGGCAAAGATCCGGTGTGCATCTTGATGAAGACCATCTATATCCCACATTTCTGGAAGACTGTTGGCTGGGATGTGACGACGCACAATTTGCTCGATCACATCATGACGCATTTCGCGCATCATTTCGCTGATATCGTCCGCTTGCATCAATTCCCGCCGTTGTTCATAAATGATCTTTCGTTGGTCATTCATCACATCGTCGTAACGTAACAAATGTTTACGAATATCAAAGTTGCGGGCTTCAACTTTTTGTTGCGCGCGCTCCAGGGCTTTGCTGATCCAGGAGTGGGAAATAGCTTCACCTTCTTGAACACCTAAGCGGCGCAGCATGTTGTCCAGTCGGTCAGAGCCAAAGATGCGCATTAAATCATCTTCTAAAGAGATAAAGAACTTAGAAGCACCAGGATCACCTTGACGTCCAGAGCGGCCGCGCAGCTGGTTGTCAATGCGTCGGCTTTCATGGCGTTCGGTACCAATCACGTACAAACCACCTGATTTTCTAACTTTTTCTTCATTAGCTTTTAGTTCTGCCGTGATCCGGTTGGTAATGTCTTGACGTTTTTCCGCATCATTCACATTTTCTAATTCCTTGGCCAGACGCATGTCTAAGTTACCGCCTAACTTAATGTCGGTACCTCGACCAGCCATGTTAGTGGCGATGGTGACTGTTCCTGGGTAACCTGCATCGGCTACAATTACTGCTTCTTGATCATGGTAGCGAGCGTTCAATACATTGTGTTTGATGCCAGCTTTTTTCAAAAGATCTGAGATTAACTCAGACTTTTCAATGCTGGTGGTGCCCACAAGCACGGGTTGTTCACGCTTTTGACATTCTTTAATAACTTCAATAACCGCGTTATATTTCTCACGTGCGGTCAGATAAACCTCATCGTCATGATCGATACGTTGCACTGGTACGTTGGTTGGGATCTCAATGACTCGAAGCTTATAAATTTCATCAAATTCGGCGGCTTCTGTCATGGCAGTACCGGTCATACCTGCTAATTTAGGGTAAAGACGGAAGAAGTTTTGATAGGTAATGGAGGCCAGGGTTTGGTTTTCCATTTCAATCTTAGCACCTTCTTTGGCCTCTAAGGCTTGGTGAAGACCTTCAGAATACCGTCTGCCCTCCATCATACGTCCGGTAAATTCGTCGATAATAATGACTTTATCATCTTTAACGATGTAATCTACATCCCGGGTGAAAAGAATATGAGCTCTGAGTGCTTGGTTGACATGGTGAACTAAACTGATGTTCTGAATATCATAAAGAGTTTCACCACGGAGCATTTGAGCTTGGCGCAGCAACTCTTCAATTCTTTCAACGCCAGCCTCGGTTAGGGTAACGGTCCGTTGTTTTTCATCTTTCTCATAGTGCTCAGCAGTCAACTGAGGAATGAGTTTGTTTACTTTGGTATATAGTTCAGATGAATCTTCAGCTGATCCAGAGATAATCAAAGGTGTGCGTGCTTCATCAACTAAAATACTGTCAACTTCGTCCACAATGACATAGTTGAAGGGGCGTTGAACCATGTCTTTAAGACGAAACTTCATATTATCACGCAAATAGTCAAAACCAAACTCATGGTTCGTACCATAAGTAATGTCGGCAGAATAAGCTTTGCGACGTTGTTCGTCAGTGAGGCCGTGAACAATGCATCCCACCGAAAGCCCGAGAAAATTATATAATTTTCCCATCCATCCAGCGTCACGAGAAGCCAGATAGTCGTTAACAGTGATGACATGAACCCCTTTGCCTGAAAGGGCATTAAGATAGACAGGAAGTGTTGCCACCAAGGTTTTACCTTCACCGGTTTTCATTTCCGCAATCATGCCGTTATGCAGCACCAAACCACCAACCATTTGAACGTCAAAAGGACGCATGCCTAAAACACGTTTTGACGCTTCCCTTACAGTTGCAAAAGCTTCAATGGCTATATCATCCAGCGTTTCGCCTGCTGCCAATCGAGCTTTAAACTTATCGGTTTGTCCCCTTAACTCCTCATCACTCAATGCAGCAATCGTGGGCTCAAGCTGATTAATTTTTTCAACGGTTTTTAAATGTTTTTGGACGCTGCGGTCATTGGCAGAGCCGAAGATTCTTTTTAGTAAATGTTGTAGCATTAAGGCCTCAAATTCTTTTGTTTCATATTTGGTGCATGTGTTATGCAAAAAATCAATTTCTTGACATGTTGATCATAGTGTAATTGTATTTCATCAAAGACTCAACGTTTTGAGTTTTTTTAAAGATAGTTTTTAGAAAGGATACTCCAATGATTGCCCGCACCATAGCAGCTGGCTTGCTTAGCATGGCATTAATGAGCACCTCCGTCGTTGTCGCTGAAGAAAAAGGACCACAAGCTGGAGCTCCTAGTGTTGATGCTAAAGCTGCCAATATCGCCATTAAAGATACAGATGTTGTTGCCAAAGTAACTGTCGATGGGAAAACTTACCAAATTACCTTTGGTGAATTAAAGAAAAAATTAAAGACCTTACCACCCCAAGTTCAAGGAGCTCCCATTCAGCAAGTTTACGAACCCTTGTTGAATAGCGCAGTTCATATGATGGTCATTGAACATAATGCCAAAAAAATTGGCCTTGAAAATGATGAAGATGTCAAACAAGGTGTGAAAGATTGTCAAGGCGCTATCTTGATGAAGGCTTACATTGATGGGATGGTCTATGGCATGAATAAGTCCGGCATTAAAATGGATGCTGTGGCAACTGAGGCAGAACTCAAAAAAGCCTATGAAGAAATCATCAAGATTTTACCAAAAGTCGAAGAAGTAGCGATGCATCAAGCCATCTTCTTGAAAAAAGAGGATGCCAAAAAGTTCATTAACGATCTCAAAGGTAAAAAGTTTGAGGACGTTTTAGCTGAAACTCAAAAGACTAATAAAGATGTAAAAGGTGGTGACCTTGGTTACATCAAGATTCCAGAACTTCCTGCATCTATTGCTGAAAAAGTAAAAAAGGCTGCGAAAGCCACCATTATTCCTGAGCCCATCGAAGAACAGATTGATGCTCAAAAGATTTATATAGTCGTCAAAGTGGATGATAAGCGTATAGCGCCAACGCCAACTTATGATGAAATGAAAGAAGAAGTAAAAGCTATTACCTATCCAAAATTTGCTCAACAAATTATTGAACGGGATATTAAGAACGTTAAAGTTGAGAAGGTTGGTTTAGATGGTAAACCCATGGTTGATGCTCCCAAAGCAGAAGAGCAGAAACCAGAAGAAAAGAAAGACGAAAAGGCAGCAGAAGCTCCTAAGTCTTAAGTTCAGACATTTTATTCTGATAAAGGTTAAAAAGCCTGGTGATGCCAGGCTTTTTTGCTGTTAAATAAAGAGTGTGGTTTATATAAAAGTGAAAAGAGCTTGTGATGAATCAAAAAAAAATGATGACATGCGCTGCAGGGGTTATATGGAATGACCGAGGACAAGTTCTCCTAGCTCAACGTCCTGCTCATAAACCTATGCCATTGTTATGGGAATTTCCTGGTGGTAAAATTGAGGAAGGGGAAACCCCTGAGCAAGCCCTTTGTCGTGAGCTAGAGGAAGAGCTGGGAGCAAAGGTCGATGAGAGTGCTTTAACACCCTTTACTTTCATCTCACATGCTTATCCCCAGGTCCATGTCTTAATTGTGTTTTACCATGTAACTCAATGGTCTGGAGTGCTTGAAGCTAAAGAAGGTCAAGGTGGCCTTGAGTGGGTCTACCCTCATCTTTTAAAAGATTTTCCTATGCCAGAACTTGATGAACCGTTGATTGAGATGTTGATTCATAGGCAACCAGAGCTTCACGCTATACCCAAAGGCTCAGATTCTCACTTTGTATCTTAATGGTCTATTCATCTTTATTATAAACCTGACTAATTCGCTGGACCGTAGCCCTAAAGATTATGTAAGGTTAAAGAAAATGATTTCACGAGCCTTAGGGTTTGATGACAAAGGATGAGAAACCGAAGAAGACTGATTGGGTCAGTCTTGCAGAGCGAGAGCTTAAAGATAGAAGTGTTAACGATATCACCTGGCCTACACCAGAAGGAATATCGGTTAAGCCTTTATACACTCAAGAAGATTTAGCCTTTCATAATCTGGATCAATTTCCTGGTTTTGCACCGTATACCCGTGGGGTGCGGGCAACCATGTACGCAGGGCGCCCCTGGACCATTCGTCAGTATGCAGGGTTTTCCACTGCCGAAGAGAGTAATCGATTTTATCATGAATGTTTAAAGGGTGGGCAAAGCGCTCTTTCGGTAGCCTTTGATCTTCCAACCCATCGTGGTTATGACTCAGATCATCCCCGCGTTCAAGGGGATGTTGGCAAAGCAGGCGTTGCCATTGATTCAGTAGAAGATATGAAAAGACTTTTCGATGGCATTCCCTTAGACCAGATCAGTGTATCCATGACCATGAATGGGGCTGTCATTCCCATTTTAGCCTATTTTATTGTAACTGCTGAAGAGCAAGGTGTTGCCCAAGATAAATTGTCAGGTACCATCCAAAACGATATCTTAAAAGAATTTCTGGTCCGTAATACCTACATTTATCCGCCTGAACCAAGTATGCGCATTGTGGCTGACATTATTGCGTATTGTGCTGAATACATGCCCAAGTTTAATCCAATTTCGATATCTGGGTATCATATGCAAGAAGCAGGGGCTACCGCCGCTCAAGAGTTAGCCTATACCCTGGCAGATGGTCTGGAATATGTGCGTGCCGCTTTAGCTAAGGGCTTGAAGGTGGATCAATTTGCCCCTCGACTTTCCTTTTTCTTTGCCATTGGAATGAATTTCTTTATGGAAGTGGCCAAGTTGCGGGCAGCACGACTGCTGTGGGCGGAACTTATGGCTCAATTCAACCCCCAAAATCCTCAAAGCTTGATGTTAAGGACACATTGTCAAACGTCAGGCGTAAGTTTAACCGCTCAAGATCCACTCAACAATGTGGTACGTACCACCATCGAAGCTTTAGCGGCTACTTTAGGAGGTACCCAATCACTTCATACCAATTCCTATGATGAAGCTTTAGGGCTGCCCACGTCAGCAACAGCTCGTGTTGCCCGTCATACCCAATTGATTCTTGCTGAGGAAGCTGGGATCACCAAAGTGGTTGATCCTCTTGCAGGAAGCTACTATGTCGAATCTTTAACTCAAGAGTTGGCCACAAAAGCACGAGAGCTCATAGCTGAAGTTGAAGCCATGGGGGGGATGACTAAAGCCCTCCAACATGGCCTGCCTAAGCGACGTATAGAAGAATCTTCAGCAAAGCGGCAAATTCGACTTGACCTCGGTGAGGATATTATCGTTGGGGTGAATAAATATCAGTCTGAGCGTGGCGAGATGATAGATGTCCTGGAAATTGCCACTGACGAAGTGCAGCATCAACAAGTTCAACGCCTGAACCAGCTTAAATCTTCCCGAGATAATGATCAAGTGGCGCTAGCCTTAGCGCGATTGGAAACTGTAGCCCGATCCGGGCAGGGGAATTTATTGGGTTCGGCCATTCATGCTGCCCGGGTTCGTGCCACAGTTGGTGAGATTTCTGAAGCAATGGCCAGCACCTTTGGCCGATATCAAGCGCCAGTACAAGCGCTTGCAGGTGTATGGGGGCATGGTATGACGCAAAATAAAGAGTTTCAAAATCTTCAAGAACAGGTTACACAACTTGCTCAACACCTAGGACGTCAACCAAGAATTATGTTGGTAAAATTAGGGCAAGACGGTCATGATCGCGGTATCAAAATTATTGCCACTGCCTTTGCTGATTGTGGCTTTGATGTGGACTTAGCCCCTCTTTTCTTAACCCCAGAAGAAGCAGCTAAACAAGCCGTAGAAAATGATGTGCACATTTTAGGGGTATCTTCTTTAGCCGCAGGACATAAAAATCTTGTGCCTCGATTGATTGAGGCTCTTGCTTCTTATCATGCTCAAGATATTCAAGTGATTTGTGGAGGTATTTTGCCACCAAAAGATCATGAGTTTCTTTATCATGCTGGGGTGAAATTAATCTTTATGCCGGGCAGCAATGTTCAAAAGGCCATCCAACAAACCATCGAGCTCATTCGCCAAAGCTTAGAACGATAGAAAGATAATCACCCTTGAACTCAAACTTTAAACTCTTAGCTTATTAAAACATGGGTCTTACATGAAACTTGGTTTGTATGAACATTATAGTGGTAAAAAGTATCGGGTTATTGGAGTGTCCAGACATTCTGAAACCTTAGAAGAGTTTGTGGTATACCAAGCTCTTTATGAAGATTATGGGTTATGGGTGCGACCTTTATCTATGTTTGAAGAAATGATTTATGTAAATGGTGAAAAAATTCCCAGATTCCGGTTTCTTCACGCTCTTTTTGAATGCCCTCCTATGGTCAGGTAAAATTTCAACTTCAACCGTATCTGATTCAACCGTATCTGATTCAACCGTATCTGATTCAACCGTA
>CAZITL010000001.1:192480-199621 GCA_964542195.1 uncultured Verrucomicrobiales bacterium
CGTATCTGATTCAACCGTATCTGATTCAACCGTATCTGATTCAACCGTATCTGATGCCTCGTTTCTTTAAACATAGGTTGAATCAATTGTCCTACTTTGGATGTTTGGTAGGTTTTGGTTGACAGGTATTTTTATATAAATTTAGAATTATTTTAGTAAAAAGTAGCTTTTTTGGAAATTTATAAAAAATTAATTGTAAGATTTTATAATATTTAATAATAATTCTGGCGTGATGCGTAATGTTTATTCAAAAAGGGGAGCTGTATGATATTTAGAAAATATAATGTTCCTATCATTTCGTTGATCATGTGTTCGGTAATGAGTTGGAACATATGGGCTGCCGATGACTCTTTAAAAAAACTTAATTCTTCTCCTTTTAATGCTTCAGCTCTCATATCTCTGGAAAGTGCTATCATTCCAAGTTCTAGCCATGTTTTGATATCGGATTTATCAACACAAGAGGCTCCATTAAATGGTACCCCTTTAGAAAGAAGTGAAAATTTACCGCATATTGAACATTTAACGTCATTTCAGGATGTTAGTTTATCTTCGGATTCTGAAGATAAAGATCAATCAGAAAAGGAGAGGGAAGCATCTCTTTCTATAAATCAAGATCCTGTATATGCTCCTGTACTTGCTCTACCCCCAACCACTGAATTGGTTTGTAAAGGGGATAATTTGGGGGCTCTTACTGTCAAACAATCGCAAGACACAAAGACAGATAAATTGGAGTCCGGATCCAGCCCTGCACCTGCTCAATCCCTTGTTGGAAGTAGCCAATCAACAGTGCCTGAGCTCAACAAAGCTTTAGGGGAAAAGGAGAAAGTCCAGGAAAAGGGAACCTTAATTATTAAGGCTGAAATTGACCTTAATTCGATAAATCACAAGGATATGTTAAGTCTGCTTTCCTTACATCACAAACTTGGTATTCCTCTTCAAATTGATTTTCATAGAGTGGCCGAATGGTACCTTCAAGAGTTGTTTCCTCAAGTCCAGTATTTGCAGGAAAATGTTATTCATTACCCAACAGGTAAAAGGTTGCGGGTTTTGTGTATTGATGGTGGGGGAGTGAGAGGTATTTTTGCTGCCCGAATTTTAGAAGAATTAGAAAAGAGAACTGGTCTGCCCACCAGCAAGTTGTTTGATGTGATTGTGGCTACATCTACCGGAGCCATTATCGCAGCAGGGGTCACGATTCCCTCTGATAAGGACGCCAGCCAACCTAAATTTACCGCTCACGATATCGTGGACTTATATATGAATAAATCTAAAAGCATCTTTGGAACGCTCCTCCAATATCGAATTTTTGGATATTATGGCGCCAAATACGATGCAGCTCCTCTGATGGCTCTCTTAAAGGAAAAATTTCAGGACAAAACCTTAAAGAATTTAATCGGAGACGTTAGTTTTACTGCCTATAATTTGATTAAAAAAACTGGGCATGTCTTTAGTGCCGATGAGGCTCGCAGAAGTGCTCATGAAAATGAGTTTATCTATAACGTTATGCGAGCTACCACTGCAGCGCCAACGATTTTTGATCCAGTCCAGCTTGGGCAAAATATCCTCTGTGACGGGGGCGTTTTCCTCAATAATCCAGTAATGCTTGGGATTTTAAAAGGGATTAAGAATTATAATAGATCCCTTCATGAAATGGATATTGTTTCCATCGGTACTGGATACGCTCATGAATTCCAACCCCTAGATGTTTATAATAGTTATTCTAAGATTAACTGGGTAGAAGAACTCCTGAATGCTTTTTTAAATGGTAATAGTCAGCATTTCTTAGCGGAAGACCTTTTAAGAGCTGCAGGGCACCATAACGGCAGTGGTGTTACTTACAAAAGGTTTACAGTCGGACTTAAAAAAGAAAATTTGGATATAGATAATTGTTCAGAAAGCAATTTAAAGGCCTTGGTGAGCTTAGCAGAGGATGTGATTAAAGTCTCGGATAGCGACATTGAGAAATTATGTAAGATATTAACACCTTTAGATGGAAAGTCTGACGAAAAAGTCTCGTAATAACCCGTTGATCCTGTGTTTCCCTTGGAGAAATCCCTATCAACTTGTGTCTTGCCAATTTTGCAATTGAGAGGGGCGTGATAAACAGGATTGACAGTGGCAAGAACCAGAAATTATCTTAGATATAACCATTTTTATAATCTTGATGATCCTTTAATATGAATCGTCCACTCTCTCCCCATTTGCAGATTTATCGTTGGCAGTTGACGTCTGTTTTATCCATTTTGCATCGCATGACTGGTGTTGGCCTCAGTCTTGCTATCCCTTTCTTAGTTATCTGGTTAGGATCAATTTCTGAGGGAAAAGCTACATTCGAAATGGTTTTGGAAATTTATAGTCATCCTTTAAGTCTTCTCGTTTTATTTAAGATTTTATGGGCCTTTTTCTACCACATGCTTAATGGTATACGTCACTTAGCTTGGGATGGGGGGTATGGATTTAGTCTGCAATCAACCTATCGATCTGGTTGGTTAGTAGTGATATTGTCCTTTGGATTAACCGCTTTGATATGGATGATGATTTCTCATGGATGATAAAGATTTTCACCAGTCAGTTGCTAAGGCTCGCGGGCTTGGTTCAGCTCACGAGGGTACTCATCACTGGATCTATCAAAGGATCTCGGCCATTTCTTTGGTGTTTTTAGGGGTGTGGATGTTGTTAACCCTGTCTAAGCTTCATCATGCTAGTTATGAGGATTGGCTCGCATCCATGAGTTCACCTTGGGTGGCCTCTGGGGTTTTTTTGTTTATCCTGGCGACGACCTATCACGCCTGTCTTGGATTGCAGGTAGTAGTTGAAGACTATATTCATGGTCCATGGATGCGCTATTCGCTGCTAACCGTTATTAAATTGATGGGATTTTTTCTGGTCATCTTGACCTTGTTTTTCTTAATTAAAATTCAAATGATAGGCAAAATCTAATGCCAAGTTCTTATCAAATTGTTGATCACTACTATGACGTGGTAGTGGTGGGTGCTGGTGGTGCGGGTCTTCGCGCTACTTTAGGAATGTCTGCTGCTGGGTTAAGAACCGCTTGTGTAACCAAAGTTTTTCCCACACGCTCCCATACTGTTGCCGCTCAAGGAGGGGTTGGTGCTGCCCTAAACAATATGGGAGATGGAGATGATTGGCGTTACCACTTTTATGATACGGTCAAAGGCTCTGATTGGTTAGGTGACCAAGACGCTATTGAATATATGTGTAAGAATGCCATCCCTTCCGTGATCGAACTGGAACATTTTGGCGTCCCCTTTTCCAGAACGCCGGAAGGAAAAATCTATCAGCGTCCATTTGGAGGTCATACCGTCAGAGAAGGGGAGGCTATGGCTAAACGTGCATGTGCTGCAGCGGATCGAACAGGGCATGCCATTTTGCACACCTTGTATCAACAATGCTTAAAGCATCAGGCAGAATTTTATGTGGAATATTTTGCCTTGGACCTTTTGATGAATGACGAAGGGGAATGCCAGGGGATTATTGCTTGGTGTCTAGAAGATGGTACCATCCACCGCTTTAAAGCACACATGGTGGTGCTCGCAACTGGGGGTTATGGTCGAGCTTTCTTTTCCTGTACCTCTGCTCATACGTGCACGGGAGATGGTAATGCCATGGTCCTCAGAGCCGGGCTTCCTTTACAAGATATGGAGTTTATCCAGTTTCATCCTACTGGTATTTACGGGGCAGGATGTTTAATCACTGAAGGGGCTCGAGGAGAGGGTGGATATTTAACCAACAGCGCTGGCGAGCGTTTTATGGAACGTTATGCTCCCAATGCCAAAGATCTCGCCTCACGCGATGTGGTCTCCAGAGCTATGACCATTGAAATTCTTGAAGGGCGTGGGGTTGGGCCGCACAAGGATCATATATACTTGCACCTAGAACATTTAGATCCTCAAGTTCTTCATGAGCGCCTTCCTGGGATTTCAGAAACGGCAAAGATTTTTGCTGGTGTGGATGTAACTCGAGAGCCTATTCCTGTCCTTCCGACGGTTCACTATAATATGGGTGGTATTCCCACCAACTATCACGGTGAAGTGGTGTCAGGACGAGAAGAAAGA
This sequence comes from uncultured Verrucomicrobiales bacterium, assembly GCA_964542195.1. GTDB lineage: Bacteria > Pseudomonadota > Alphaproteobacteria > Paracaedibacterales > Paracaedibacteraceae > CAZITL01. The sequence continues at coordinate 196,557 of CAZITL010000001.1, forward strand.
GTTGTCAAAGGTCTTATGGCTATCGGTGAGGCGGCTTGCGTTTCTGTTCATGGTGCTAATCGTTTAGGGACAAACTCTCTGCTGGACTTAATCGTATTTGGTCGAGCAGCTGCGATGCGAGCTAAAGAACTGATTCAACCCAATACCCCTCACACGTCTCTAAGAGCAGGTGATGGGGAGCAAGCTTTAGCACGTCTTGATCGACTGCGTCATGCCAAGGGTTCCAAAACAACGGGAGACATTCGTTTGACGATGCAGAGGGTCATGCAGTCCCATTGTGCCGTGTTCCGTAAGGAAGAGTTGTTGCAAGAAGGGGTTAAGAAAATGGATGAGGTTGTGGCCTCAGTAAAGGATATTCAAATTAATGACTCCTCACTCATTTGGAATACGGATCTCCTAGAGGCTCTAGAATTGGAGAATCTCATCGAGCAAAGTTTAGTAACCCTATCCTCTGCCATTAATCGTCAAGAAAGTCGGGGAGCCCATGCGCGAGAAGATTATCCAGAGCGGGATGATGATCGATGGCTTAAGCACACCTTGGTTTGGTTAGAGGATGGGGGGAATGTTCGCTTGGGCGAGCGACCGGTGCACCTTCATACACTCAGCAATGAGGTGCAAATGATTCCACCTAAAAAGCGTGTTTATTAAAGGGGCCAGCCATGGTTGAATTTCGTCTTCCGCCCAACTCTCGAATCAATAAAGGTAAGCATTTTTCTGCTCCTTCTGGATCCAGTGCAGTTAAAACCTTTCAAGTTTATCGCTGGAATCCTGATGATGGGGATAATCCACGATACGATACCTATGAGATTGACTTGAATGCCTGTGGTCCCATGGTCTTGGACGCTTTGATCAAAATCAAAAATGAAGTAGACACGACATTGACCTTTCGTCGCTCCTGCCGCGAAGGTATTTGTGGCAGTTGTGCCATGAATATAGATGGGGTTAACACTCTAGCCTGCACCAAACCCATCAGTGAGATTAAAGGAACAGTCAAGGTTACCCCCTTGCCACACATGTATGTCATCAAAGATCTGGTGCCAGATCTTAAGCATGCCTATGCTCAATATGCTTCTATTAAGCCTTGGCTCCAATCCTCAACACCAGCGCCTGAGCGGGAACGCTTGCAATCTGAAGAAGATCGTGCCCAACTAGATGGTCTATGGGAGTGTATTCTTTGCTTTAGTTGTACCACCAGTTGCCCTAGTTATTGGTGGAATGGAGATCGTTATTTAGGACCTGCAACATTGCTGCAAGCCTATCGTTGGATTGCTGATAGTCGAGATGACCACACAGGTGAACGGTTAGACGAACTGGAAGATCCATTTAAATTATATCGTTGTCACACGATTATGAATTGTACCAATACGTGTCCAAAGGGACTTAACCCTGCTCAGGCGATTGGAGCCATTAAACAAAAAATGGTTGAGCGAAAAACGTAAAAGCTTAAAATATTATTTCCAGGCTTTTACGGCCCTCGTTCTGCTTTTTGTTGTCTAAAAACTCTTTTTTTAAAGGTGAGAGGATATCTTTCACCCTAACAGACCTGTTCTATTTAACAGTTCATTTTTCAGTTCGAGCGCTTGATAAGTTGGCGATTCTTCTAAGGTAGTTATGTTTTGATCCCAGTATAAAGGGTGGAAATATGGTGTAAGGCGCAGTTCAGGCGCAATTTCATCGAAAACATCAAGAAGATCATTTAAATCGTCCTCTGCTTCTTTGATTTCTTGTTCAGAATTAACATAATAAGTGCGAGCTTGAAAAAAATCTAACTCTGTCACATCACTAATGAGCGTTTTTTGATAAGATCCCTGTTGATAACGCTCATCATTTGGCCAACTCGAATTTAAATAAAGTATTCTTAGATCACAAGAGGTTATAAAAGAACCTGCGGACTTCATGAGCAAATCTAACATTCTGATAAAACCGCTGATTGATCCACCAGTTGCCCCTAGAATATCGAGTAGGTAAATCGTTTTGGTTTGGAGCACGGTGGGTGTAAGGCCAGAGTTAATTAAAAGCTTATGGAAAAAATTGATGCGTCTTGGGGTGGTGATGCTGAGGATCAAACTTTTTAAGCTCGATTTTTCTCTTAAATCATAAATATCATCAGGAATGCCTGAAAAAGGAATTTGAATAAGAGTGCGATTAATTTGTTTTGAGCGAGAAATTTTCTTTCTAAGAAAAGCGTGGATATAAGATGGAGAGTTCCCAAGAGAGACGATAACACTGCTTTGATCCGTAAGGTCAATAATCTTATTAGCCATCTTCTCTATCCATATAACAGAAGATGGTTTTAAAATAACGTGCTTGCAATAGTTCAGATAATTTCTTGATGTGCTCTGTCGTCTCTGATCTGGTTCCAATTTGATCTGTTCAGGAAAATAAGACAGCAACTTCTCAAGTTCTTGAGATGAAAGGACATGTTCAAATAAGAAACCCATGTCACTTTTGGTAAAATAAGATGTGAGGGAGGCGCTAAGAATGAGAAGTTCTTCTGTTATTGTATGAGATGATAAGGTGATTACTGTGTATAAGAAAAGCTCCATAGCTTTGTAGGTTGAAAGATTGAGAGCGCTTCCAATAACTTCAATATTCGTACCAGGGTGTCTTTCTCCTTCCTCTAACACATCGTCAAACTTAGATTTCAACAGAGGATATTGTAACGAAATATAATCTTTTGTGAGATATTCAGGCGCATCTTTAATAACTCTGCACCCCTTTTCCAGCAGTTCTAGTTTGAGAGCGTGTTGACTTATGCTGGAGCAGGAAGAAGATTCTGAAAATTCTACTGGGGCAACGGGAGTTGGGATTATTTCATGGTCTAGGGCCAAACAGTTAGGGAAGGAAAATAGAGCTAAAATAGATATAGATAATGAATTCTTATACATGGCGTCTCTAAAACATGAGTGTTTGAAAAGTTTGTTCATTAGTAAGGATACTTAAAACGAAAAGCGCTGCGTTTCCATAAAAAAGGAAAACAACTGAGGTCTAAGAATGGGAATAGAGAGAGGAACTAAGAAGGAAAAAAAGTTAGGAAAAACAGAGAGGTAGGAAGGTGAGGAAAA
>CAZITL010000002.1:0-69166 GCA_964542195.1 uncultured Verrucomicrobiales bacterium
ACGAGTTAAAGGGCTTTGTGGATAGACCCCTTGCCCCCTTATTTGGGATAGAGCCGATCATATTAACCCAACAACTAAGCGTTTACGGCTAGGGTATTTTGTGGATAGTCCTCCTGCCACCATTTTCGGAAAAGAGCCTTATATTTTTGATTTGGTGCCCTCGGGGAGACTCGAACTCCCACATCGTTGCCGATAACAGATTTTGAGTCTGCCGCGTCTACCAATTCCGCCACAAGGGCATGGGGATGTGATATTGGGATAATAACGTTTTTTACAATTTGGTCAATAATAAATTTCGTTTTTTTTAGGCTTTGGATAATAGGAGCTATATTGAGGGTTGAGGCCTCTCTTTAAAAAGATTTGCAACCTTATTGATAAATTCCTAAATTAAGAAAAAAACCATAAGTGTCTGATCATGAGCCAAATAGCCCAAAAACTCCACAGACTGGCAACAACACCTCATGCCACGAAAATTGTCAGTGCCGTATCGTTCACTGAAAGCTCCTTCTTTCCTTTACCGCCAGACATCATGATTGTGCCTATGGTTTTGGCTGAACCCGCCCGGGCTTGGTTTATCGCTGGCTTATGCAGCCTTTCGTCTGTGGCCGGAGGTGTCTTGGGATATATGATAGGTCTGTATTTGTTCGAGTCTTTTGGCATGAAAGTGTTAGAAGCCTATCACCTCACTCAAGAATTTCAGCGTTTTCAGGACCTGTTTCAAGATTGGGGATTTTGGCTCATTCTGGCCAAAGGTGTAACGCCCATTCCCTATAAACTCGTAACAATCGCCAGTGGCGCTAGCCACTTAAACTTTTGGCAATTTTTGGGAGCATCTATCATCAGTCGCTCCACTCGGTTTTACTTACTGGCTGGTCTTACGTGGTATTTTGGAGATTACGCCACACAAATGTTAGAAAAATATTCGGGCTGGATTTTTATGTTAATCCTTGCTTTCATAGGAATAGGGTTTTTAGCATTTAAAATGTTGGGCTAATGTTTTTAAGCTTTCTTTCTGATCGAAATTTCTTAATTTTTATCGCATTTTCAGCTTTTTCCAGCCTTGCTTACGCCTACTTTGCCCAACATTTTTATCACGTTATTCCCTGTTCTATGTGTTATTATGAGCGATACATATATTGGTCCGTGGGGATTATAAGCCTTTTAGGATTATTCACCCCCTCTTTTAGAATTTTCTTGCTGCGGGCTTTGGGGCTCGTTCTGGCCATAGGTGTTGGCGTGGGAATTTATCATTTGGGTATTGAAAATCACTGGTGGGCGGCACCTGCCTCTTGTACTGGTGTTCCTTTAGCACAATCTCCGCAAGAGTTTTTAATGAACCTTCAAAGTCGTCCGATGGCTCGATGTGATCAGGTTGGCTGGCGCATCTTTGGCATTTCAGCCACTCTTTTAAATCTTGTCTGGTATGTGGTCTTTTTCTGTATGTGGCTTTTTCAACAGTTCTTTAAAGTAAAGAACATATAAAAGGCTCACCTTTTTACTTCACAGGAATTACCCGTCAATTTCTATTTTTAAGTTTACCTGTGCCGCCTCAACATGATAGGTTGAGCCTAAGAATTAAGCTTAATAATAGATGGCGAATCCATGAGTGCGTTGCATAATCTGCAGCATTGGCAAGAGACTATTGCTAGCTGCTCATCCACTAGAGAACTTGATGAAGTCCGCGTCAAACTTCTTGGAAAATCGGGGGAAATTACTCTTCTTCTTAAGGCATTAGGAAGTCTTCCCCCTGAACAAAGGAAAGAACGCGGAGCTGAAATTAACCAACTCAAGGAAAAGATTGCAACCCTTCTGGACCATCAAAAACACTCTTTGATGGATGGGGAGTTGAACCAAAGATTGGCCCAAGAGTACCAAGATGTTAGCCTTTCCCCGCGTCCTGAAATGCAGGGCACTATCCATCCTGTCAGTCGTGTGATCCATGAAATTGTCACGTATTTCCAACAATTTGGTTTTCAAGTCGCTGAAGGTCCAGATATTGAAGATGATGAGCATAATTTTACATCGCTTAACATTCCTGCTCATCACCCGGCCCGCCAATCCCACGATACTTTTTATCTCCCCAGCGTGGATGGAATTCAACGACTTTTGCGCACCCATACCTCGCCCGTTCAAATCCGAACCATGCGCCAACAACAACCACCCATTCGCATTTTAGCTCCCGGGCGCACTTATCGGTGTGACTATGACGCAACTCACACCCCCATGTTCCATCAAATTGAAGGACTCGTGATCGATCAAGACATTCACATGGGCCATCTTAAAGGAACAATCATCAACTTTTTACGTCATTTCTTTGATATGGAAGATCTACCTGTCCGTTTTCGCCCTAGCTTTTTTCCCTTCACTGAGCCATCGGCTGAAGTTGATATAGGCTGTGACCGCTCCTCAGGTCAGATGAAAATCGGAGCGGGTAAAGATTGGTTAGAGATACTGGGCTGCGGCATGGTTCATCCCACGGTACTAAAGAACTGCGGCATTGATCCAGATATATACCAAGGTTTCGCCTTTGGACTCGGCGTTGAACGATCAGCCATGTTGAAATATGGCATATCAGACATTCGCTCCCTCTATGAATCTGACAGTCGGTGGTTACGTCACTACGGCTTTTCCCCTTTCCTTGGAGTCTAAGGCATGAAATTTACGCTTTCTTGGTTAAAAGATCATTTGGATACATCAAGCCCTTTAGAGGACATTGTTCATCGTCTTGTTGAATTGGGCATTGAAGTAGAATCGGTGGATAATCCAGCTGAAAAGCTTAAAAGCTTTGTGGTTGGTCATGTGGTTGAATCGGGCAAACATCCCAATGCCGACCGTCTAAGTTTATGCTATGTAGATATTGGATCAGGCGAAAAAATCCAGGTTGTTTGTGGTGCCCCCAACATGCGCCAAGGCCTCAAAGTCGCCTTTGCCCCCATTGGAGCCGTTATCCCCGCCACAGGAGAACCCTTGAAAAAAGGAAAAATCCGGGATGTGGAAAGTCTCGGTATGTGTTGTTCTTATTATGAATTAAATCTAGCCGAAGATCATGAAGGCATTATCGAATTGCCTGATAATGCCCCCATTGGAGCTCCCATTGCTGAGGTTTTAGGACTTAATGACCCCGTTATTGAAGTTGCCATCACCCCTAATCGAGCGGACTGTTTTGGGGTACGCGGTATTGCACGTGATTTGGCCGCTTCAGGTATGGGTACTCTTAAACCATTACCCTACCCTGACATCACGTCTCATGAAGGCTCGCCCATTACCATGATTATTGAAGACAGCCAAGGCTGCCCGGCCTTTGATGGCGTTTACATTAAGGATGTTAAAAATGGTCAGAGCCCCGATTGGGTTCAAAAACGTCTTACGGCCATTGGACTTCGCCCCATCAATGCTTTGGTAGATGTGACCAATTACTTGTCCTATGATTTGTGCCGTCCTTTACATGTTTTTGACGCAGAAAAGATCAAAGATCATTTAGTGATCCGCCGCGCCAGAGAAGGAGAAAAGTTGCTTGCTCTCAATGGCAAAGAGTATGATTTGGATGAATCCATGGTCGTCATTGCCGACGCGCAAGGCGTGCTTTCCCTTGGCGGTGTTATGGGCGGCGAATCCTCAGGTTGTAAGGATGAGACAACCAACGTATTTATTGAGTGTGCCGCCTTCGATCCTATTCGCACAGCCCATACCGGCCGCAAACTCCACCTACTCAGTGATGCACGCACCCGGTTTGAGCGAGGAGTTGATCCTGAGAGTATCTCCTTTGGCCTTAATGCAGCTGTTGCCCTGATTCAAGAATGGTGCGGAGGAAAAGTCAGTAAGCGCATTTCTGCACAGCACCAATCCGATCAACCCAATCCTGAACCATTAAAGCCGATCTTACTTGATGAGGCTAAGCTTAGAAAGTTAAGTGGTCTTACCATCCCTCTTCAAGAAGCCAAAAGCTACTTGGAGAAGCTTGGTTTTAGAATAAAAGAGTCAGATCAAGGATTATGGGCGACCCCTCCAAGTCATCGCTTTGATATTTTCGAAGCCGCAGATTTAGTTGAAGAAGTTTTACGTTTAAAAGGTTATGATCATCTGATTGCCGCCCCTCTCCCTTCTGCGCAAATCACATCTTCGGCCACCTCAAAAGCAGATATGGCAAAGCGCCTTTTTGCCTCTCGTGGCATGAATGAAGTGGTTACATGGTCCTTTATGAAGGAACCAACAGCTCAGTTGTTTGGATTTGACACGCCAACCTTAAAATTAGAAAACCCCATCAGCCAAGATTTAAGTGTGATGCGCCCCTCGCTGGTGGCCAATTTAATTGATGCCGCCATACGCAATGAGGCACGAGGTATAGAAAATGCTCAGTTTTTTGAGGTCGGACCGCAGTATACCGGTCGTGGCGAGCAATCCATGGTCTCTGGCCTTTGTTTCGGTCAATCCGGTCCGCGTCACTGGTTGACGCCTCCTCGCGATATGGATATTTATGATGCCAAAGCTCATATTTTAGCCTTATTCGCAAGCTTGGGGATGAGCGAATCCTCCTTTCAAATTGAGGCAAACGCCCCTTCTTATTATCATCCAGGACGGTCAGCAACCTTAAAACAAGGGCAAAAGATTTTAGCCTACTTTGGTGAAATTCACCCCAAAATCGGTCACTATTTTGACACTTCGACGCGCATGGTTGCTTTTGAGATTTTCTTGGACAATCTGACAGAGGCTAAAACTAAGAAATCTGCTTTAGCACTTTCACCTTACCAACCGGTGATCCGTGATTTTGCCTTCTTGGTAGATAAGTCCACTCCGGTTGATCAGATTATCAAAACCATTCAAAAAGTTGATCGACACCTTATTACATCCGTTGAAATTTTTGACCTTTATGAAGGGGATAAAATACCGGAAGGAAAGAAATCGGTGGCTTTTGCTGTCAGACTTGAACCTCAATCTAAAACCTTGACCGATGAGGAAATCCAGACTCTTTCGGTCAAAATCATTTCTCAAGTGGAAAAAACATCTGGTGGAAGTTTACGTGCATCATGACCAACATTCAAAACATTCGAAATTTTTCAATTATTGCTCACATTGACCATGGTAAATCCACCATGGCCGATCGACTTATCGAATTTTGTGGTGCTCTTGAATCTCGAGAAATGAAGGAACAGATTCTAGACTCTATGGATATTGAGCGGGAGCGTGGCATTACCATTAAAGCGCAAACCGTTCGCCTGACCTATAAAGCTAACAATGGCGAGACTTACACACTCAATTTGATGGACACCCCTGGCCACGTGGACTTTGCTTATGAAGTCAGCAGATCTCTGGCAGCTTGCGAAGGATCCCTTCTCATCGTGGATGCCAGCCAAGGAGTTGAAGCTCAGACGTTAGCTAATGTTTATCAAGCTATCGATAACAACCATGAAATTATTCCTGTGTTGAACAAGATTGACCTTCCTGCCGCTGATCCTGAACGTATTCGTAATCAAATTGAAGATGTGATTGGTCTGGATGCCAGTGATGCGATCCTGGCCTCTGCCAAAAGCGGTATTGGCATTCAAGATGTTTTGGAGGCGATTGTTGAACGCCTACCCGCTCCTGAAGGCGATCCAGATGCCCCCTTGCAGGCCATGCTGGTAGATAGTTGGTATGATCTTTATCTCGGTGTCATGATCTTGGTTCGGGTTAAAAATGGGGTGTTGCGCAAAGGTGCTAAGATTAGGATGATGTCTAATGGCGCCGCCTATGAAGTGGATCGTGTCGGCTTCTTTACCCCCAAACATGTCATGGTCAATGAACTTAGACCCGGCGAGATGGGCTTTATTACGGGAAGTATTAAGCAAGTGGCTGACTGTAATGTAGGTGATACCATCACTGAAGATCGTCGTCCTGCCAGCGAACCTTTACCTGGATTTAAACCATCCATTCCTGTGGTCTTTTGTGGTTTATTCCCTGTTGATGCCGCTGACTTTGAAAAGTTACGAGACAGTTTGGCTAAACTTCACTTAAACGACGCCAGCTTTCATTACGAAGCTGAAAGTTCCGCGGCGCTTGGCTACGGTTTTCGCTGTGGTTTCTTAGGTCTTTTGCACTTGGAAATTATTCAAGAGCGCTTAGAGCGAGAATTTGATCTGGATTTGATTACGACCGCCCCCAGCGTTGTCTATCGCCTGCATATGACCAATCAAACCATTAAGGAACTTCACAATCCTGCTGATATGCCAGATGTGGTCAAAATTGATTTCATTGAAGAGCCGTGGATTAAAGCCACCATCATGGTTCCTGATGAGTACTTAGGACCCGTCTTGACCCTATGTACTGAGCGCCGAGGTGAACAATTAGATCTAACCTATGCTGGAAATCGGGCCATGGCCGTTTATCGACTGCCGCTTAATGAAGTGGTCTTTGACTTTTATGACCGCTTGAAATCCATCAGTCGAGGCTATGCGTCTTTTGACTATACCATGGATGAATATCGGGAAAGCGATATTGTTAAAGTTTCCATTTTGGTGAACAATGAGCCTGTGGATGCCCTAGCTATGATGGTCCATCGCGCACGCGCTGAATCGCGTGGCCGTAGTCTTTGTGAGCGTTTAAAGGATCTGATCCCACGCCAATTATTTAAAATTGCTATTCAAGCGGCCATTGGCGGCAAAATTGTCGCCAGAGAAACTGTGAGTGCCTTGCGCAAAGACGTCACCGCAAAATGCTATGGTGGGGATATCAGTCGCAAGCGTAAATTGTTGGACAAGCAGAAAGCCGGTAAAAAGCGTATGCGGCAGTTTGGCAACGTAGAAATCCCTCAAAGTGCATTTATCGCTGCGCTGAAAATGGGAGATGATTAGGAGATTAGTCTCTCATCTTATTTTAGATTGATGCCAAAATGTCCTGCAAGTGTTCAATAAACTCCTCCATTTCAGAGCCTTTACCAATGGTAACCCTTAAATGATGTGGTAACTTATAAGGCGTTGTGGGACGCACAATCATACCTCTACGGCCTAATTCCTGATAAACTTCGGCAGCCGACTTTGATGCTTGAGAAAAATCAATGAGCACAAAATTACCTGAACCAGGAATATAGTTAAGCTTGAGCCTATCGAGCTGTTCTTGTAACCAAGACCGCCATAAAGAGGTATGATCACGCGCTTGTCTCACCCACTCTTGATCCTCAAGGGCTTCAATGGCAGCTCGTTGAGCAATACTATTCACATTAAAGGGGGCTCTAATGCGGTTAATCACATCGACAATCGGTTGTGATGTATAAGCCCACCCTACTCTTAAACCTGCTAATCCATAAATTTTTGAAAAGGTGCGTGTTACCACCAAATTGGGGCGATCCTCTACCCACTCAAGACCCGAGGTATAATCCTCCCCCTCAGTATATTCCGCATAAGCCGCGTCGATCACCAAAAGCACATGGCTTGGTACATTCTCAACCAAACGACCCAATTCGCTAGAGGATAACTTACATCCCAGAGGATTGGCGGGATTGTCCAAAAAAATTACTTTAGTTTGAGGAGTAATTCTTTTTAAAATTTCATCCACATCAGTTTTAAGGTGAGGTTGAGGCACAATAACGGGCTCTGCTCCAACACATAAAGTCGCAATCGAGTAAACCATAAAACCATATTGCGGATAGATAATTTCACTTCCTGGCCCTGCATAGGCTTTAGCAATTAAATGGAGCAATTCCTCTGAGCCTGTTCCCGTTAAAATTTGATCACTTTTGAGATGATAAGCCTGGGCAATTGCTTCTTTTAAAGCCCGGGCACCTCCATTGGGGTATAAGTGAATTTGCCCACTCATTTGTTGAATAATCGCACTGACTAGAGGTGAGGTCCCAAGAGCACTTTCATTGGAAGCTAAAGCTATTCGACGTATCATCCCAGAAGGCGTTATATCTCCCCCCACATACGGAGAAATCTTTAAAATACTTGGGTGAGGCTGAGGAACCATTATCATCTTTTAGCTCCTTTAACATATTCGGGCAATAGCAGGATTAGCTGCAGGGCGTTTACGGCGAACAGGATAGCTAGCATAAATCTCTTTGCTCGCTTCAATGGCGACAATGCCAGAAAACTTGGATAAAAGACGAGGCCCAATCCATTCACATGCTGTAGCAAGACTCCGGAAAATCGCTCGTTGCGAGGGAAGAACATACAGCCCATGAGAGGTCTGTAAGGGAGTAAATTGATTATCACGCAGAAGCTTTGAAAGCTGGTTTAAGGTATATGGATTACCATGTCCAAAGGGTGTATCATCAACCCGAGCCCAAATGCCGCGTCGATTGGGTGCAATCACTAAAATGCGCCCATCACTTTTTAGTACCCGCCATAATTCTCTTAAATAAGGTTTAACAGGATCAGCATGCTCCAAACTATGGACGACTAAGATGCGATCCATGGATTCATCAGGTAAGGGCAAGCTGTCTTCTTCTATCAAAGCGGCTGCATTAGGCCCCTGCTCTGGCCAAGGAATAACCCCTTGCTCACCTGGCATAAAGATCAGTGTTCTTTGTGAATCTTTATGCAGATCATCCATAAAAGGGATCGGATACCCCAAAACCAGCACATTTAGCCCCTGACCTGAGGGCCAGTAATGGTTAACGACTTTTGCAAGTAAACGTTGAGCAATCTCTCCTAACGGAGAGGCGTAAAAATCGCGAAGATCCACTACATCTAAAGCCATAGAATATGGTACCACGATCTAAAATGAGGGCCAATCCCTAAAATGCTTTGGCCTCCCTCAGAACATTGAGGCCAATGAAACTTATACTCTCTTAGACTTTCGTTGAAGCATCTGTATGTTCTTGATGCACGATAGAATTTATCTACCTGTGAACGATCCCGATTATAACTCTAATAGCAATCATAAGACATGTCACCAGGGTAAAACCTAAACCTGGATGGACCTTTACCCATGTTTACCAGATTTACATGACCATCATTGATGAAACCCCATTCAGGTAAGTGCAATATTGCTGATTTTTTATCTAACAATATTTGCGGCGCAGTTGTTAAAATAGTTTCTGTTTTTATTTCATGGAATTCCGTCATTAAGTATTTTTCACACACATCCAAGTATCCCCAGTGACCAGAGACCAAGACTGAGCTATGTATAGGGAATTTTTGGTTTGCTGTCACGATAGCACCTGCAATAAGGGCCTTGAGAAAAGTCACTCGATTTGAGTCTCCAAGGTGACTTAAGTCAATATTAATTGGCCAGAAAATTTTTAGCTGATCGCTATTTTTACCATTACTCAATAAAAGGACCATCGAAGAAAGAGGATTATCGTTCGTTTTTAATGGAAATAAAGTGTAGCGATAACAATAAAGACAATTTTCAAAATAACTTATTGGCTCTGTGGTCAACTGCCCTTGAGCAAAAACATCAAAATCAAAGATACTTTCAGGAATGCTAGAAGATTGATGATAAATTTTGGCTGATGAGCGGACATGGCTCCCCACAGAAGCCGCATCCGCCATAAAATCCATGGCATGAGTGTTGATAACAGATAATAATTGACCAACAATACCTGCGAGCGTTGATTTGTAAATTTTAGTTAAGCTCATTTTTAAATCTTTAAACATCTTATAATTGGCCATCTTTTACCATTATTAATGATTACAAAGCAATAATTATATAATCAAGCCCTTGATTTCTATATTTATCTTGGAAATCATAATCTATTTCCCCTGACAGATCATCGCCCATTGCCTTAATCAATTTATATGAAATAAATCAAATTTTAACTTTTTTAATCTATTTGAAAACATAGGGAGATCTATAACTAGGCTTGGGAGCATGATAAATCTGTTTTTCTTCGCAATCATATCCCTATTTTTTACCCCTTTGCTGGCCGGTAAAAATGATGGCAAGTCAAGCACTCGCTCAGAATGCGCTCAGCTGTGTTCTAAAAGCAATATTTGTAATGATCGAACCTTACGGCAACACTGCCAAGAGCACTGTGGACAATCCGCAGTCAATCTTGAGGCCCAGTGCGCTCTAGCAAGAGGCATTAAGCCACCCTCTCAGTCAACAAGCTCGCAAGATCCCGCAATTGGATCTTCAGCTACTCAATTGGGGCCAACAACAACTCCTATTGCCCCAGAGCCATCCTCAAGATCAGATTGTCAGAACTCTCCTACTGAGAATGCCATTCTCAATAAAATGCATAACCCAAAAACTCCTTATAATAATGAGGATAAAAATTACATAAGAATTCTTTATTCTCAATATCTTGCAAGCAAAAAATTTATTGGCGATAAAGCCAACACGCTCGTAAAGACTATTCCTACCATTATTAAAAAAGAAAAAAGACATTGTGACTACATTCCCTTGTATCAAGCTGGAGGAACTGCATTAGTCTTTATTAATGATTTCCAACGCACACTTTTAAAAGTACTCAATAATAAACAGTTTCGAACAAAGATGAAGGCCCACGATAAGGGCAGAGAAATAAGAGTTATTAGGCAAGATAAAGAAAGCCAATTTTCTACGACAAAAAATTTTCTAAAATTTCAATACCAGTTCATAGAACAACAGCGCAAGGAATTAAAAAAGCAAGGTATTCTAGGTACGTATCAATTTGATCACGATCCACTTATAGCTCCTTACTTGAGTTCCGTTTCATTTTCACTTACGGATACGACTCCAGGAGAAACAGCAGTAGATTTCTTCATAAGACAAAGCAACATGACCCTGAAGAAAGAATTAGTTGAGAAAATACTTGGAGAGATACTTCAACCCTATGTTAATGATACAAGTCGCACACTCGATAAATATCTTACCTTAATGCAAGAATATCAGGATCTCGTCTCAGGATGTATGATCCAGTTTTTTGTGCACAAGGACTTAGTCAACGAAGTGGTTTATTTGTCTAAGGAGTTTGGGTATCCAATTAACGCAAGCCCTATGTTCCAAGCTAAAACTTTTGAAATTATTAAAACTTATCAGAATTCCTCGACCACAGAATTTCAAAACTACCTTAAGATGAACGGTAGGTTACCAGGTTTCCCAGCAATCGAGGCCGCTGTGAGAGCTAATAAATTCCAAGCAAGACTACTACCTGCATCTCCCCTTATTAACGATCAACACCTCAAGTATTTTGTGTACTACGACCTAAAAACTTTACCTAGGGAGAATAAAAAGGAAGTTTTGCTCAAACTCAGAGAGTTACAGAGAAAAATGCTTGATTATCTTACAAAAGACCTTGCCGAATATTTACAACAAGTGGAAGGACGTTAAGCGCAATCAGGGCCCTTAAGCTTTAAATGGATTTTGGTTAACCACTTACCTAAATCTTGGCCAAGTAAGTGACCAATTTCATCTCCGATAATTCCTAAAAGAGGTGCTAACCACTCCTCATCATCCGATTTAAAGTTGCTCAACACATAAGAGCTGACAGCCCCTTTGTGTCCCGGATGACCAATGCCAAGACGGATTCTCCAATAGTCTTTCCCTATAGACTGATCGAGACTAGACAAACCATTGTGCCCACCATTCCCGCCATTTTTTTTTACTTTAATTACCCCTGGCAATAGATCTAGGTCATCATGAATCACATAAACCTGTTGTGGAGGCACTTTATAAAAATGAATCAATTCTTGAACAGCACGCCCAGACAAATTCATATAAGTCATGGGTTTACATAAAATAACTTTATGCCCCCCTAACTGAGCTTCAGAAATTTCAGATGAAAACTTGGATTTAAAAGGAGGGAAATTATGCTGTTGAGCAATGACGTCAACAGCCATAAAACCTATGTTATGTCGGTTTAAGGAATACTTGGAACCAGGATTACCTAAACCAACAACAACATACATGGGGTTAAAACCCTTTAGGCTTGAGCCTCTTCTGCGGTATCTTCACCAGATGCAGGGGAGACGATGTTTGCAATGGTGTTATCCCGTTCTGGATGAGCAGGAACGACACCCTCAGGCATTTTCAGGTCAGCAATATGAATGGATTGGTTAGGACCAACGCCAGACAAGTCCACAACGATTTGCTCTGGAATAGCTGCAGCAGGACAGATAACTTCCAAGCTGTGATGAACGATATTTAACAAACCACCACGCTTGATTCCAGGACACTTATCATCATTTATAAAGACAACCGGAATATTCACATGAATCTTTGCATTTTTTGAAATACGTTGAAAGTCCACATGAAGAGGGTGATCAGTTACAGGATGCAGCTGAATATCTTTGGCTAAAACGTGTTGTTCTTTGCCTTCAATAGAAAGGGTATACAAACGGCTAAAGAAACCTGGTTTATGAAATTCCTTAACCAAAGCTTTTGGGTCCATGGCAATCATTTGTGGTTCTTTATTGTTACCATACACGACACCGGGTACAAGACCTTCACGACGTGTTGCACGAGCTGCACCTGTTCCAGTGGTATTACGAGCTTGAGCAACCAATACATCAACAGAAGTCATCAAAAAACTCCTTAACGAGAAAAATTTAAATATCCTTGGCGCAGTTATACACGCTTTTATTTGTAAATGCAAATAGATAGTGTAAGTTTTTATAAGTTCAAGATCCGCTTGAAATGAGCTCTATTTCAGGAAACACCTTAACGTGAAATTTAAATTATTTTTTTTATTTTACCACACCTCATTATAGGAGCAACTATTTTTGAGTTCTAACCCACTGCAATAGATCATTGATTTATCTTCTATAAAGAGGAGTTTCTTAAACATAAGCTCTTAAGTATACTTTAAAAATCTGATTAGGATACCTCCATATACTTTCTCCATACAAGCGACTCGAAACATTTTTAAACATTTTATTTCTAGTTATCCGGCATCAGGCATTTTATTCAAAAGATATAACTGTTAATCAAGAGGGCTGAAGTGAACTATACATCGTTATCAAATTACATTGCAGAACGTGGATTGGAATATATAGATTTTCGTTTTACGGACATTCTAGGGTATTGGCACCATATATCTTTTCCCATCAGTGCCTTGAGTGAAGACTTGATTGAGGAAGGCATATATTTTGACGGTTCATCCATTGCCGGTTGGCGGGCTGTTCATGAATCTGACATGGTCTTACAACCTGATCTTTCTCGTTTTTTTGAAGATCCTTTCACCAATCACCCGACTGGTATTCTCATTTGTAATGTCTTGGACCCAAAAAGTCGTCTTCCTTATGATCGAGACCCGCGATCAATTGCCTTAAGAGCTGAGCAATACCTCATTTCATCAGGCGTGGGAACGAAAGCGTATTTTGGACCTGAGGCTGAATTCTTCATCTTTGATGCTGTTCGTTTTGGTGTGAATGGACGTCAGTCTTTCTATGAAATTCAATCAGATGAATTCCCGCAAGCCAATCATGGTGCCTTGGGTTTAAACAGTCATGGCCACAGACCTCAACCAAAAGGCGGATATTTCCCAGTTGCTCCTCTTGATTCTATGCAAGACATGCGCAGCGAAATGATGTCAACCATGGCAGCCATGGGGCTTGTGGTCGAGAAGCATCACCATGAAGTAGCTCCCGCTCAACATGAGTTAGGCTTCCAATTTGGCACCCTCATTGAAACCGCAGACAATCTGCAAATTTACAAATACGTGGTCAAAAATGTAGCTCATTCCTATGGCAAAACAGCGACCTTTATGGCTAAACCTATTTTTGGTGATAATGGTTCCGGTATGCACGTCCATCAATCCATTTGGAAAAATGCTACCCCTCTTTTTGCCGGTGATAGGTATAGCGGGTTATCCGATACAGCTCTTTATTATATTGGCGGCATTTTAAAGCATGCCCGCAGCTTAAATGCCTTTACCAACCCTACGACTAACAGTTACAAACGTTTAGTACCCGGTTATGAAGCGCCTGTTATTCTCGCCTATTCCGCTCAAAATCGTTCGGCTGCTTGTCGCATCCCCACATCTCATGGGGAAAAAGCAAAACGGATTGAGGTGCGTTTTCCTGATCCCACCGCCAATGGATACCTGTCTTTTGCCGCTATGTTAATGGCAGGACTTGATGGAATTGCCAATAAAATCCACCCAGGCGAGGCATCCGACCATAACTTGTTTGAAGAAACAGAAGTCGCTCAACGTTTACCTCATGTTTCTGACTCCCTGCATAATGCCTTAGAGGCCTTGGAGGAAGATCACGAATATTTATTGAAAGGGAATGTCTTTTCTCGCGATTTTATCGACGCCTACTGTACTATGAAGTGGGAAGAAGTCCACACCTATGACCGCTCCCCTCATCCTCTTGAGTTTCAGAGATATTATAGCTGGTAAGTTTTAGGGGTGGTTGTTTTTTCAACCACCCCCTGTTATTGCGGCGACAGACAGAAAAGTTACATCCTGTAAGGGCAAACAGGAACCATATCCCGATAAACAGGATTTTATCTAGCTTCTTACATACAAAGGCACAGCTCTTAATGACACAGACTCGAGGGGAATGTATTCCTGAAGCTGACCAAAAACCATCTTAAACACTTGTTGATTCACAAAATCAAAAAAGCCACCAAAGAACCCTTTTTGCGGCGTCAAGGTTACAATTTGAAGGGAATCTTTACTCGAAAGGCCTAGTTCTTTTCTCATCACTTCAATGGCTTTACTGAGGCCACCTAATTCATCCACTAAGTGACGTTCCTTAGCTTGTCTGCCACTCCACACTTGTCCTTGAGCAACCTTTCGAACATCCACTTTATCCATCTGACGCCCTTCTGCTACCTTCATCAGAAAGTCGTCATAATAATAATCTAAGCTTTCTTGCAATTTACGCCAACCATCGGGAGAAAACTCTTCCGTCATCGACCACATCCCCGCATTGGCACCACTCTTAATGCGATCCCAATGGACGTTGAAATGATTAAACGCACCATTCACCACAACCTTACCAGAAACAACGCCAATTGAACCCGTTATCGTTGCAGGATTGGCCACAATCTTGGTTGCAGGCGCAGCAATTTGATATCCAGCTGATGCGGCTGTGGTGCCCATGGAAACAATAATAGTTTTTTTAGCCTCTTTAACTTTCTTGACTTCATGCCAAATGGTTTCTGCTGCCGTCACCGTCCCACCTGGAGAGTTAATCCTTAAAATAACGCCCTTAATGGATTTGTCTTCTACTACTTTATTCAATAGTTTGGCAATCTGCCGCGGCGAGTTAGCATTTTCTTCTCGTATTGCAGGGTTAACATCGCCAAACAAAGTCCCATCCACATAAATCAAAGCAATCTTATTGCCAAAGTTAGACTCCTTAAGTTCATAGGCATAAGTACGATCAGAAATAAAACTGATATCTTTACCCAGTTTTTGCTCAATGTGCTTTTGCAATTCATCGTAGTGGCCCAAATAATCTACCAGTTTCAGATTACGGGCTTCGGCATCATTATAAGGCCCATGATCCACCAACTCTTTAAATTTCTGTGGTTCTATCTGGCGATCTTGACCTACGTCATGGACCATCTGATCCATCAAATCATCTAAAAGACTTTGCAGATTAGCTCGTACTTCTGGGCTAAACTCCTTATTCATGTAATTTTCCGCAAGCCCTTTGTATGCCTCACGCTTATCTATCTGTGTCTTGATCTTGTAATCATCTAAAAGTCCCCTTAAGAAGTAAGATTCAAGGACCATTCCTGTTAAATTGAGACTTCCGCGAGGCTGCAACCAAATTTCATGAGCTGAGGCACATAGATAATAGACGCCAGTCCCATTTCCGCCCTCACCTAAGGTATCACTGTAAGCATAGACAGGTTTATGGGTATCTTTAAAAATTCGAAGGGCTTCACGCAGCTCTTGAATTTGCGCAAGAGAAAAGTGACTACCCTCATTTTTAATCACAAGGCCTTTGATTCTGGGATCATTTGCCGCTTGATGAATCATCCGCACAAGCTCTGGAAGAGATTTTTGTCGGTTGGAGAATAGAAAATCTAAAGGAGTATGATTTGCCCCTTCGCTTAGTGGATTTTCACCTACTTTAAGGACAAGAACTGAGTTGGTCGTCAAAGTTTCATCCTCTAAACCAGGTCCAACATACTTACTTAGCAAATAAATAGCCGTGGCCATAATCATAATAGTGAGCAGCCCAATCACTGCCAAAAATGCTACGATTATTTTTTTGATCCCACTCATTTTTCTCACCCCCATATCACCTACCTAATATCACTTTAAGAAGGTTAATGAACCATTTACATTGTCTTGAGATTAAAACGGATTAAAACCGCATTGGCCACGCCAACGCAAAAGATGATCTGCTAAGACTAAATTTACCATAGCTTCAGCTATAGGAACAGCACGAATTCCAACACAAGGATCATGACGACCACGAATTTCTGTCCTAACAGCTTGCCCCTTGCGGGTCAATGTTTGTCGAGGCTGAGGAGTTGAGCTAGTGGGTTTTAAAGCTAATCGACAAATAATATCTTGTCCTGTTGAAATGCCTCCCAGAATCCCGCCTGAACGATTACTTAAGAATGGAGCTTTGTCATCTGTTGTCATTTCATCATAGCCTACTGGTGCTGAAACTGTCGCAAAGCCATCACCAATTTCTACCCCTTTAACCGCATTAATGCTCATAAGGGCTTTTGCAAGATCAGCATCTAACTTATCATAGACAGGCTCTCCCAAGCCAGCAGGTATATCTTTGGCATGAACTTCGATCAAAGCTCCTACAGATTGCCCTTGCTGTTGAATTTCTTTTAAGTACTCTTGCCAAAGTAGAACTGAGGTTGGATCTGGGCAAAAGAAAGGGTTAGATTGAACCTCTTCCCAATCCCAATACTCGTAATTTATCGAACATGTTCCCAGTTGTACAAGAGCAGCGCGAACTGTGGGAATAAATCCGAGCAGATGATTCAGCACCAACTGAGCAATCGCTCCAGCAGCCACCCGAACCGCTGTCTCACGGGCTGAGGCACGACCACCGCCTCGGTGATCATAGTGACCGTATTTCTTCCAGTACGCATAGTCCGCATGGCCTGGACGAAAAACATTTTGGTAAGCCTGGTACGCGGATGAATCTTGATTGGTATTGCGGATCATAAAGGCAAGAGGTGTACCAAGAGTTTTACCCTCATAAACCCCTGAGAGAACCTCGATGCGATCAGCCTCTTGACGCGGCGTTACATAAGATGATTGTCCAGGACGACGTCGATCAAGAGCCTGTTGGATGAACTCAAGATTTAAAAGGATGCCTGGGGGAACACCATCCAAGACACCACCAATGGCGGTTCCGTGGCTTTCCCCCCAACTGGTTAAGACTAAAGAATGCCCAAATTGATTTCCGGGCATTTAGACTAAAGAAATATCTGGCGCATCAATAGCTTTCATCCCCACCACGTGATAACCACTGTCCACATGATGAATTTCGCCAGTGACACCATTGGATAAAGGACTTAAAAGATACAAAGCCGACCCTCCCACATCTTCCAAGGTAATATTTCTCTTTAAAGGAGAATTGAATTGGTTCCATTTCAAAATGTAACGAAAATCGCCAATACCAGCAGCAGCAAGCGTTCTAACAGGTCCTGCAGAAAG
This sequence comes from uncultured Verrucomicrobiales bacterium, assembly GCA_964542195.1. Taxonomy (GTDB): domain Bacteria; phylum Pseudomonadota; class Alphaproteobacteria; order Paracaedibacterales; family Paracaedibacteraceae; genus CAZITL01. The sequence continues at coordinate 17,492 of CAZITL010000002.1, forward strand.
ACCGTTTACACGAACCCCCTTCTCGCCCAGGTCAACAGCCAGATACCGAATACTGGCTTCTAAAGCTGCCTTGGCTACACCCATAACATTATAGTTAGGCATTACTTTTTCAGCTCCATAATAGGTTAAGCTGATCAGTGATCCACCTTCATTCATGTAAGGAACAGCTTCCCGACAAGTTTCGGTAAAAGAATAACAGGATATATTCATGGAATGGAGAAAATTATCGCGAGATGTATCGTAATACTTTCCTTTCAATTCATTTTTATCGGCATAAGCAATGGCATGAACCACAAAATCAATGTTGCCCCATTTTTCTGCTAACATCGAGAACGCACGCTTAACACTACCTTCTTGCCCAACATCACAGGGAACCAAAAAAGATGAGCCAACTTCCTGAGCTAGAGGAGCCACCCGTTTTTCCAATGTTTCGGATTGGTAAGTAAAAGCTAATTCTGCCCCGTGTTGCGCTAATGTTTTGGCAATTCCCCACGCTAATGAGTGGTCATTGGCCACACCCATAATAACGCCACGCTTTCCTGCCATCAATGAGGATGATAAAGACATAAAGATATCCCTTTTAAAATTTTCATACTCCTTTTTTACGAAATTGGAGCAAACATTCAACCTTTTCTTATCGTTATTTTAATATTAGAAAGAAAATTACGCTTTTTAAAAATTTTCTTGTTCATTCATAAGGATCTATATACAACTGTCTTTGTATGGAATGATCAGAGGTTTTATGAATCAAGATTTTGATTTTATTCAATTTTCCAAGGTTTCAAAAATTTATCCAAAGTTAGATTATCCCGCTTTAAATGAAATAAGCTTTGGTCTGCCTCGGGGAAAAGTTGTTGGTATTATTGGCCGCAGCGGAGCTGGCAAGAGTACGCTCATGCGTTGTCTTAATGGACTTGAAGCACCAGAGACAGGCCAAATATGGCTGGATGGAGTTGATCTGATCACTGCCCACAAAGCTCAAAAGCGTGAGCTTTTACGTTCTATTGGAACAGTATTTCAGACCGTTAACCTTTTATCCCGTCGAACAGTCTTTGAGAACATTACCCTTCCCATGGAATGGCTAGGTCATGTAGATTGTGAATATGTCCATGAACTTGCCCGTTTGGTAGGTTTAGAAGACAAGCTCACTCATTACCCAGCTCAGCTGAGCGGTGGGCAACGACAACGGGTTGCTATTGCCCGTGCCCTTGCAATTAAGCCAAAACTTCTTCTTTGTGACGAATTTACTTCAGCCCTTGATCCTGAAACCACTCTTGAAATTTTAGCCCTCCTGCGTCAACTCAACCAAGACTTAGGTGTCAGTGTATTGATGATTACCCATGACATGTCAGTGGTTCGAGAAATATGCGATATGGTTTATGTGATGGACCGTGGTCAAATTATTGAATCAGGAACCATTGAGGAGATTTTAACCGCCCCCCGTCATCCTGTAACTCAATCCCTCCTCAGCTACTTATTTACCAAAGAGTTACCAAACCGCATCACTGCACAATTAAAGGATAAACCTTTAGGCGAATGTGATGCTCTCATTAGGCTTATGTTCTCAGGAAATTCGAGCCAGCGGCCAGTAATTGCTGATCTTGTTCAGCAATATCAACTCCCTGTTAATATTATTGCTGGCAGTATCGACCACGTACGGGAGACCGCCTTTGGATCTTTGATTATCCGTCTTCCTTATGAAAGAGATAAAGTTGAACCGGTCATGACCCATTTTGCTCACAATCAGGTAGCTGCTGAGATCATTGGTTATATTCAACGGAGCCATTCATGATCGATTTGCTGCTTAAAGGTCTTATGGAGACCCTATCCATGGTTTTTATATCCAGTGGCATCTCTATTGTCTTAGGCTTGCCTTTAGCTGTACTTTTAACCGTTACGCGGCCTTCTGGTTTATCACCTAATCCTATTTTGTTTCAAGCCACAAATTTTCTGGTCAATGCAGTCAGATCTATTCCTTATATTATTTTAACGGTACTCCTCATGCCAACCACTCGCTTTTTGGTTGGCACGTCCATTGGCACCTATGCGGCTATTATTCCTTTGAGTTTAGCAGGCCTTCTTTTGGTGGCTCGTGTTACTGAAGATGCATTTCGCGTGGTTCCCAGCGCTTTAAATGAAGTAGGGCTAGCTTTTGGGGCACGTCACCATCAAATCATTACAAAAATTCTGTTGCCAGAAGCTCTACCAAGCATTATTTCTGGAATAACCACAGTTATTATTAATATTATCGGCTTTTCTGCTATGGCAGGTGCTGTGGGAGGGGGCGGACTTGGCGATTTAGCTATCCGCTATGGCTATCAACGTTATGATTTACCCTTTATGACTATCATCGTAATCATTCTGATTATTATGGTTCAAGGGATACAAAGCGCTGGTAATTGGCTGACCCAAAAATTAACAAAGTAAACTTGAGGTTTCCCATGATCTACAGAATTCTTGCAGCAATTGCACTATTGTCTACAGCCGCCCATGCTCTTAAAATTGGCGTTACCGCAGGTCCTCATGCCATGATCATGGAAAAAGTCAAAGAAGTTGCGCAAAAAGATGGATTAACAATCGACATTATAGAATTTAATGATTTTATCACACCAAATGCCGCGTTAGATAATGGTGAGATTCAAGCTAATTGTTATCAACACGAACCTTTCTTGAAGGAGCAAGTCAAAGCTCGTGGTTATGAAATTACCAGCATTGCCAAAACAGTGATCATGCCGCTTGGAGCGTATTCCAAAAGGATCAAAAAAATTGAGGAGCTGAAGGAAGGCGCGAAAGTCATTATCCCAAACGACCCGACTAATGGAGGACGGGCCTTAAAATTATTAGAAGAAAAAGGCCTAGTAAAACTAAAGCCCTGTGACCTACCTTCCTTAGCAGACATTCAAGACAACCCGAAAAAGCTTGAGATTATTGAGCTTGAAGCGCCACTTGTTCCTCAAGCTCTAGGGGAAGCTGATCTGGCAATTACCAATACAGACTGGGTTATTCTTGCCAAAATGGATCCCAAACAGGCATTATTCATCGAATCAAAAGATTCTCCTTATGCCAATATTATTGCTGTCAAAAAAGGTCGTGAACATGACCCAGACATAGTAAAATTGGTTAAAGTTTACCACTCAAATGATGTAAAAACATACATTAATGAAGAGTTTAGGGGAGCTATCTTGCCTGCTTGGGAGTGAGAGCTATCAGAGGAGATTGGTTCTCCTCTTTTCTTTATTCACCCCCTTCTTAAAGAATAATCTTGCCCTCTCAGATCACCAATATTGCCACCTGCTCACCCTCATGATACTTTAGAAACTTGAAACCCAATGGAGTCTTGATTGAAATGATCTCCCTCATTTTCTTAGGGCTGTGCGCTGGTACACTCAGTGGTTTGGTTGGTTTAGGTGGAGGAATCATCATTGTCCCTGCCCTAGTTTATTTTTTTGGTTTATCTCAACATTTAGCCCAAGGAACCACTCTGGCATTGATGGTCCCCCCCATTGGCCTTCTAGCAGCTTGGTCTTATTACAAAGAAGGGTATGTGGATTTTAAAATTGCTTTACTTGTCGCCCTTGGTTTTCTAGCGGGCTCTTACTGTGGCTCCAATCTTGCTTTTATGTTTACCAATAAAACATTATCTAAAATTTTTGGTACCTTTATTATCTGTGTGGGGATCCACATTATTTTTAAAAATCGCTAGACAAGGAACGTAAAGAACAAATTACCAATCACCCCTTTACCTTCCTCACCACTTGGTTAAATTGTTTTATTTCTTTACCTCCTCCACCTTCCAAATCACCTGACCATAGATATCCTTAACCTCAGACCATGAGTCAACAATTTGATCTACCAGGGATTGTGGTAGAGGTACATAACTGAGTTCGGTAGCGATCTTCTGCCCTTCTTGGCTAAAAGCCCAATGGAAGAACTTTAAAACATGTAGAATATTTTCTTGGCGTGCTGCTTCAACAGTTTTATGAATTAGGATGTAAGAAGCTCCAGTAATTGGCCAACAGTCCGCGCTATTGAGGTTGGTTAACAACATATAAAATCCATCTTTTTTATCCCATTGGGCTTTGGAAGCAGCGGCTTGAAAAGATTCTATGGAGGGTTCAACAAATACACCTGGCGTTGTCTCTAATTGCGCATAGGACATATGATTAGGTTTTGCATAGCTGTATTCAACATAACCAATGGCACCAGGTGTAGATAATACAGTAGCGGCCACCCCTTCATTCCCTTTAGATCCAAAACCTATGGGCCAAGCAACTGCCGTATTAAAACCTACTGTCTTGGCCCATTGTTCAGAGATATTGGACAAATAACTGGTAAACAAAAACGTTGTGCCCGAGCCATCGGATCGATGAACCACTGTTAAAGGTAAATCAGGAAAATTTGCCTCAGGATTATCTTTTTTCAAACGCCCATCATTCCAGTTGGTAATTTTCCCTAAAAAAATCTCGCTTAAAACCTGGGCTGATAGTTTCAATTTTTGCTTCTTTTCATCAGGCAAATTGTAAACGACGACAACGCCGCCAATCACAGCTGGAAATTGCAACAAATTATGCTTTTTAAGTGAATCTTTACCGTGATCGCTTTCATCCATTTTCAAAGGTTTGTCGGTTGCACCAAAATCCACTGTTTTTACGATAACTTGTTTTATACCTCCTCCTGACCCGATGGATTGATAATTAAGCTCAACCCCGCCTGAATGGGATCGATATTGCTCTGCCCACTTAGCATATAAAGGGTATGGAAAGGTCGCCCCTGCCCCTGTAATGGTTGCCGACCCTGCCCCTTGGGGAAGTAAGACGGAAAAGAGACCACAACCAAATACCCATGAACGCCAGTTTTTTGAAAATGGTATCATAAGAGTTTTCCCGCCTTCAAAATCCATAAGAGGATGTGTTTATACCTTTATTATGAAACCTTGTTTATTAATCGAGGGTTAAATATCTCATTTTTGAGGAAACACTATTCTTTATTTAACCCCATTAACCATCTTTCGATATCCATCAGTGAAAATTTTGTATAAAATTCTATCAAAGACCATTCACCTTATGTCATACCCTATAGGAGCCCTATTACGTCCATGACACTGATGAAAGTTGTTAAAGATAGGATATTCAAATATACCCTAATGACAGGATCAAGCCTTATTCTTTTTATTTTTATAAGTCTATTTTGGGTTTTATATCAAGGAGCTGAGCCAGTTTTAAAGTCTGTAGGATTAAAATTCCTCTTCTCGGCAGAATGGGATCCTGTCCATGAAAGGTTTGGTGCTTTTACCCCCCTGTTTGGGACGGTGGTCACTTCATTTTTAGCTATTTGCATCGCTACACCCTTGAGTTTTGCCATCGCTTTTTTTATTCGTGAAATTGCTCCGGGATCCGTGAAGGGATTTTTACGAATTAGCTTTGAACTTTTAGCTGGTATCCCAAGTATCATTTATGGCATGTGGGGATTATTACAATTTGCCCCCTTCTTTGCCAATCATGTGTATCCCTTGCTGAGTAATACTCTGGGCAAAAGCCCAACTATTGGCTTTTTATTCCAAGCCCCCCCTTCAGGAATTGGTGTTTTATCGGCCTCCGTGATTTTGTCGATCATGATTCTGCCCTTCATTACCTCTGTCTTATGTGATGCCTTTGCTCTCGTTCCCAGTCTATTAAAAGAATCGGCCTATGGTCTTGGAGCAACCCGCTGGGAGGTGGCGCGATATATTATTTTACCATATTCTAAGATTGCTCTGGTTGGAGGGGTTATCTTAGGTCTTGGAAGAGCGCTTGGGGAGACCATGGCTGTTTCCTTTATTATTGGAAATTCCCATCGTTTCTCTCCCTCTTTACTTATGCCAGGAAGTACAATCTCATCAGTTCTTGCCAATGAATTTGCTGAAGCAACTACCCCTTTGCATCTAGCCTCCCTGGTGACCTTAGGGCTTGTATTATTCATTATAACATTCGCCATTATTGCTGTTTCGAAATTTCTTCTATCTGCTCAAAAGCAAGGGATATAGTCATGAGTTCTAATCGAAGGAAACGCAAGCAAAAACGTCAAATTGTCAACCATATCGCGACTCTCCTCTCAACGCTTGCCATGGGCGTGAGCCTGACTTGGCTTATGTGGATTATTGCTACCGTTTTCTATCGCGGTTTTTCTGGGTTAACCATGGAAATTTTTGTAGAGATGACTCCACCACCTGGAAGTGATGGTGGGTTACTCAATGCTATAGTAGGAAGCATCTTATTAACCCTTGGCGGCCTTATTATAGGCGCCCCCATTGGCATTTTTACCGGGATTTATCTGGCAGAATATCAGCATGAAATGCCCATAATGCGCCATATCATTCGTTTCTTGAATGATATTTTACTGAGTGCTCCCTCCATTATTCTTGGGTTATATATTTATGAAATTTATGTTGTCCACACTCAAAAGTTTTCAGCTTTTGCTGGTATGCTAGCCTTATCGCTGATCGTCATTCCCATTGTCGTTCGGGTCACAGAGGATACTTTCAGGCTCATTCCCCATACTTTAAAAGAAAATGCTCTTGCCCTAGGAGCCACCAAATTTGAGTCCATCAAGCATATTTTATCCATCTTAGCTCGTTCCGGCATTATGACTGGTGTTCTTTTAGCCGCCGCACGTATCAGCGGAGAAGCTGCGCCTGTGCTATTTACAGCCCTTAACAATCAATTTTGGAGCGTAGATATTCACAAGCCCATCGCCAATCTACCCACGGTAATTTATCAGTTTGCCATGAGCCCTTATGATGATTGGCAACGTTTAGCGTGGTGTGGCGCAATGCTGATTACCTTATGGGTTTTGATGATAAATATCATTGCCCGTTTTACTCTCAAGCGCGATCCTGGAATCTTTTAAGGAGCACGGCAAAATGACGAAAAATAAAATTGAAACCCAGAACTTAAATTTCTTTTACAAAGAAAATCACGTCTTAAGAAACATCAATCTAGCCATTCCTGAAAATCAAATAACCGCTTTAATTGGATATTCAGGGAGTGGAAAATCAACGCTGATTAGAACTTTTAACCGCATCTATCAAGAATATAAAACCCATAAAGCTATTGGGAGAATTCTTCTGGACGGTAAAAATATTCTAGATGATGATTGCGATCTGATTCACTTGAGAACAATGGTCGGGATGGTTTTTCAAAAACCAACACCGTTTCCTATGAGTATTTATGAAAATATAGCTTTTGGCATACGTCTTCATGAAAAATTATCTAAGAAAAAACTTCAGGAGCGTATAGAATGGGCTTTGCGCCAAACTTCTTTATGGGAGGAGGTCAAAGATCGGCTGGATCAACCAGCCTACGGACTTTCCTTAGGTCAACAACAACGTCTTTGTATCGCTCGCACCATTGCCGTACACCCTCAAGTTCTCCTCTTTGATGAACCAACCTCAGCCCTTGATCCCATTACCACGAGACATATCGAGGAACTTATCAAACAACTCCGTCAGGAATATACGATAATTATTGTGACTCACAACATGAGACAAGCTTTGCGCTTAGCGGACTATACAGTTTTTATGTTAAAAGGTCAGGTTGTGGAAGCAGGCTCAACATCCCAACTGTTTACCGCTCCACAGCAACCAGAGACCAAAGAATATATCAAATATGCCTATGAGGATTGAGGTAACATTGAACCCTTTTCTACCAAACTTTGGACCACAGCCATTGAATGGGAGATAACAACCCACTCATCATTCTTTGAATAAATGTGGGTTGTGCAACGGGTTGTGGCTTAAGAACTTCCATAGCTTTCACCTGGCTTTTTAAAGTTTCACGTATCGCCACACCCTCTTCTTGAACCTTAGATTTTTCTTCCCTAAGCTGCTTTATCCGTAGATCAATTTTATCTTTAAGATGTGGGTATTGAACTTTAGCTTGATTTAGCTGTTGAATTTTAGAGTTTAGTTTAAGAAAATGGTCAATATTTTCTTTGTTATTTACCATTCCCTGTTTTAAAGCCTGAACATGTTGACGTACGGCAGTTGGTTTAGAATCGATATCTTGGTCTGTTGCAAAAGCACTACTAGCAAGAGCTAAAGATAAAATGCATTTTTTCATCGTATAAATCCCTTTGACGATTTTTTTTAATTACTTCTTCTTCCAAAAGGGAAGATAGGAAAGAAGGGTTGTGAATAGACTAGGTTGAGAAATAGCCAGAGGAAGAATGTCCTTCTCTACTATCACAAAGTCTTCTAATATTTCTGAAGCTGTCAGTTTATCGATAATTTGGATCTTTTGTTGTTCTTCCAGCTCAAGCTCTCTTTCCAAAGCTTTCAGCTCAGATTCTTCTTCAGAAGAGATTATCTCCATTTCTTGGCGCATGAGCTCATATTCATCTTCGACAGATAAGTTTTTAGAGATAGATGTTTGAAGTGTCCCCCCCATCAACTCAGCTAATTCTTCTTCGATTTCTCGTTCATCAAATTTGATGAGGGGACGTGCGAGAATGTCGCTAATTCGGTTGTAATCTGTTGGAGCATCCATTGCATAAGCGTTTAATCCACCCATCAAAAAGATGGACACGGCAATATATTTTCTCATGATAATATTTTTCTTTAAAATCCTCATGAGAATGAACTGGTGATGATTTTCGATATTTTCAATATTTTATTGGAAATATTCAGATATTTTTTTATGTCTTTTTAATTACAGAGAGGTTTTTGTGATAATATTGTGATTATTTATATATTTTTGTTATTTATTACAATAAATGCACGATTTTCAGGATATCTTTAATTATAGTTTTCCTATCAGACCTGTTGTACATCTGATAGGAATGAAGTTTCTGTCGCCGCCTTGCTTAGCCTATTTCAACGGGACCAATATAAAACTTACCGGCTTCAAAGCGCAATGGCAGAGGCACTTCTCCATCTTGTCCGCCTAAAAGTTGGCCACCGAAATTAATTAATTGAGCTTGCGTTTTGGTAATCACCTTGTTTTTCACCAAAATCTCACTGAGACGATCAATGCCGCTTACGCGCAAGTCCACATTTCCTTTAGGCTTTTCTGTCAAATTCACCCGCCCGGCCCCTCTTAGCCCAATGGTGTCTGCTTCATCAATGGCGAAATGGGGCGCATTAAAGATAAAATCAATCTCCCGAGACTTAGTAAAATAATGCCAGGTGGTTTCTAAAGTTCTTGCTGTTAAGTGCACGTTCGGCAATTTAGTTTCAATGGTGGTCAAATGAAATGGATCCCCCTCAAACACCCATTCGTTATGATCCCGGTTGATTTGCAAAACACCTTGAACATTAGCCACTGTCACATAATCGGTTAAAGACAAATCAGTACCCTGGACATGAGCTCCTCGAAACTGGTGAATCTTTTGACGCATGGTTAACTCTTTGATTTGAAAAATGCCTTGATCATTTCTCAATGTCATACCATTTATCTGGACGGTGGTTGAAAATGGGCGAATTTTGAGTTCGATTTTTTCAGCGGTTACTCTCGAGTTTGCAGCCTTAATCTGGGTTTCTAGAAAATTTTTAAAGTACCAATGTTTGCCGATATCCAGGCCTAACACTCCAGCAAGACAGATACCGCTCAAGAGAACCAGTTTACGCATTTTTATCCCCAATCTGACACAACTCTGCTGTTTTTTCTTCAATACATGTTTCTAGCTTGGCCATAAATTCTTTCCGATTCAAGCCTGGATTTATGAGGGGTAAAATGACCACCTTAATAACACCAGATTTTTTTATGAAATGTCGTCTCCCCCAAAACAATCCAGAATTAAGCGCAATGGGTACAACAGGCACATTAAGTTCTTTATATAAAGCAGCAACACCGGGGTGATACTCTCCCTTGTCACCAACTGAAACCCTCGTTCCTTCAGGAAAAATAAAGATTGGTTGTTTGTCCTCAAGAATAGGTTTTGCTTGTTCCACCATATTCTTGATAGCTTTAATTCCCAGTTTGCGATTAACCGCAATAGAGCGCTGGCGCTTAAAGTATAATTGAACTAGCGGGATATACATCAATTCTTGTTTTAGGACAAACACGCATCCGGGAAACAACTTAGACATGACCAAGGTTTCCCAAGCGGACTGATGTTTACAAGCTATAATAAAAGGGAGCTCAGGGACATTCTCCCAGCCTTCTACCTCATACCTTAAGCCCAATATTTTTCTAGCTAAGAAATCGGTCATTAAAGACCAAAGCCAGGGAGGTATAGCAGCCCAGCGTCGGGGCCCTAGCAACAAAGGCAAAAGTATGATCACTAAGATCACTGAACCAGTATAAAAAGCAATATCGAAAAGAATAGATCGTATTTTTTGCATCATCCTATGACTTTATTAGACTCTCATTAGAGGTGGGACTTTTAGGCAACCAAGGAATATGAACCCATAAATACTTATTATACTCCCAAAACAGCTTAGAGAAAACAGTCCAGTTTTGGTACCACTTTTTATGATGAGCAGCACTTGCGGTTACAGGGTGGGGAATAATCTTAATGTGGGGCATATGGCGTTTAAATTCGATAAGGCTACGCGGCAGATGCATGAAAGAGGTAACCAAACGAATAGACTTTATATTATTTTCTTGAACCCAACCTAAGGTTTCCAAAGCATTTTCTTTCGTAGTAGTGGCTTCATGACCTACAAATGTTTTGGGCAATAGATACGCTAGGTCCCTTTCATTTAAATGAGAAGGACAATTACCCCCTAATAGCAAAACCTTTTTGGATAATTTTTCAGGAACCCCTGAAATAAATAAATGATCTGCATATCCCTTAGCTAATAAATGGGCACCTTCAGTAATCCGACAAGCGCTCCCGGTTAACACCACAATAGCATCGGTACGAGTCTCTAAATCATCCGCCCTGTAGGAAAGATGTTTAACAAAATAGAAGAATCCCCCTATCCAGCATGAAAACACCAAAATAGAGAGGACTAAGATCAAATTTAGAAGTCTTCTCATGAATCAATATGATTTTAATTGTTTACGTTCCTATTACGAATCCTTTGTCAGGACACCGTTAATAGAATTTAGCATACTTGGCTTAGGGTTTTAAATACTGCAAATCGTGCCACGCAAACACTTAGCACAATAACCGTTGCTGGAACAGCGATAGCTATGAGAAACAAATTAATATCTAGGGTAGGACGGACCCATTCAGGCACGCCCAAAGGACCACACAAGTAATTTAAGAAAATAAGTGTCGGCATAGAGGCTAAAAAGCCAATAAAAGCACCCCGACAGGACAATTTCATTGCATGAGATTGGAACTTGCGTGATATATAGCTGTTCTGTGCACCAATAAACCGCAAAACACTGATTGCTTCATGATGTGCTGCTAATCCTGATTGGGTCACGAGAGAAATAGTTATGACAACGGTTAAAGCGATTAAAGCTGCAAATATATAAGCAATCCCCTGAAGAGAGGCCCGCAAAACGGCAATGGTCTCCTGCCATCGATGTTGAGTTTCGATCTTAACCCCTGGGGCTACTCGATACAATTGGCCTGCGAGTTCATTAATATTCCCTTTATAATTGGGATCCAAATCCACATCCACAAAGGCAGGCAGGGGGTTGGATGATCGATCAGCGCCCTTAAACCAAGGTTGCCATAATCCCATAGCTCCAGATTGGTCAAGAGGAATTGCGCCTGCAACGCCAGGTAAAGTTTTGAGTAAACTTACCACAGTGGGAACAATCCGATCTCGATCCAATTCATGTTGCAAAGGGATTTCTACTGTGAGACGATGACTCACTCCAGTTTGCCACTTTTGTAAAGAAGAACTGATAGATGCTGCACCAGCTAAAACCAAACACAGCAGATAAACTAAAAGCGCCATAATCCATGAAACATATCTTGTCATGGAATCTTGGTTAATGGGAATCTCATCGATGTCTTGGTGCATTTTAATGGCCATGATGGGTTGCTCTTACGTGATGATGATCGACAGTTAATAATCGTCCATGCTTTAATTCTAGTTCAGGATAAGGAAATTCTGAAATAAGGGACTTATTATGAGTGGCAATAACGACCGTTGTCCCTATCTTATTGAGCTCCTCAAATAATCGAATGAGACGAAAACCAGCTTCATAATCTAAGTTCCCAGTGGGTTCATCAGCAAGGAGTAAAAGAGGCCTATTAATCACCGCTCTGGCTATGGCCACTCGTTGTTTTTGACCATCGGATAAAACATTCGGATGATGATCCAAATGCCGCCCTAAGCCCACCCAATGAAGTAGCTCTTTGGCGTGTTTGCGTGCCACATTTAAATCGGCACCTGTAATTTTAAGAGCTAATGCCACGTTATCTAGAACAGATAAATGGGAAAGCAGTCGACAATCTTGAAAGACAATGCCTATGCGTTGACGAAACTGAGGCAGATCTGAACTCGAGAGCTTGGAAACATCTTTACCAAACACCCTTGTAATCCCACTGGTCGCTCTTTCACCACCATAAAGAAGTTTTAAAAGGGTCGTTTTGCCAGCGCCACTAACTCCTGTGAGAAAGGTAAAGGATCCCACATAAAACGACTGACTTAACCCATTTAAAACATGATGACCATTAGGATAGGTCAAGCCCACATGTTCAAACCGTGCTATTTCAACGCTTTGCCGTCGCTGTCCGACCACACTTCGCCTCAATCTTTAGTATATATTTTCTCTATATTGAACTTTTTTATGGTCAATATCTAGTGAATCTTTTTTTCTAAAAAATTATGTTGCAATTAGACTCCTGAGTGATATATAAACGAGTTACATCTACCGCGGGGTAGAGCAGCCCGGTAGCTCGTCAGGCTCATAACCTGAAGGTCGTTGGTTCAAATCCAGCCCCCGCAACCAAGTTTTATTAATCACAAAAAAATGGTACTGTATATATAGTTCATTCTCATTAGGGGCGAATTATGGTTATCTCACTGCTTATACTAAGCGCTTGTTATGCAAACACATTTTCTCCCCCTTGCCCCAATTCCATTGATGATCAATTTGTCAGTAACATTTCACGAGCCGAGGATGACTCGTGGCAAACAACATTAACAGATGAAACGCTTGATGAAATTCGTGATGTTATTCATCAGCGCGGTCCCTTAGTAGATCGCATTCGCACACTCACCTCCAGTGGTGTTCAATGTTGGTACAAGATGCCCAAAAGCTCAGCTAAAAAACTAGATTTTGTGATCCAAAACTACGATCAACCTCATCCTTAGGTTTTTTTAAATTTTCTGACATACAAACCATGAATTTTTGGACAAGAACTTTATCTCTTGTGGTTGTTTTAACCATACTTCCTTTTGCATTATATGCATTAGATGAAGAGGCCTCGGCTATCCCGGCCCTAAACCTTAAATTATCTATTCAAAAAGCCCTTGCCCCTTACAGTCAGGATTCTCTAGATTCCACTTCAGAGGCGAATAAACATATCTTGAACCTTGAGGTATTCAAATCGCTTTACGAATCAACGATAGCACCTGACTTACAAAGGTACGAATTGGACAAATTACCCGACGATCTTCGCTTCGACGTTTATCGTGCCAACATGATCTTCCCCCTCTACACACCCTTTGACCAGTTTTCCTTCAAGAAGAGACTGCAAGACGCACTCGATAAGTACGACGCTAATCCAAAACCATACTGGAAATGGATGATAACGATTAACCAATGCACAATTGGAGTTCTCACAGTTTTTTCAACCCAAGTGGATGCTTCTTGTTCAAAAGAATATGACGAGTGCTTTTGTGATGATCCTGACGATTACAATGAAGATAGCGATAAACTTTTAGATTATATTTGTGCAGATCCTATTTTCTTTGAATCCTTAAAAAGCATCATAACCCAAAAGAGCTTTAAAAGCTTTCTGGATACTGCTTATCCTAAACAAAAGCCATTCTTTTTACGATTCTCTTTTGCCAAGATTAACAAAGAACTAGATGAATTTTCTAAACATAAAACATTCGAGTCAATGGGAGCTGAATTAATTCCAATTGAGTCCTCTTGTATACCTGTTATGACCCTATATCCAGGGGTAAGCTCCACATGGAGGAGCATCCCTGATATCTTGTTAGCCTTTGAGCATATTTTTTCTATTTCTAGTATGTTTAGTGGCAGATCCGTCGGCTTATCCATAGACTTTGATGACACCATCGTGCTCAGCGAAGAACGTCTTTATCGCCACTTTCTGGAGATTAAAGATAAGACAAATCTCTCATCCGTTGACCAAGCTGTCCTTAATGCGGTGACCCACTTGAGTATTTCATTTCATCAGGAAAACTCTACTGCCTTAATGCAGAGATTAAGAACTTTAAAGATAAAACGTTTGATGTCCCCACAATTACCTGCCCTTCTGCAAAGAGCTATGGATGAGGGAATTACAGTTTTCATTAATACAGCACGCCCGGGGGATGAGGCCAGTCGGACCTATACCGTCAAACAACTTGAATCCATCATTAACCTAGCTTGCCAAGGGGAAAGTCAACATCCTTTAAAAAAATTACCCAAAGGTTCGCTTACTCTTGATCCAACAAAATTTAATACTGTTCAACATCCTCATCTTCCCTTTTTTGATGACCAGAATATTCTTTACACTCATGGATGGGAGAAAGGCCCTGTGCTCGACTTATACTTAGAGCAAGGCGGCGTAAAATTTGATATGATGTTCCATCTGGATGATCAGTATTGTCAAACACTGTCCATGCTGAATACATTCTCTGGAAAAACCATCATTCATAGCCTCCACTATCAACCGAGGAAGATCTCATTATTCACAGACGTGATAGACATTAACAGATATATCAACAAACATTTAAGACATCTTTTCCAAGATTATCCGCCTCAAGATCTTGATTGGACAGGGGCGCCACATCCACTCATTCCTTGAACTCTCCAACGCTTGAAAAGGATCACCTCTAATCACTTCATATTTAAGTTTGAGAGCTGCTAATTCTTTGGGTTTTGTCTTCTTTTCCTTAATTTTTGAGTCTGTTTTTTAGTTTTTTTAGAAATTTGCCATTTTAGCAAATTTCTAATGGTTCGATTCAAGCTAATTTGGTCTAAAAGAAGCGGATGTTTTCCCTTCCACATTTTCTCCTTAAACTCAGTATCAGCACAATTAAAATGCGCTAGGGTTGATTGGAAAGGGGGCAAGGGAGCGGTTACATCCATAATCATATAATAGAGATACTTATCAAAATGACTTTGCTCTTCATCAGTCACCGTTGAATCATAGTAGGCTCGGTCAAGAATATAAGGGGCAAAGAAGCTGCTATGAGTTTTCACTTTGGTCAAAAGCTTATTAAAAGGCTCATCTTCCAACATTTCAGATTCTTTTAAAATGCCTAAAACAATATTGGCAGATTTTTTTAATTCTTCAGTTGGGTGATCTTGGCACATCGCCTCGTCCATGAACTCATAATCCATCAAATACTTCCAAAATTGCTTTTTGTCTAACTTTCTTACAAAATGTTTAGTGGACAGGAACTGAATTAACTCGATCGCCTTCGGATGAAACTGGAAACCATTATTAAGGTAGAACTTTACCCGACTCGGAACACCATACATTTGGACCCCTTGGTACTCCACATCGCCTGATTTTAATGAGATGAATTGGTACATGGGATTGTACGAACAAAGATATTGAGCTACAGATCTGAGCGCATCAAGAGCTTTCCCCCCTCGCCCTCTGCGTGAGAATTCTTCAAAGATACAAATAAATTCTAGGTGAAAAGGGCCTTTGAAATATAACTGCAAAGGATTTTCAAACAATATCATGTAACCCACAGACCTTGATTCATTTCTTTTCGTTTCATTCCACTCTAAAATCGATAATTTGGTGGTTCTAAACCAGGTTGTCCCTGCCAAGTCTGTATCAGACTCCAGAGAATCGATGGACAGCCACACGGAATCAGGCTTTGCGGACTGCATTTGGGCATGTATTAGAAAGGCAAATCTGTATTCTAATTCAGGGATAAGCTTTTCTTCCACGGACTGTGGAAGTATGGGCTGTGGAAGTATAGAAGGTGTATCATGAAAAAGATCTGAGAAATCTGGTTCCCAAATAGAATTTTCCATAGCCAGTGAAAATTGTATGCTCCATAAAAAGGCCAATAGCACCTTAAAAAGACGTTTAAAACACACTGTTGCAACCTGCATACACAATAATCCTCATTGTTAATTATCCACGAATGATGTTGCTGCTTTATCAGATAAAATCTGTTTATCTGATGCAATGCACCTTTCAAAACTATTTTTAACCGAGAAATTAGCTATGGTCTGCTCCTTTTTCACTCCTAAGTTCAAAAAAAAGCTCTTGAGACTCAAGAGCTTTTTACCTTGAGAAGATGTTGAGCAAAATTAGCCAATCTTATCTTTTAGAATTTGGTTCACCAAACCTGGGTTGGCTTTACCTTGGGTGGCTTTCATGATTTGTCCCACCAAGAATCCAAACAATTGAACTTTCCCAGCTTGATATTCAGTAACTTTGTCTGGATGCTGGGCAAGAACCGCATCAATGGCTTGTTCAATGACGCTGGTATCAGAAATTTGCTTCAAACCTAAACTTTCCACTAATTCTGCAGGCAGAGATTTGGTATCCCACATCTTGGCAAATATATCCTTAGCAATTTTTCCTGAAATGGTTCCATCTAAGATTAGATCTACCAATTGCGCCAAATGTTTAGCTCCGATTGGCATCGTTTCAATGGTGAGATTTTCCCGATTCAAAGCAGCAAACACATCCCCCATCAACCAGTTGGCAATTTGCTTTGCGGCTTGACTTTTGTCTTTGGCCTGACTTTCTTGCAGCGTTGATTCAAAAAAGTCGGCAATTTCCCGCTCACTGACCATGACACTGGCATCGTAAGAAGGCAGCCCTAAATCATTCATAAAGCGTTGTCGCTTTACATCGGGTAATTCAGGCAAAGAAGCCTTAATAGTTTCAATACGCTCAGCTGACAGGCGCAAGGGCGGCAAATCAGGATCAGGAAAATAACGATAATCATGTGCATCTTCCTTGCTGCGCATGGACCGCGTCACACCTTTGCCAGGGTCGAAAAGACGAGTTTCTTGAACGATAGTTCCCCCATCCTCCAAAATTTCCAATTGGCGTTGGATTTCATATTCGATGGCTTGACCTAGAAAACGAATGGAGTTGACGTTTTTAATTTCAGCCCGGGTTCCAAATGGAGCACCTGGGCGCCTTAGTGATATGTTCGCATCTACACGCAAACTGCCCTGCTCCATGTTGCCATCACACGTTCCTAAATATCGCATGATGGAGCGAAGCTTCTTCACATAGGCCATAGCCTCTGCTGAAGAACGAATATCAGGCTCTGAGACAATTTCCATAAGCGCAATACCACTACGGTTTAAGTCGATGTAAGTCTTACTTGGATGCAAATCATGGATGCTTTTACCCGCATCCTGTTCAAGATGAAGCCGGGTCACACCAATACGTTTGATTGATCCATCTTCTAAATCAATATCAATATAACCTTCACTAACAATGGGACGATGATACTGAGAAATCTGGTAACCTGATGGCAAATCAGGATAAAAATAATTTTTTCTGTCAAAAATGGAAATCGGGTTGATGGTCGCATTAATGCCAAAACCAGTTTTAATGGCTTGATCCACACAAACCTTGTTGATGACAGGAAGCATACCAGGCATGGCTGAACCATAAAATCCAACCTGTGTATTAGGCTCTGCACCAAAGTCGGTGGAACAACCGCAAAACAATTTGGCTCGTGAGCTGACTTGAGCATGGACTTCGAGTCCGATTACAACTTCCCACAACCCAGTTCGTCCCTGAACTAAATTTTTCTCTGACATGTTAGGCTGCCTTTCGTAATTCTTTAACTTGAGTGGCAAAATCAGCAGTGATTTCAATAGATCTAGCCACGTTAAACAACCGTTGTTCGGAAAGTCTCGGGCCAATCACTTGGACGCCCAAAGGTAATCCAGATGTACTTAACGCAGCTGGCACCGAAATACCTGGAAGGCCTGCTAAGTTTACCGTCACCGTGTAAATGTCATTCATGTACATAGCTACAGGATCTGTGGGTTTCTCATCTAAAGCAAAAGCAGGCCCTGTGGTTGTTGGCGTTAAAATCACATCGACATTTTGGAAGACCCGTTCAAAATCTTGGGCAATGAGGGTACGAATTTTCTGAGCTTTCAAGTAATAAGCATCATAATAACCAGCGGATAAAACATAGGTCCCAATCATGATCCGTCGTTTGACTTCTTGACCAAATCCTTGTCCGCGAGTCAAGGTATACAATTCATCGATGGAATCTCCCGGGACCCGAAGTCCATACCTCACCCCATCGTATCTCGCCAAGTTTGAAGAAGCTTCTGCAGGCGCGATGATATAATAAGTGGGCAAGGCATGACCAGTCATGGGTAGGCTGATTTCATGAAGTGTTGCGCCTTGAGCTTTCAAATCATTCATGGTTTTATCCATGACTGCCATCAAGTCACTGGAAAGGTTTTCCATGTACTCTTTGGGAATGCCAACCCGAATGCCTTTCATATCTGGATTCATCTCTTTAGCGTAAGCAGGAATATCCACCTTTAAGGAAGTGGAATCCCAAGGATCATGTCCAGCCATGACTTCCAGCATTAAGGCTGCATCCTTTACTGTGTGCGCCACTGGTCCGGCTTGATCTAAAGAGGAAGCAAAAGCCACCATCCCCCGACGGGAGCAAAGACCATAGGTTGGCAAGATTCCCACCAATCCACAAAAAGCAGCTGGCTGGCGAATGGACCCACCTGTGTCCGAAGCCGTAGCCGCTAAGGCCATGCGCCCAGCCACCGCTGCCACCGATCCACCTGATGACCCTCCCGGCACCAAATCTTTCTCAGGGCGATTTTTTTCTCGCCATGGGTTTATCGCTGGGCCAAAGCAACTGGTAATATTGGCTGATCCCATGGCAAACTCATCCATGTTGGTCTTGCCCAACATTACAGCTCCTTCATTCCACAGATTTTGGGTCACTGTTGATTCATACTGAGGCACGAAATTTTCAAGAATCTTCGAACACGCCGTGGTTCTCACCCCTTTGGTACAAAATAAGTCTTTGACACCGATGGGCAAACCCTCCAATTTCCTGGCGCTTCCTTGAGCAAGGCGTGCGTCAGATTCTCTGGCCTGTTTGAGTGCAATTTCTGGCGTTTCCAGAACATAAGCATTTAAGGAACGCTGACGCTCCATTTGCTCAAGATAAGCTTGAGTCAACTCAGTGGAGGAAAATTTTTTAGCTCTTAAACCTTCTTGAGCTTCTGCCAAGGTTAGGTCAATTAAATGGGATGTCGTCATTGTTGTGTAATCCGTTATTCTACCACTTTTGGTACAGCAAACATATCATGCGCACTCTCAGGTGCATTAGCTAGGACAGCAGACACATAGTTGCCATCGGTCACTTGATCTTCTCTCTCCGACATCATCCGGCCTTGTCGATCAGAAAAATTTTCAACACCTTCAGTTGGAACTTGCTGCAGTTGATCAATCCAATGCAATATACCGTTAATCTCACTTTGCATCACGTCCAACTCAGAATCATTCATGTGAATTCTGGCCAGATGAGCGACTTTGGCTACCTGCTCTTTCGTAAGTGACATATTCCTTTTATTCCTTTCTCAGTTGACACCACACAGGCGCATGGTCAGATGCTTTTTCTTGACCTCGAGGGGCTACATCAACACCTGCATTAACCAAGGCATCTGTTGCTTGGGGGGACAATAAAAGATGATCGATGCGCAGCCCCTCATTCTTGGGCCAAGCTGTGGATCGATAATCCCACCAGGTATACGGCCCCTTACCCGTATGTTTGAGGCGTAAAGCATCATAAAAACCTATGTGCAATAATGACCAGAATTTTTTACGCTCAAGTGTAGAGCATAAAATTTGTTCATGCCAAGCTTTTGGATCATGAACATCATCATCACTGGGGGCAATATTATAGTCACCGCCCACCACAAAGATTTCTTCATATTGTAATTGATGGTGAAGATGCGCGCGCAATCGATCCAGAAATGTGAGTTTGTAGTCGTATTTTTCTGTCCCCACATCTTGACCATTGGGGACATAAACCGAGGCAACTCTCACCCCTCCTGTGACCGCTTCAATATAGCGCGCTTGCGGATCTTCTTCAAAAGTAGGCAATCCATAAACAACATCTTCAATAGGATGTTTGGACAAGATCGCGACCCCATTAAAGGTCTTTTGTCCATGAACAACAATATTGTAGCCGTAAGGGTCAAAAGCCTCATGGGGAAATGCTTCAGGCATGCATTTAATTTCTTGTAATAAGAGAACATCAGGTTGATATTCCTTCAACCATTGACAAACAGCGTCTAGTCGTACGCGAATGGAGTTAACATTCCAAGTGACAATATTCATTAACTTACACTGAAAAAGAGTTACCACAGCCACAGGAAGAAGCCGCATTGGGATTTTTGATGACAAACATCGCTGCGGCTAAATCTTCCACATAATCAATAATGGATCCATTTAACAAGGCAAGGGATGTTTCGTCAACCACCACCCGTGCGCCCATATGCTCAAAAACCACATCATCGCTCATCAGTTGGCCATCGAGGGTAAAATGATATTGAAACCCAGAACACCCTCCGCCACTAATGGATATTCTCAGTTTAAGCTCACCTGGCTGAGCCTCACTTGATATCAAACTTTTAATTCTTTCTGCAGCCGTATCGGAAATTTTAAAATTATAATCCATCTTCATACCCTATTCTTGGCATGACATTACCAAGGATTTTCCTATAAGAAAAAGTATTTTATTTTACTGAATTAACCAGTCCTTGTCGAGATTTAAGAGGATTTTTTTGCCTTCATGGCTAATCTCAGGGCTAAAGAGATAAATATGAGATATGAGAGAACATTCTACAGAGAATTTTGCAGATCAAAAAAAGGGGGAAATACTCCCCCCTCATAGGAATTAACACATAATTTCATTCATACAGTGAGAATGAGACTAGCTATTTATTGCCACCCTTGCTCAATGGTTAGCATTTTATCAAAAAATAACCTTGATACTCGTTGTTTTTGAGAAAGGCCCATACGATTTGACCACTTATTAACACGTACCTTGCTAAAGCTTTTCAAACTGTATTGATCATCTAACATCTCATCAATGGTATGGATTGGTACAGCTTCTAAAACTTCATCGATAATATCGCTTGCTGGTACGAATAGTGAATTCACATCTTCTTTATCAAATTTTTTACTATTATTTGATTTCAATAAATCTCTATACTTTTCTTCATTAAAGACGTGAGTAATGGCTTTACTTAGCTTTTCCACAAGATTTTCTCTCTCTTTTTTCAAAGCCTCCAAAATAATAGGGTTGGTACTGAATTTTGGAAGAGGAAAATTTTTCACGAAAGTGTGGATAAACAAATATTCTTGGTGCTTTTTAAAAGCATAGCGGGCTTGGGCTTCTTCATTACCATTTAGTTTTCCACTATATGTTCCAATCGCCTCACAGACTTCTCCATCCTTTAAGGTTGACGCTGGTTTTTTTATTGTCTTTAAGAACAACATCCATTTGTCTTCTAAACGCCTGCGTTTATTATTAATAAATTCGCAGAGATAATTAATTTGCGGAGTCAACTCTTCAGTCCTCAAGTTTTCATTTGTCAGGTAAGAAATACTAATCTGCTCACTGAGAAGCCTATAATAGTTCCTCCTCTCCTCAACTTTTGATTCAACAGCTTTACCTTTCGTATAATTATCCATTGAAGACTCTCTCAATATTTGATCAAAGAAGCCTGTTGTGATCGGTTTTGCAGTCTGCTTGTTTTCTTTATGAGCTGTTACAACAGCAGTAGCTGAGGACAACGAAACTTCAGCTTTAGCTGGGGGAGGTGTAACCGTTATGGTTGCTTGTTTATTTTCTTCTGAAACTGGTTGAGGTTTCGGTTCTGTCTGAGGCTGCGGTTCTGGTTGCTGGGGGGGGTCAATAACGGCGGCCTTTGTTTCTGCAGGCGCTTCCGCCGGGCTTATAGGTGGAAGAGCTGGTTGGGCGGTAACAGCAGGATTTGCATCCGCATCTGCCTCTGGCAACTTATCTGTAGCCCATGCGCAAGAAGTTAGACTTAGTGAAACTGTTATCAGTAAGCGGGTATACATAACATAGCTCCTTAATTATAGAGTCATTATTCGGGCAGGAGATATACATACACCTACTGGTTAAATCAATACTCAACCAATAAGTACTTAAAGTTTAGTCTTTGAAGGGATAGTTTTAAGCGTGTAATTTTTTTATTTTTCCTTTTTACTGCCAAAAACAAGGTAAAGGACCATACCCCCTTAAGGAACATTTTCTACTATTGTTTTAGGGAAAGGTAGTCAGGAGCAAAGGATATAAAAAAAGATAGAATAAGGGATAAAATGCCCCGATTGGGGCACTTTATGGTTTACTTAACGGAAATTGCGACTTGGTTGGCGCGGTTTTGGGGGGTTAGCAAGAGCTACCCGAATCGCACGGCCCATGATCTCTTTGCCGTTCACCTTAGCAATTGCTTCTTCTGCTTCATTGTCATTTGACATTTCCACAAAACCAAAGCCTTTACTGCGGCCTGTGTCCCGATCTGTAATGATCTTGGCAGAAACCACACTACCGATCTCATTAAATAATTGACCTAACCCACTATCATTCAATGAAAAGGGCAAATTGCTAACGTAGAGCTTATTGTTCACGAAATCCTCCATCTAATTGCTCTACCGCTGATAGAGGGCTTGAAACTATAAGGTCCATGAGCGCGCTCGTACAACGGATACTTGATTATACCCATTCTGCTTGTTAAAAACCGGTTAAAATGCGGGAAATTTTTACTCGCGACAAGATTAAGAACGATTTGCAACACCAAAAAATACCATAAAGTATAATCATCACTGGCGTCTCCTACGGGATTCGAACCCGTGTTGCCGCCGTGAGAGGGCGGTGTCCTAGACCCCTAGACGAAGGAGACGCGAGATAAAGCTAATATAGTCACACCCTCTGGCCATTGCAAGGAAAAGAATTGGGATTTGACCGAAAATTTATCCAAATAATTTTGTCTCAATTTTTAAAAAATCATCACTCCTACAGCATGACTTGTTCTAATCCTGCCAGTACGTGTCAGGAACAAGTAATATTCTCTTGTGTTAAATAGCGTTAATTCTCCACAGAAAATTTGCATCTTATGCCAATTATAGGGTAGGAAGAAGATATATATAGTATAGCGATTATTATGTGGAACGGAAAAAATGGCAAAAAACAGTGCTGCCGCTCCTGCGGCTAAGCATAAAAATTCTATTCAACCCCATGGCTTCTTTACACCTGAATCCCTTGTAGAAGCCTATAAGATGATGCTACTCATCCGCCGTTTTGAGGAAAAATCAGGCCAACTCTATGGTATGGGACTTATTGGTGGATTTTGTCACCTTTACATCGGGCAAGAAGCTGTCGTGGTTGGTATTCAATCCGCTTTAAAGGAAAGAGATACCGTTATTACCAGTTATCGTGACCATGGCCACATGTTGGCTTGTGGCATGGAATCCAAAGGTGTTTTAGCGGAATTA
Organism: uncultured Verrucomicrobiales bacterium; assembly: GCA_964542195.1. Lineage (GTDB taxonomy): Bacteria > Pseudomonadota > Alphaproteobacteria > Paracaedibacterales > Paracaedibacteraceae > CAZITL01. Next base: position 41,069 of record CAZITL010000002.1, read on the forward strand.
ACCGGTCGTGCCGGTGGATATTCTAAGGGCAAAGGCGGCTCCATGCACATGTTCAGCCGAGAAAGGAATTTCTTTGGTGGCCATGGCATTGTTGGCGCTCAAATACCCATTGGCACTGGGATGGCTTTTGCTCATCAATACAAAAATGATCAAGGGGTTTGTGTGGCCTACATGGGCGATGGAGCTGTAAACCAAGGTCAAGTTTACGAAGCTTTTAACATGGCTGCTCTTTGGAAATTACCGGTTATTTACGTCGTTGAAGACAACCAATATGGGATGGGAACCTCCACATCTCGAGCCTCTGCCAGCACTGACTTTTCCAAACGGGGTGAACCTTATGGCATTCCAGGACGGGAAGTTGACGGCATGAACATTTTTGCTGTTCGAGAAGCTGCTGAGTGGGCCTGTGATCACGCAAGGTCTGGCAAAGGTCCTGTCCTCCTCCACGTTAAAACCTACCGCTACCGCGGTCACTCCATGTCAGATCCTGCTAAATATCGCTCCAAGGAAGAAGTAGAAAAAATGCGACAAGAAAACGATGCCATTGAGACAGTACGTCAACACTTATTAGCCCACAATATTCTTGATGAAGAAGGGTTTAAAGCTATTGATCGTGAAATTAAACAAATCATCCAGGAAGCCGCAGAGTTTGCCCAAACTTCTCCAGAGCCAGAAGTCGGTGAACTTTATACGGATGTGTTAGTAGAAGACTAAGGTGAATCCATGACTCAGGTATTAACGGTAAGGGAAGCTTTGCGCGATGCTATGGCTGAAGAAATGCGCCGCGATGACAGTGTGTTTCTTATGGGTGAAGAAGTGGCTCAATATCAAGGAGCATATAAAGTCAGCCAAGGTTTGTTGGATGAGTTTGGCGAAAAACGTGTTATTGACACACCCATTACAGAGCATGGATTTGCTGGTCTTGCGGTAGGCGCTGCCTTTTTAGGACTGAAGCCCATCGTTGAATTTATGACTTTCAATTTTTCCATGCAGGCTATTGATCATATTATCAATTCTGCTGCCAAAACTTTATACATGTCTGGCGGCCAGATGGGATGTCCGATTGTGTTCAGAGGCCCCAATGGGGCAGCCGCCCGTGTGGGAGCCCAACACTCTCAGTGTTATGCCAGTTGGTATGCCCACTGTCCAGGCCTCAAAGTAGTTGCTCCCTACAGTGCCGCCGATGCCAAAGGCCTCTTAAAATCAGCTATTCGCGATCCCAACCCCATCGTTTTTCTGGAAAATGAATTAATGTATGGGCGCTCTTTTGAGGTTCCTAGCGAGGATGATTACCTGGTGCCTATTGGCAAAGCAGCTATTGTACGTTCTGGCAGCGATGTGACCATTACCGCCTTTTCTATTACAGTCGGGATGGCTCTAGAAGCAGCCGAGATTCTGGCCTCTCAAGGCATTCAAGCAGAGGTAATTGATCTTCGAACCATTCGTCCCTTGGACAAAGCGACCATTATTGATTCGGTTAAGAAAACCAATCGGATTGTCAGTGTCGAGGAAGGATGGCCCTTTGCTGGTGTTGGCTCAGAAATTGGCACCATGATTTGTGAAGAAGCTTTTGATTATTTGGATGCACCACCATTAAGGGTAGCAGCGGAAGATGTCCCCCTGCCCTATGCAGCCAACCTTGAAAAGCTTGCCCTACCCAGTGTGGACAAGATTGTCCATGCTGCTTTGACTGTTTGCTATAAAAAGTAAGGAAGTTCCATGCCAGTTCAAATCCTCATGCCTGCCTTAAGCCCCACAATGACCGAAGGTAATTTGGTTCGCTGGCTCAAAGCAGAAGGTGATACTGTAAAAGCCGGTGAAATTATTGCCGAAATTGAAACGGATAAAGCCACCATGGAAGTAGAAGCGGTGGATGAAGGTATTCTTGGAAAAATCATCGTTCCTGCTGGCACCGAAGCCGTAAAAGTCAATTCTTTGATCGCCTTGATCTTAGAAGAAGGTGAGGATGCCTCCGCACTTGACAACGTTGCCTCCAACGCGCCCGCGCCAACTCCAGCAACACAGGAATCAGCACCCACGCCTCAAGTGGCACCCTCTTCGGTACAGCCCGCACCTGCTCCCCAAGAGTCTGGAGCGCGTCTCTTTGCCAGCCCTTTGGCTCGGCGCGTAGCTGAACAAAATCAATTGGATCTGCAAACCATCGTGGGATCCGGCCCTCATGGGCGCATTGTTAAAGCAGATGTGGAATCCGCTTTATCTTCACCAAGACCCATTGCGCCAGCCTCTGCCCCTATCGTATATGGTGACGCCTCTTATGTGGATCTGCCCTTGAATAATATGCGCAAAGTTATTGCCAAGCGGTTGACGGAATCCAAACAACAGGTCCCCCATTTCTATCTCACGGTTGACTGTGAGCTAGATGCTCTCCTTAAACTTAGAAGCGAAATTAATGCGCGTCTCGAAGATCAAAAAATTTCGGTGAATGATTTTATAGTCCGTGCTTCTGGTGTAGCGTTAATGCGCGTTCCCCAGGCTAACGTCAGTTGGTTTGATACGTTTTTGCGCCAATATCAGGCAGCAGACATATCGGTCGCCGTGGCCATTGAGGGGGGCTTAGTTACACCCGTGGTTCGCGCCGCCAATGAGAAATCTTTGAGGGATATTTCTAGGGAAGTAAAATCTTTAGCTGAACGGGCACGCGCTGGTAAACTCATGCCTGAAGATTATCAAGGAGGTAGCTTTACCATCTCCAATCTTGGCATGTATGGCATTAAACAATTTGCCGCTATTTTGAACCCTCCTCAGGCTTGTATTTTAGCTGTTGGGGCGGGAGAACAACGGGCAGTTATCAAAGACGGTCAAGTCACCGCTGCTACCGTGATGACCTGCACGTTATCAGCAGATCACCGCGCAGTTGACGGTGCCGTTGGCGCTCAATTCTTAAGTGTATTTAAAGAATTAATTGAAGATCCTCTACAATTGCTTATTTAACCTTCCTGGATTGCCCTTAACATTAAGGAGCAATCCCCTTTCCACTCAACTCTCTTTGTAATTTCTTAATATTTTTAGTCTAGCCTTAAAAATAGCTAATGTAAGTCCATGCATTCTTGGAGGGGAGAATTCATGCAAATATTTATATCATGGTTAGCAAATCAAAAGCAGTTTTACGCTAAAAGAATTGCCTTATTAGCCCTCCCGATCTTGTTTCTAAGTTTTGAAACGAATTTATCATGGTCTATGGATAATATTACTCTGCTTGATACAGATGATACCTCCATCTCTAACACCGAAGAAGTCGCTAAAACCAAAGCTAATCTCGAGGGATTAAAATTATTTATTCACTACAAGCCGGAACCATGGAATAAACGACTTAGAATTTTGAACGAGATACGCCAACGGTTAAGGAAGCAAGGCATCACCGATGATTTAATGCAAAAATACCTCGCCACTCCTACAGAATTGCACTTTACATTGGCGTGGGGAAGAATTCTCCCCGTTTATTGTACCGATGATATCAGTTGCAAAATTACCCCCTTACCAAAGAAGGCCCTATCTGACATTTCTGATGCCCTGAATGACATAACAATCAAGAGTGGGAAATCTTTCAGTGAAGGGTATCGCTGGTTCAGATCCCTGTTTCACTACGGATCTCGCAAATACTTGTTTGAAAGTTATCCTCTATCAAGTTGGGAAGAAGAAGAACTAAGTAAATTTATAATTGGAGTAGCTAGTATTTTTGAAGATACATTAGATAAAAAATTTTCTATTCCAGTGGAGAAAGAGGCTTCAAAGAAGGATCTTGTCCATAAATTTCACCTGCTTATGGGGAAATTAAACCAAAAAGTTCTTGAAGACATAACCTTTTATGATGTTTCTCTCGTGCAAGATCGCCTTTTGACAGAAGCTAAAAAGAGTTTAACATCGAATGAAAAAGAAGATGATTTAGATGAGCAATCCCCCAAAACAGAAACAATAGAAAGTTTTTGCGATAATTTTATTGAAGAAGAAATGGGCAAGCAACTCCAAAACACACAAAGAATTAGCGTTGTCGTTAAAGAAATTAATTCGCTTCTCAAAAGCTTTGATAAAGTTAAATTTAAAAATTTTCATAGACCTAAAGAAGTGAATGTTTCAAGTTTTGAGTCGGTAGATATAGATAAATTTATTGATTGGGACCTCGAAGGCCAAGGTAATCAAGAAAAAATATCCAAGGCCAAAAGTCAGTGTGTAGCGTTCATTAAATCAGCACAAAACAGTAATCTTATCAACTTTTATGATAGTTTTAAAAATCATTTTGTCAGGAGTTTTAGCGATACACCTTTAGGGGTTATGGGTTCTCCCCAGGACTTCTCCCATGGCGAGAAAGTTATAACGGTTCTTCAAGTCAATCAAGATACAGAAGAAAACTGTCGAAGCCGATATATCGAGTTTCTAAAACCTTTCTTGCCAAAGGAGGAGTTTTTACCAACGCAAGAAATTCCATTAAAACCTGAAAATGATAAAGAAAATAAGGAAAGAGGACTTGATGTTTGGACACCCCAAATCAAGGATATAAATTTTGAAAAGAAATACTGCTTTGAAGGTAATTCTGGTCAATGTTTTGTGCTTTTGGCAGAAAAAGAGTATTACAACGGCCAATGGCCTTTCAACTACCATATGACTATTCTTAATAAGACTCTTGGTTCAAAAAATACCGAGGAACAAGACTTGGCTAATAATGAATTAAAAGAAATTCACAATACACTTAAAAGTTTAAAAGACCTTGATCAGATAAAAGACTTAGGGGACTTGGAAATTAAGCCAAATAATATTCGTTTCTATGATCATCAAGTGATCTCAGCAAGGATATATGGAAGTGATGTACCTCGTCATAACCGAGAAATTCTCGCAGATGAAGTCTTGGTCAAGATCCCCCAAGAAGAAATACTGGAAATAGAAAAGATTGGAGAGGATAAAAAGGAAACCGAGATAAAAGAAAGAATTGAGGGCAAGTTTAAGGATCACACTCTTTTAAGAATGAGCCTCAACGATGCCATTAAGCTTGCACAAAGTGAAGAAAAAGTTCTCGTAGAAGTTGAACCCAACAGCAATCCACCTATTTGTGAGATTTTAAGTTTTGAAGAGTACATTTCAATTAATACACAATCAACAATGTTGAGCAGTGAATCAGAAATCCGCAAAAAACCAGACTTCATTATCTCTGCGCAACCAAAAAAAGAAATCTCCGATCGAGAGGGAAAGATTGTTATCGAGGAGGAGTCACTCGTCATTATGGATTTGGACCAACAACTTATGAGTGAAGTTAATAGTGAAGCTCTAGCCATTTTAGAAAACAAGCTTGAAACCCTTTCACCTATGGGAATGCCAGTGACTTTCAAATTTCCATCCAAGGAGCATGCCGAAGCCAACATAAATTACGTTAAGGAGTTCTTTGAGAACATGCTTCAAGAAAACGCCAGAATTGTTAGCATGAAGGTCAAGGAAGTTCTTGATAATGAATCTAAGGAAACCCATCATATCGTTGAAATTTTTATAAGACCTACCCCCAAAATACTACCCCAGGAACATATAGTAAAAATTAAAGATAATGTAGAATTCAATGATGATTCATTTTCAGCCAAGTCAAGCAAAACAAATTACTTTATCCCTAAGGAAAAAGAACTAAAAGAGCTTTTAGAAAAAAACCTGGAAGATTCATTTGAGATTACCATCGTCGTCAGCTTCATCAGCAAAACGATCTCGAAGAGCCATAAAGGCAAGTTTATAGCAGCCTTTCGAAAGCATTTAAATGCTAGTTTGGGCTCTCTTGAGGGCGTTACAGTTGAGCAAACCTCCCCAAGGAAAGAGGGGGATGATACGCCTTATAGTATAATTGTTAAACGTACTAAGAACCATAACTGACAAAAGTTGAAAGGGAGACATCATCACTTCATATAGATTGATGATAAGATGCTCCCTTGATCATTCTTGAGCATAAGAAATTAAAGTATTTCTTTGAGATATATTGCCTGTTAAGTCAAAAGAGATTGTCTTTCCACCATGGCGGTTTATCTCTTCTTTGGCTTGAGTCACTAAAATATAATTATGTTTAGCTTTGACTGATTTAAGTGACAACTTTAAAGAACTTTTGAGGACAACACTCAATCCGGAAATATCCATAGCTGTTTCAGAAACATCTAAATGTTTTAAAACAGGAAAATGGTGACTAGCTTTAACTAAAGCATTTATCCCATCAGATCCAAACCCATTCTTTGATAAGTCAAGATTCTCAAGATTAGGAAACAAAACATGCCCCCCAGTTTCAAAGCTAATTTTCTGTGTCAAAACCTGAATATCTTCCTCACTGAGATGACAAGAAGATAAATTCAACGACTGCAATGACCCATAGCACTGGGCAGGACTGGATTGAGAAGCTCTTACAAACACTTCAAACTTATTACCATCAATTTTATTATCACTCACATCCAAGCTTCGTACAATTTGACTCGTGAGAATTTCTAACATTAGTTTTTCGAACATATCTCTGGAAAATACGCCAATCAATTTCAGGCTGATTTGAATTTTGTTTTGCTTTGCAAAACTCATTATTTTTTTGCCAAATTCCAAACTACTGCTAGTGTTTAGATTTAAACAAATAGGCTTTTGACAATATGCTTTTAATATTTCTGGAGCAAATACTTGGTTAAAAAGCTTACATGTCTGTGCCACACTTTGATAATCTTTCAAATGACTCACATGACACGCAATAAGAGGATAAACTTCTTGAGGTAAAATAAACCACCTCCCAACAGGGGGTATCGATGATTCTGCCTGGGAATCCACCTCCATTGAACAAACAATTTGAATCAAAAAGCCATAAACAAAAACAACCTTCAGTGCAAAATTCTTTATTTTATTACAGACCATGGATAATTTCATCCCTCAAAAAATACTAAAATTCTTAGTTTGTTGATTTTGACTCAAAGAATTTTTTAATCCATATCCCAATTGCATTTACCCCGCCAAGAGTATTCCTAAAGCTGGTAAATAATTTACCCAAGAGTAAAATATATGTTTGTCTTAGCAGTTATTGAATAAATGATGTTCATAACTTCTACAAGAGAAATCCAAAGTTCCAATTTCACCTTGAAAAACATGAAAACTCCTTGAAACAGACATCATTTATGGGCATGTTAGGATAAAATAACATTTTTTAGGGTCCAAAATGTCTTTCTTATCGCCCATTCATACCGATGGTTATAAGTTCGTTGGAATTTTTGCTGCCGTTACCGCACTCCTATATTTGATTCACCCAACATTAGGTCATATAGGTCTAGTATTAACCCTTTGGTGCGCTTATTTTTTCCGCAACCCCAAGCGTGTAACCCCAATTAAAGAAGGGCTCATCGTGTCTCCTGCTGATGGTATGGTTTGCTTGATTAAAAAATGTGTCCCGCCTCAAGAATATGGCATGGGAGAAGAACCACGATTTCGAGTCAGCATCTTTTTAAACGTATTTGATGTTCATGTTAACCGGGTTCCCCTCCATGGGAAAATTGAAAAAATTATTTATCACCCTGGTAAATTTATTAATGCCTCTTTGGATAAAGCCAGCGATGATAATGAACGTCAAACCATCGTTCTTGCCCACAATAACACCACCAAAATTGCTTTTACTCAAATAGCCGGCTTGATCGCTCGTCGAATTCGTTGTGATGTGGTTGAAGGAGAAGAAGTTGCCACAGGTCAAGTCTATGGTCTGATTCGTTTTGGTAGCCGTATGGATGTGTATTTACCTGTCGATACTCATCCTTTAGTCATTGAAGGTCAACGTATGGTTTCCGGTGAAACCGTTATTGCCGATTTAACCTCCGCAGAAACCCAAAGGGTTGGAGTCAAACATTAATGCCTCTTAGAAGCCAGCGAAAAACCTCAGGTAGCATTAGAGAACGCATTACCCAAAGACTGCCCGGTAAATTGCGAAAAGGGAAGAACAATAAGCCTACTTTTGCTTCCATTCTTCCGAATATGACAACCATTTTAGCTTTATGTACAGGTTTAAGCGCTGTGCGTTTTGCACTTCTAGGCCGTTGGAATTTAGCTGTCATGGCTATTCTGATTGCTGCTGTTTTAGACGGGATGGATGGAAGATTAGCCCGTATGCTCAATTCCACCAGTCGTTTTGGGGCAGAACTAGACTCTTTATCCGATTTCATCAATTTTGGTGTATCTCCAGCCCTTGTCATCTACTTACGTTCCTTACAAGATTGGCATGGCTTAGGTTGGGTTATAACTCTTTACTTTGCCGTCTGTATGGCCTTAAGGTTAGCGCGTTTTAACACCCTAAGCATTGAGGGAACGACGCCAGCCTGGTCCCAATATTTCTTTATGGGTGTTCCGGCACCTGCTGGGGCTTTCCTTGCCTTAACCCCCTTAATGATTCATTTTGTCTTTGAGGAAAGAGGTTGGGGCGATCATTTTATTAGCCCCACAGTGAATGCGATCGTGATGTTTATTTGTGCCTCACTTCTTATTTCTCGCATTCCGACCCTTTCACTCAAAAAGGTCCATGTATCCCAAAAACTTGTTTTACCCTTGTTGGTCATTGTGGCATTATTGGCCGGAGCTCTCTTTTCTGAACCCTGGATGACTTTGTCAGCTATTGCCATCTTATATGTTTGTTCTATCCCCTTTACCATTAGAGCCTGCAGAAAGAAACAAATTGAGGAATGACACCTCTTTATGAAATTACCATTCCGTGCCACCAACACTGTGATTATCGGATAGGTCCAGGGTTACTCAAACATCTACCGGATGCCTTATCTGGCCATTGTTACGACCAGATCTTTTTGGTGTATGATCAGGATCTTCCCTCTTGCCTGCTTCAAGAAACCTTCAATCTACTCAACGTAACCCCCTCTCACGTATGGGGGATACCAAGCAGTGAACAGGACAAAACATGGAATACCGTTCAAGCGCTCCTCAACACTTTTCAAGAAAAGCTCTTAACCCGGCGATGCTTAATCCTGGCTCTTGGCGGGGGGGTTATAGGAGATGTTGTTGGTTTTGCGGCCAGTATTTATAAACGAGGCGTTGCATGGGCCTTTCTTCCGACCACATTGATTGCCCAAATCGACAGCAGCATTGGTGGTAAAACCGCAGTCAACACCACCTATGGAAAAAATCAGTTAGGCACTTTTCATTCGCCTCGGTTGGTCATTGCCGATACCGAAATCCTTCGAACGCTGCCTGAACGTCATATTCAAGCGGGCATGGCTGAAATCATTAAAATTGCAGCTATGATGGATGAACATCTCTTTCATCGCCTTCAAAGCGTCTCCCTAGACTTTCTTTGGCAAAATCAAGATATTTTTACCCATGCTGCCAGGTTAAAAATTGCCGTGGTTCAAGATGATCCATTTGAGGAAAAACCATTGGGTCGTTCACGCCTTAATTTTGGCCATACCATAGGACATGCACTCGAAATGTTCTACCAACCTCATATTATTCACGGGGAAGCCATTGCGGTGGGGATGATAGCCGAATTGACGATGGCTCAATCATTGGGAATTTGTCATTTTTCAAACGCTCGGATTGAATCCTTAACCACATTAATCCATAAGTGGATACCTAATTGTCATCATTATCCATGCCCGCCCTTAGATCTCCTCTTGCCCTATCTTCAACAAGACAAAAAAAACACATTGAATGAGATCTCCTTCATCCTTCCCCACCCGAACACCTCTGGGCAGCAGGTGCTCCTCCCGTTGTCTTCCTCCTTTTCTCCCCATTCATTCTCTTGAAATACTTGATCCTTTTATGCCCATTAATTAAATCATGTAAACTAAGAACAAACTTTACCTTAACAAACACTGACTGATAACATATACTTATCTAGCCTTCAAAAGGCGAAATGGTTGGGATTACTAACTCTTAAATTACCGGTACCATGACAATTATTACTTTCTTTTTATTAGCCCTCGTCGCTCTTATGATTTTGGGGTCTTCTTTCTTATCGGCTTCTGAAACATCAGTTACAGCAGCATCTAGGGCAAAGATTCACCAAAAAGCCAAGTCTGGAAACAAGAAAGCTCTTATGGCCAGAGAGCTGCAACAACACATGGGACTTGCTTTAAGCGCCATCTTATTATGCAATACTTTGTTTGTAACCTTTGCAACCTCGGTCGTTACCGATATCCTGACAGACGTTGTCGGTAAAGAAGGTCTAATTTACGCCCCGATTATCACCAGTGCCCTTATTGTCGTTTATGTAGAAACTCTGCCCAAGATTATTGCTGTTAACTCTCCTGATCGTGTACTTTTGGCCATCATTCGCCCTATTTACTTAATTTATCGAATCTGCAAACCGATCACTCAAGCTGTAAATGCCTTTGGCCGAGCCCACTTGAGCTTATTTGGTTTTAAAACAAAATTAGGAGATCATGAACACTCCAGCGTGGAAGAGCTACGCGGTATTATTGATATGCACAAAGGTCCAGGGGACGCTATCCATGAACGGGCCATGCTAAAAAGCATTTTAGATCTAGGGACCGTGCACGTGGAAGAAATTATGATTCATCGTAAAAATGTTACTATGATCAATGCGGATGATTCTCCCTCAAGTATCGTCGAACAAGTTCTAGAAAGTCCATTTACCCGCATTCCTTTATTCAAAGATAACACTGACAATATTATTGGCATTGTCAATGCTAAAGCCCTTCTACGAGCCGTCAGAGCTCATCAAGGCGACATCAATGAACTGAAGATCAGCGAAGTTATTGCTAATCCTTGGTTTATTCCTGAGAATACAGATTTGCTGGATCAGCTACACGCTTTTCGTAATCGACGTGAGCATTTTGCCGTGGTGGTGGATGAATATGGATCCTTTAAAGGGATAGTGACCTTAGAGGATATTTTGGAAGAAATTGTCGGAGACATTACCGATGAACATGATGTGGCCATTCGGGGTATTCGCCCTCAAGAAGATGGTTCCTACATTGTGGATGGGACAGTCACCATCCGGGATATTAATCGTCAGTTGGAATGGGATCTTCCTGATGAAGATGCCTCCACCATCGCTGGGCTCGTACTCTATCAAATTCGAATGATTCCTGAAGTAGGACAAGTCTTTACGTTTGAAGGCTATCGTTTTGAAATCATGCGACGCCATCGCAACCAAATTACTTTATTGCGCATTCACCCACCTCAAAAGTAATCTACTAATTTTTGCTTGAAAAGGGCCTCACTGTAAATTGGTGAGACCTTTTTTTATTTAACTAAATTAATTTTATGTTAATTACATAGTTATTTTCACTTTTTAAAATCTATCCCCAAATGATAACTTGTAATCATAATTACATCGACCTGATTTTATTGGTTGAATTTAAATAAAACAACTAGCCCCTTAAAAAAACTCTCATATTAAACGATTGTCACGGACAGAGGAGGCAACATGAATATTATCATCACACTCATCTCGATTATCGGCATATTTCTTCGTTTAAGCCCTTGTAGTGCTATGGAAGACACGAGAGAAATCGCCTATGGTATCTGGCAAGGTATGCCCAATGAAATCTTAAGCAGAGTTTGTACAAATCTTGACCAACCGTCTCTTCTTGCCTTGCGAAGTGTAGATTCAAGAGGCGCTGGATGCGTGGAAGATGAGTTTAAAAGACGCGCTGAGATTAAAACCCCTTTAGAGTGTCTAAGTCAGGAAGACAAGAGGCATAGTTATCCACACACCATATCCTATTGTTTACGCGAACGATTGAGGCAATTATCGGCACTGCTTATCCAACCTCTTCAAAGTCGAGACCAAACACTCAGCATGCTTAACAGTTGTGCTAATTTTTGCAAACAATGGTCTTATTCAGGAGAGCACATTTTCCGTCTCATCCATAACGAATTGAGTCAGGATTTACTTTATGGGGTTGATCTTGAGACCGACAGAACCCATGTCATGCGAAGTCTAAAGGATTTCATGGACAAATTAAAAATCCATGAACATACTGATGATAAAGAATTATATCTATTCTGTCTTTTAGGGATAAGATTTATCACATTCCATAGCGCTTTTGCCACCTCGATCTCCCCCACCCTGAATCATGAAATTATCATAAATGCATACAAGAGGGAGGAAAAGTTCTTTGATATTTGCCAAGATCTTATGGATCATCAAAAACAAGACATAGCTAGCTTCTATTTAAATTGGGCTGTTAATGATTGGGGACGGTGTCCCTTTAGTCGCAACTCACATCTTACAAAACGATGTTTTGAGATTATGAGCTCCACCAATGATAATCCTGAAGCTCTATACGACTTAGCATGTATGGTATTTGCAAATGAAGATTCTCAGGAACAAGCAAAAGAATATTTTAAAAGGTCAATGGATAAAGGATATCTCTTAGCAGGTTATTACCTTGGGAGAATTTACCAGCAAGAGGGGAACAAAAACAAAGCTAGAGAATACTATACATTATCAGCTTCCAGAGGTAACCTTGCTAGCCAATATAAGATGGGAAAATTACTTTACAAGGAAAAGCGTCTACCTGAGGCTATGGACTATTTTCTCATGGCAGCTGATCAAGGGTTTTCTATGGCTCGATTTTACATAGAATTATGTGTGAAGGATGAAGATTTTATGGTTCGTGCGGAAGAATATTTAATAAAAGCCGCTAGCCAACGCAAAGGTTCTCGCCCAATCCGACCTCCGTATATAGAAAGTAAAGTCAAATCTATCAAATACCTTGGTCTCCTTTATCTAGAAAGAGGAGAAATTGAGATGGCGAAAAGATATCTAAAATTATTGAATTCAACAAAGGATTTGTATTCTTGGATTCTGAACACTCAGGAACAAGCGACTCAAGTAATACAAGCTTTTATAGTGGCGGGCGCACAAGCACAAGGTAATGAATCTGTTGCGATAACAACGCGTATGAATTTTAAAGATTATATGGATAGCTTAAATGAAAAATGCAGGCTCAAGAGCATGAGTTATCCAAGACCTTGGGCACAGTAAGAGCCTTCATTAATCGACAAGACTTTTTATGGCACTAATACTTCATACTTCCACCACCTTTGATGCGCAATGGGGGACTTGTCAAAGTCATTTCTAAGTCGGCTTTGGGTAAGTACGAGGAAATGGGCTGGGTTCGGGAGAATGAGGTGGGCCTTTGCGACCACAGGCAGCCAAGATTAAAAGGATCATAAAAACTGAGAGAAGACCACTCAATATTTTTATCATGCTTACTTTCATGTTCTATGGAATCCGCTACAATCAGAGATGAAACATAAAAAAGGTGAGAAAATAACAATTAAGTGGTGGGCGATGACGGATTTGAACCGCCGACCCTCTCGGTGTAAACGAGACGCTCTACCGCTGAGCTAATCGCCCTTAAATTTGTTACTTTCGCACCTTAAATCTTTTGTCGGGGCATTGCAACAATTTTTGTTGCCCCCGACGAAAAAATTAGCGACTAACAGCGTCCTTAAGCTGCTTACCAGCGCGAAACTTAGGCAAGCGGGTGGCTGGAATCTTCAAAGGTTGACCTGTGCGTGGATTCCGACCTTCAGTTGCTGGACGATCAACAACAGCAAAAGTACCAAAACCAATCAAACGAACTTCATCGCCTTTTTTCAATGTTTCGGTAATCGACTTGATTGTTGCATCAATTGCGCGTTCTGCATCAGTCTTCGTTAAACCGGAAGCTGAAGCGACTTTAGAAACGAGATCTTGCTTATTCACTGACATAAACCCTACGTTAAGCGTTTAACCATGACTACACATAAAATCTTATGACTCGATTTTATTTGCGGTCAATCACCTTTAACGATTTTTTAATAAAAAACTTCATAAAAAACCGTTATTTTTTGGAAAGAGGATTTTTGAGTTCCCTCAAAACCAGTCTTTCCCAGGCTTTCAACCACTTGCGTAGCACGCAAAAACTTTCTATACAATTAAAAAAAGAATCATTTTGGCCAAAAAGTTAATTTTTGAGGTGTTTTGATGTTATTTTCACTGGCTTTGCCCCCGTTTGACCCAGTTATGGTTCATCTTGGGCCTATAAAAATACACTGGTATGGCATTGCCTACGTGACTGGCATCCTTCTCGGCTGGGGATTTGTCCGCCGTGCTGTGGTCAAATATCCCAATGGTGTGATCCCCATTCATATCGATGACAGCATCACCTATCTTGTCCTTGGTATTATTTTAGGAGGAAGGTTAGGTCATGTATTCTTGTATGATCCTGTGTATTATTTTTCCAATCCCTTACAAATTTTTGCAGTCTGGAAAGGAGGGATGTCCTTTCACGGAGCCCTGATCGGTATCCTGATCAGTTTTTATATTTATTGCCGAAAAACCAAAATCCCTTTCCTGAGCTTTATGGACGTCTACGCTTTGGGCACACCCATCGGCCTATTTTTTGGGCGGATTGCGAATTTTATTAACCAAGAATTGTATGGTCGTGTCACCGACGTGCCCTGGGCTATGATTTTTCCCCATAGTGATGGACAACCTCGTCACCCAAGCCAATTGTATGAGGCTCTTCTTGAAGGCCTGATATTATTCTTTGTAACAGCTTGGTTGTGGCGCAAGCCCCACTGGCGGGAACGGTCTGGACGCATTGGAGGCATTTTCTTATTTGGCTATGGTATTGCACGCAGTTTTTGCGAGGCTTTCCGGGAACCTGAAGTAGCGGTCAGCCTTCTCTCTCCCCTCACCTGGGGGCAAATCTTGAGCCTGCCTATGATTATGATCGGGTGGTTTTTGATTCGTCGTCCCCATTTTACCAGTCCTAAATCATGATCCAAGAAGATATTTACACCCTTTTGGAATCTTACAGCCCCATGGGGGTGGATGAGTATTTTCGTCTCGCCATGTATCATCAGGATTATGGTTATTACCACCGGAAAATACCCATGGGCCAAGAGGGTGATTATGTCACTTCTCCCGAAATCAGTCAGGTTTTTGGCGAACTGATTGGTCTTTGGTGCCTTGATGTATGGCAGAAATTAGGAAAGCCAGAAAAGATAGCTCTGGTGGAATTGGGCCCAGGCCGGGGAACGTTAATGACTGATCTTTTAAGAGCAGCACAACTCGATCATTCCTTTGCTCGCGCCCTTGAAATCCATTTGGTGGAGATCAGCCCGACACTGCGCAGCCAACAACATCAACGCCTGAGCACCTATTCTCCCACATGGCACCAGGAATTATCTACCTTACCAGCTTTACCCACTTTGTTTATTGCCAATGAATTTTTTGATGCCTTGCCTCACAAACAATATGAAGCCCAGGATCACCTTTGGTATGAAAGGCTTATAACGTGCGAAGAACAAACTCTAACATGGACACGAGCCCAAGAGCCAACGACCTTGCCCTTTCAAGCCGACCCTCAAACCATCATTGAGATTCCCCAAGAAGGGGAGATTATCCTAAACCAAATGAGTACGCACCTTAAAGCTCACCAAGGTGCAGCGCTTATCATTGATTATGGCTCCCATCGGGAAGGTGGCTATGGAGACACCCTTCAGGCCCTCTACCGCCATCAGCAATGCTCGCCCTTTTATTGGCCTGGCCAAAGTGACTTAACCTTCCAGGTTAATTTTCATCATATCAAAAAGATCTTCGATCATCATGGCATTCCTGAAATCCATGGGACAACTCAGGGCGACTTTTTGCAAAAGATGGGGATTATGGAGAGAACCAATCAGTTAGCCGAAAAACATCCCCAAGCTGCCCTTGCAAGTTTTCGTTTAATTAGTTCTCAACATATGGGACAATTATTCAAAGTTTTAGGGGCTGCTTCTCCCCACATTCAACTCATAGGTTTCTGATGGTTCCTTTTCTCACCTCTTCTCTTCTTCAAAACATATCATGCATTCAACATGGTTTTATGACCCACCAAGGGGGGGTGAGCTCTTATCCCTTTGCCTCCCTTAACATTAATTTTGGCAAAGGAGATCAAGACGAGAGTGTAACTGAAAATCGCCGTCGCATTGCCCTTACCTTTGGGGAGCCTCTTGAAAATTTGTGCACTGTGGTCCAAGTACATGGCACCAAAACAGTAGTTGTCGAAAATGCGTTTCAGATCGATAAAAGGCCTGAAGCCGATGCCATGGTAACCAACACGCCAGGAGTGATTCTTGGTGTTTCAACGGCTGACTGTGTACCTGTCTTACTGGTTGACCCCATTGAACGGGTCATTGGCGCCGCTCATGCCGGATGGCGGGGTGCCACTCAAGGTATCCTTCAAAGCACCCTTCAAGCCATGGAAGATTTAGGTGCTAAACGAGAACACATAACCGCTGCCTTAGGTCCATGCATTTGGCAATCTTCTTATGAAGTGGATCAGGAGTTTTATGAAAATTTGCTCCAAGATTCAGCCTTCTTTATCCCTAGTTCTCGCTCTAATCACTGGCTTTTTGATTTGCCGGGATATGTGGAGAAAACCCTTCGCACCATAGGTCTTTCTCAGATTGATTCTTCACCCAAAAACACCTTCACGAATCCTAAATTGTTTTGCAGTTTTCGTCGCTGGACGTTATTTAAAGAACCTCCCATGGGGGGGCAATTATCGATCATTAAGCTTCAGAGACCCTAATGAATCAAAAACATACCCAGTCTATTCCACGCCCTCATCTACATAACCTTCTGGCTGTTGCTCGAGGCGATAAAGAACCAGATTGGGTGATCGAGAATGTAACTGTTTTGGACTTGATTCAAGGAGATCAATATACAACGAACGTGGCCATTTATCAGCAGTGGATTGCTGGCCTGGGCTATGACTATAGTGCCAAGCAGATGGTTGATGGCAAAGGATTAACGATCGTACCTGGATTCATTGATGGCCATACCCATTTGGAATCTACCCTGATGCACCCTTTTGAGTTTGAAAGGGTCACTCTTCCCTTGGGAACAACCGCAGTTGTTTGTGACCCCCATGAAATTGCCAATGTTTTAGGGACAAAAGGCTTGGATTGGATGTTGCGCTGTGCTGAAAAGATGCTTATGAGGATGTTTGTCCAAATTCCATCTTGTGTCCCCTCTTTACCTGGATTTGAGACCAATGGGGCCACTTTAAATGCCCATGATATTGCTCATTATCGCCATCATCCCCATGTACTTGGCTTAGCTGAGATGATGAATTATCCTGGAGCCATTAATGGAGATTCTAGCGTATTAGATAAACTTGAGGCCTTTGATGGCTTCAGAAAAGATGGCCATGCCCCGCTGATGACAGGGCAAACTTTAAACGCTTATCGAGTATTAGGCATAGAGAATTGTCATGAAAGTGTGACAAAGCAAGAAGCCCAAGAGAAATTGCGTTGTGGCATGGCTGTGCTTCTAAGAGAAGGTTCTGTTGCTAAAAATCTCTCGACCCTGGCCTCCATTGTCCACGAATTCAACTCCCATAGCTGTCTATTGTGCACGGATGACCGGAATCCCTTAGAAATCCAGGAAGAAGGTCATATCAATTACATGGTCAAACGCCTTATCCAAGATCATCAGGTCCCTGTTCACGTGGCTTACCGGCTAAGCTCTTATGCCGCAGCCCAGCACTTTGGCCTGAAACGTTTAGGGTTAATTGCGCCTGGTTATCGAGCTGATTTTATTCTCCTCCGGGATGTTCAAACGGTAGAAATTGAAGCCGTTTACTGCGATGGTATCAAAATTACTCCTGACGCATTAAGGACTAGCAATCAGAATTTTACCGAGTCTTTACCCCCACTAGCCAATTCGATAAACCGTTCACCCGTTAGCGCTGATGATTTTACCCTCTGCCTCCCTCCGCAAGAGTTAGATGTAATTGGTGTTATTCCCAATGAAATCACAACAGAACACCTCAAAATCCTTTACGAGGGTGGCCCTATCCAAAATTACACTTTGAATAAAATTGCTGTGGTGGAAAGGTATGGAAAGCAGAACCCAATTAAACCCGGTTTAGTCAAGGGGTTTGATCTCACCACTGGAGCGATTGCCTCGACTGTTGCTCATGATTCTCATAACATTGTGGTGATAGGAGCGAGTGAGAGCGATATGGCGCTGGCGGTCAATCATCTCATACAAACAGGTGGTGGCTTTGTGGTTGTGGATGATGATCAAATCAAAGCGTTTCTTGCCTTACCCATCGCTGGATTGATGAGTCAAGAGTCCGCAGAAACCATCCACGAATCCTTACTTGACCTGAAGCAAGGGGTTAGAAATTTAGGATGTCCGCTTCATGAACCCTTTCTGCAAATGGCCTTTTTAGCTCTTCCCGTCATTCCCTCAATAAAGATAACTGACAGAGGATTGGTGGATGTTAACCAATTGACCTTTATTGACTATGGACAAGCAGCATGAAGGTTTTATTGGGGCAAACCCCTCAGCAATTTGAGATCAATCTGGTCCAAAGACTCTCTTGTGAAACTGTTGGGCGAGATCTAGGCATATTCCCGAATGGTGAATTCTCCTTATCCCTTTCTTGTCCCCGTGAACCCATCCTTGTCATTCCCAGTTATTCCCCAAAAATTCATGATTATCTCATGGAAGCTCAAGTCTTGTGTTATGCAGCTAAACAAACAAGTCAAAATCCCGTTTATCTCCTCCTGCCCTACTTACCTTACAGCCGACAAGATCAAGGTCTTCACTTAGGACATTTGGTTATCCGTCAATGCCTTACTGCTGGAGTTGACCGCCTTTTAACAATTGACATTCACAACCCTAAACTTATTACGCCCTTTCCAGCCTGTACTGACATCTCTATACAACCGGTTTTCATCCAAGATATTCAGGAACGGTTTGATCTAACTCAAGTTACTATGGTTGCTCCTGATGAGGGGAGTTATGCAAAAGTTCACTCTCTTGCGCATAAACTCGACATTTCCTGCATTCATTTAATCAAAACGCGCCACCATGGACAGGTGTCTTTTGCTTCTTTCGAAGCGAATTTGACCAACAGAATTGTCCTCCTCATGGATGACATGATTGATACAGCGAGCACCATGGTGCAAGCAACCCATATCCTTAAATTCAATGGAGCTCGCGAGATTCATGGATACGGAACTCATGGCATCTTATCTCCTCCTGCTAAAACACTCCTCCAAAACGCCCCTTTGGACTCCTTGACCGTGACCAACACTATTCCGCTCAAAGAAGTCTTTTCTCCACTGCGTATTATTGATGCATCGTGGATAGCCGAGGAATCCCTCAAGAATCTAGAAACATCATCTTTTGATTGTTAATCAATCCTTTATGAATTTCATATAAGATTAAAATATAAAGTTTATGATCCTCGAACTCGAGAGTGCACAGGAAGGTCAGAAAGATGAAAAACTATTTATACATGCTCGCACTCGTTATCTCCACACTTGCTATAACAGGGTGCTCAAATCGCGTGACTTACTCCAGCTCTTCCCCCCAAACCACAGAAAATCCAATCGGCAGAAATCCTATGGACTATGCTTGGCCTTCTTCAACATTTTACTATGACAACTGGGGCGTTTTTGGTGGAGGTGGCCACCATCATTACCAGAATCGCTATCATCACCATGATCATCATTAAACAGGGAGGCTCGCTAAGAACAGATTGACCTTTAAAACTCTGGATATATCTTATCCGTTAGGGATAACATACTGGGGAAAAGCCTTATCCATTAAGGTACTCTTCAATAACAGGTTAGAAGCATGCAATCAAGGAAAGGTTAGGGTCATGAAACATTTCATCCGTATATTAGCTTTTATCTTTCCATTGATGACTATTTCTGGATGTAAAGTCCATACCAGTCAAGAAGCCTTGATCATTGGTGGAGACCCATTATATGATGTATGGCCCTCTCGAACTTTCTACTATGACAATTGGCCTTATTTCAGCAAATACAACTATGGGCACCTTCATCACCCCCATAAGCACCGATATCATTATCATTATGGGTTCCATCAAAAACATTACCATAAACCTCATAAACATTATCATAAACACCACCACAAGCACCATAAGGGGCATCATAAAGGTCATTACAAGAAGTAACAGATCTCTCTTTGGAAGTTGATGGTAAATTTTGGGGGCTAAGGAGCAGGATGCTTAGCCCACCACCATTCAATGGTGTTGGTGCCCACGCTCGGGTTAAAAGGTGGATATTCTAATCTGTCCTGCCAATAAGCCCAATACATGTTATCATCATAGTAGATAGGAATCATATAATACATTCCTATGACTGCCCGATCTAAAGCTTTAACCGCCGTAATGAGTTCTTCTTCTGTACGCGCTTCTGCTATGTTACCTGCCAATTTCTCAATGGCAGGATTTTTAATGCCAATATAGTTGCTACTCCCCTTTTGATCAGCTGAACTTCTGGAAAAGTAGTATTGTTGTTCCACTCCCGGGGACAAACTGTTGGCCCAAACGTGAGCAATCATATCAAAATCTCGATTAACCACCCGTTGCTCATATTGAACAACATCCATCATTCTAACTTTGAGAATAATCCCAATTTTACGAAGATTACGCGCTAATTCCAAAGCAAACTTTTCCAATCTCTGATCCTTGATCATAAACTCCAAAACCAAGGGTCTACCTGTGGTTCTGTGGACCAAAAGACCTTTTCGAGCCTCATATCCAGCTTCCTTCAACAATGCGGATGCACGTCGCAAATTTTGCCGATGGTCTGCACGCGAGCCATTAAAAGAAACTTCCGGGCATCCATGAAAAATCTCTGGATTAAGCTGATTTTTGAAAGGCTGCAACAAGGTCAATTCTGCTGAAGAAGGTTTTCCTGAACAGACAAAATGAGTGTTAGCAAAAAGGCTGGTCATCCTCTTATAATTGTTATAGTGGAACATCCGATTAAACTGTTCAAAGTTAAAGGCAAGATTAAGCGCTTTGCGAACCCGGATATCCTGAAATAGATCGCGATGCATGTTAAAAGCAACCGTGTAGACAGCCGTTGGTCGCATATGTTTTTGCGCAACCAATTTAACTCGTCCATCTTTCACAGCGTTAAAAGTATAAGCCGTATTCCAATTTTTCTGATCTGCTTCAAACAAACAATCAAATTCACCTACTTTGAAAGCTTCCATCTGGGCCTGGGCATTTTTATAATAATCGATGGTCACTTCATCAAAATTGTATTGCCCTTTATTGATGGGCTCCTCAGCTGCCCAATAATCTTTCACACGCTCATAGGTGATTGACTTGCCTTGAATGAATTTACCTACTTTGTAAGGACCGCTTCCTAAAATAGGTGTTAAGCCGGAGTTAGGAAAGTCAAGTTTTTCACAATATTTCTTGGATAAAATGCGTTGCCGCGCAATGATTAAAGGGAGTTCTTTTTCATATCCATCACCTTGCTTGTGAAAAACAAAGGTGATTGTTCTCATGTCCCTGATACGCACTTCCTTAATTTTATTGAAATAATGCTTGTATCTGGGCAACCCCTTTTCCTTTAATAAGTCAATGGTGAATTTGACGTCCTCTGCCGTAATAGGACTACCATCGTGAAAACGAGCTTTCGGATTGATGTAAAAAGTGATTTGCGAATAATCAGGGGCTAGATCAGCCTTTTTTGCAATCACGCCATAAACCGCATGAGGATCATCAGGCACATTCTTCATCAAAGGATCAAAAGTCATGATCAAAGATTCAGCCGGAATTCCTTTAACGATAAACATATTTAAGCTATCAAAACTGCCTATTTTAGCCATCCTGAGCTTACCTCCTTTGGGAGCATTCGGATTAACAAAATCAAGATGGCTGAATGTGGAAGGGTATTTAGGCTGACCAAATCTTGATAATGAAGGCATAGGTTTTGCATTTACCTCACAGTTCACAAAAAGTAAGAAAAGAAATAATAAATGCTTGGCCATTTTGAAGTTTTTAACCTTATCACTGTGTCTTGTTATTCAAGATTGATGTCTTGTGCATGTTGACCTTAACACGAGGAAAATTGAAAAAAAAAGCCTAAATTACCGAGGAGAATTTAATCTTTTATTTCCTTACTACCTCCCTGAATAAGAAGAGGATATTATTTATAAAACCAGAGATAAAAAAAAATTAATGCTCATTAGAGCAATATTTAACAACAAAATATCGATAGAGAAAATCCCACAATAAAACTCGTACTCTTCCTGTGATTACGGTTCATAATAAAATCATAAGGGCCTGATCTGTTCCATCCATTTTAATAATTATTGTCTTCAGACCCTTATAAAACATAAGGAGTAAAAAAATGGCTTACGAAAACAAAGATCCAAGCCGAAGTGAAGCTGGCAAAAAATCAAGTGAAGGTGGCCGTGGCAACCCTGATAAAGCAAGCCCTGCGGCAGTTGAACGTTATTTAAAAGGAATACATTATCCTGCCAGCAAAGTCGACTTGCTAAATCAAGCTAAGCAAAATGGTGCACCTTCTGATGTACTCCAAGTGCTGAACCGCTTTGATGACAAAGAATACAGCAGTACCATCGACGTTGCCAAAGAAGTTGGTAATGTGGATTAAAATATCCTTTTCTGCAGGTCATTCAATCAATACTAGATTCCCTTAAGTATAAAATTGATGAGCAGAAAATTGGATAATTTCCTCCTGAATTGAAGGGATGGATGACCGATTCTCCAGATTCAGGAGGAAAAGCTTTTAATAGCCATAAATTTCATCGTTTATATTCAAAAAAAGTATACGATAGAGTTATGGTTTCTACGTCTTTCATGTTTGGATCCTCAGAAAACTTAGGATCAATAAAGAAGTATACAGGCATTTCAACCCGTTGGTGTGGATGCAGCTGTTGCTCCTCGAAACAAAAACATACGACCTTATTGAAATAAATGCCTGCTTTGTCAGGGGTGACATTATAGGTAGCCATACCTACGATGGGGCGATCCGAATAACTTTCAGATTCATAAAACACCAAAGCGTTTTCCCCTACTCGAACTTTTACTTGGGTCTGTATTGGCCTAAAACGCCACGGCAAATCTCGATGAACATCAGCATTAAAACGTACGGTAATCACTCGATCGGTCATTTGATTGGAGAGCTGGATTGCTTTTTGAGTTGTCCCTCCAAAACCTGTTTTTTGGCAAAACAAACGATAAATAGGAACAGCCGCAAAGGCTAAACCTAGCATAGCAAGTGCTAAAAGAGAGAGAATAATTGCAAGATTTTTAGATTTATGATCGACCATCAACCGACTAAGTGACTCATTCGGACAAAGGCAACACCATACAATAAAACCGTCAGTCCCACAAGACACCACAACATCGCCCGATTCCGGGATTTTAGTGCTGCACTCATAGTCACCCCCCATGTAAATAATACCCACCATTATCTTGTTTACCACGGAATGGCATAGGCAGCAAGGATGGGAGAAGTTTTAGAAAGATTATCCTTCTATTTTCTTTACCGCCCCTGCCCATCCTGAAGAATTATACAAAAATTGCTTGTTCTCTTTTAGTTCCTTCAGTCTGGGAGTGTGATTAAACAGGTAACTATTTGTAAGACATATACCTGGGTTGTAGTACATTTTGGAAAAACCCGCTTTTCTGAGGTGGGATTCAAAAAAACGCTGAAGATGAGTCCAACCTTTCCGATCTTTTTCAATAGCGGTATAAAGAGCTTCAAGATAGCTAATTTCTTCTGTTTTTGACGCTTGCACTTCTAAATAGAGATTATGGTAAGCAATAAAGTAATCAGAGGGACGATAAGTATTAAAAAGCAGTAGCCCCCCACCTTTTAAGGCTAGGTAAGAATTCGTATAAACTTGGGAAGAGATAAGGGTATCAACTTCAACTTGCTCTAAGATAATGACATGAAATTGTTCATAAAGGGGTGCAGGAAGATCTGGCGTGGTCCAATCTAAGCAATAGTCGAGCCCCTCTTCTTTATCCCTATTAATTAAGAAAAATAGCGCTTTACCTTCATGACCTAAATCGTTCATTTGGCCGAGCCCTGACTTTAATCGTCCCCCGACAACAGCCACACGTATATACTCTTCGCCAGGAAATTTATTTGCGATGCGCGGATAAAATTCATGAGAAGGAAAACCTTTGTACCCCCCAAGAGACTCGATCAGCGAGCTATTTTCATCCCTGCCTTCTAGACTAACTCCTCGCAAAAGATCAGATATTTCGTCTTCCGTCATCAAAATATCTGAGAATCCTTGTGCATCTGAAAGACATGGGGGGGTGGATGACGATGCACTCATACTTGAACTTGGTTCACCCCCCATGACCTTATCACAAGCCTTACTTTCTGGAACCAAAACATTTAAAAGAGCAGCTATCAAGAAGCTTGTTCTGACCATTGGTGGTTATCCTTTTCATATTCATGCACCATATTTTTTATTATTTTATTGCAGAATTATATAGAATTAAGCAACAAAGATATATGCCACATCCATCTGGTGAGCAAGGCTCCTTATAAATTGTTGGTTATAGTCAATAAAAAATGAGTGAGAGATTATCCTGATATCGCACGATTACAAAACCCTAGAAACAATATGATTGGATTTAGAAATTCCTAGATTGTTCGCCTCTTTGTGACTTGCACTGACCGTCATAAATTAGAGGAAAGAAACTCATTGGGCAGGGAAATCTACGTTTACCAAGATTTTAATGTTATAGGTACTTAAAGACATACAAAACATAATAAAAGTATTAAACTCCTAATCAGTTTTTTACTAGAACCTCATAACAACCAAATTGTTTTAAGAGATCTTTGCGTGAAAAGAAGAACGAAACAATCCAGAAAGCTGGATCATCACAGCTCTTTCGTCGACTCGGGGTTACCTTTTCAAATGTTTATCTTAGCAGTTTTCTATCCATGAGACAGGTTCAAGCCTGTTTGTATAAGAGAAGAAAACTGTTCATCAAAATGATTTAAGAGAGACTCTACATACTCAATTAGACGTGGATCCTGACTCTTATCCTCTAAAAGTTTACACCATCGCTCAAGTTCCTTAGCAGGAACACGAAAAAACTTTTCTTGAACCTGAGGCGCTTTCAGAAAAATTTCTACTGGACGCTGCTGAAAGTAGTACATGAGAACCCCATGCCACAGCAATACCTCCATTTTTGATACATGTCCTTGAGCTTCCTCTTGGGGGTAGGTGTTTTGCAAGGCTCGCGAAATTTCCGCTCTATTGAGTTTATCCCAGATGATTTCATCTTCGATAAACTTTAGGAAAGTCTTTTGATACTTCTGCGGCACATCGGCAATTAAATTATAAATACCATAGGAAACAGCAAATTTTTCTCGTACTTCATCAACATATGCATGGAGTTTCTTTCCCACCTCAAAAGCATTCTCAGCTGTTACAGATTTAAGAGCGTTTAAAGACACCTTCTTATCATGGGTTTGAACACGCCGAACACTATTTAAATAGCGGATATCTGGCCATAAAGTGCCCACATAAAGTGGTTTGAACACTTCAGGAGCAGGCTTGATATTCTCTAGCAACTTACCAGCAAGATAAATATGCATCCCCGGAGCTGCCGCATGGGACAGGTTCCCAAAGGCCACAAACACCCACAATCCTTTAATTAGCTTTTTAAGGACCATTGCTCCGACCTTATGAAAAAAACAAATGATCAAGGGTCAATCCCAAAAAAAGTAAGAACAAATAGGTAATGGAATAACCAAATAATTTCATGGCGGTTCCCGATTCACGAGAACGCCGCACTTGATGGGCTAAGAGGATAAATATACCGTTTAGGAATAGAGATATAGCACCATAACGGTAGGTCGCAATTCCCATCCCCCAGGGGATCATAGCTCCTAAGGCTAGCAACCAACTGTACAAGACAATCTGCTTCTTGGTTGCCTCTATGCCAGCCGTTACCGGCAACATAGGAACTTTAGCTGTGATGTAATCTTGATGCTTATGCAAGGCCAAGGCCCAAAAATGCGGGGGTGTCCATAAGAAAATTATGGCAAAAAGGATCCACGCCTCTATAGCAAAGCTCGGACTGACCGCCGCCCACCCAATAACGGGGGGTAAAGCACCTGCAGCCCCTCCTATGACAATATTCTGGGGGGTAGATCGTTTTAACCACATAGTATAAATAACCACATAGAAGAAGATGGTAAAAGCTAGTAGTCCAGAAGCTACCCAGTTAACGGCAACACCAAGAATCATCACCGATCCAAGACTCAATATTACACCAAAGGCTAAGGCGGTATCCTTATGAATACGACCTTGAGGAATGGGGCGCAAACGGGTGCGTTGCATTAAGGCGTCAATATCATGGTCATACCACATGTTCAAACATCCAGCAGCCCCTGAACCGACCGCGATACATAAAATAGCGGTAAAGCCCAAGAAAGGGTGAATGTGGCCAGGTGCCATCAACACACCGCAAATGCCTGTAAAGACAACCAGAGACATTACTCGCGGTTTCAATAAAGCAAAATAGTCAGAAGCCGTTGCTTCTGACTGTTGATTGACCCCAGAAAGGGTTGAAAGAATTTGACTCTGCATTTAACGTATCGTTGGTTGTTCCTCAAAGGAGTGGAAAGCTGGGGGAGAAGAGACATGCCACTCAAGCGTTGTCGCACCTTCACCCCATGGGTTATCAGGACATTTAACTTTATCGCGAAAGACTCGATAAACCACGTACAAGAAGAATAAAGCCGCAAATCCAGAAATAAAAGCCCCAATAGAGGAAACGTAGTTCCAACCAGAATAGGCGTCAGGGTAGTCAGGAATACGTCGAGGCATGCCTGCGAGTCCCAAAAAGTGCATAGGGAAGAATAAAATATTCACACCAATAAAGGTCATCCAAAAATGGATTTTACCAAGCCTTTCATTATACTGATAACCTGACATCTTACCAATCCAGTAATAGAACCCGGAGAATAGGCCAAACACAGCGCCCATAGATAATACATAATGGAAATGAGCAACCACATAATAGGTATCGTGCAACGCAACGTCCACTTCTCCATTAGCCAACACCACACCCGTTAGCCCTCCAATAGTAAAGAGCAAGACAAAACCTGTGGCAAAAAGCATAGGCGTACAAAAACGAATAGCCCCTCCCCACATGGTTGCAATCCAACTAAACACTTTAATTCCCGTGGGTACAGCAATCACCAAAGTCGCAATGGTAAAATAAGCACGAGCGGAAACATCAAGCCCCACTGTGAACATATGGTGAGCCCAAACAACAAACCCTAAGACGCCAATTGAAACCATAGCATAGGCCATGCCTAAATATCCAAAGACAGGTTTTCTAGCAAATGTGGCAATAACATGGCTGATGATACCAAATGCAGGCAAAATCATAATGTAAACTTCAGGGTGACCAAAGAACCAGAACAGATGTTGAAACAGCACCGGATCTCCACCGCCAGCAGGGTCAAAAAAAGTTGTACCAAAGTTGCGGTCAGTCAACAGCATGGTAATCCCACCTGCTAACACTGGGACCGCCAGCAACAATAAGAAAGACGTTACTAACATGGCCCAAACAAACAAAGGCATTTTGTGCAAGCTCATACCCGGTGCACGCATATTAAAGATGGTCGTAATAAAGTTAATTGCCCCTAAAATAGACGAAGCACCTGCCAAGTGTAAACTTAACAACATAAAGTCTACTGCAGGCCCACTATGACCAATCATGGCACTTAAGGGGGGATAGAAAGTCCATCCTGTACCTGCGCCTGTCTCTACAATGCCAGAGAGAATGAGTAGGAGGAGAGACGGGAGCAACAACCAAAAACTAATGTTATTCAAACGAGGGAAAGCCATATCTGGTGCACCAATCATAAGTGGTACGAACCAATTCCCAAACCCTCCGATCAAGGCCGGCATGACCATAAAGAAGATCATTAACAAACCATGAGCTGAAATGATCACATTGTAGAGCTGGTGATTGCCGCCTAAAACCATTCCTCCTGGATACATCAGTTGAGCACGAATAACCATGGATAAAAAGCCACCTAACAGACCGGCGGCCACGGCAAAAATAATATAAAGCGTTCCAATATCTTTATGATTGGTCGACATTAACCAGCGACGCCATCCCGTTGGATGGTGATCGTGGCCATGTTCATGGGACGTTAGAGCAACTGACATAGGCAAACCTTTTCTTTCTAACTAACTTTTCTGAGTTTGAAGCCATTGAGTATATTTTTCAGGCGAGACCACTTCAATAGCAATAGGCATGAAACCGTGTTTTGCACCGCAAAGTT
>CAZITL010000002.1:69180-173786 GCA_964542195.1 uncultured Verrucomicrobiales bacterium
TTGGCCATAATAGACGCCTTCTTTTTCTACTCTGAGCCAGGTTTCATTAATCCGACCTGGTACGGCATCTTTTTTAATTCCAAGAGCAGGTACAGCAAAGCTATGCAAAACATCTTCTGATGTGACAATAAGGCGAACTGTTTTACCCGCAGGCACAATGACCCGTTTATCTACGTCCAAAAGACGAATTTGCCCAGGTTTTAAATCGTTATCGTTAATCATATAACTATCAAAGTTAATATTATTTTCAGGATATTGGTAACTCCAATACCACTGATGTCCAATAGCTTTAACAGTAATTTCTGCATTTTCAATCTTATCATTGAAAAACATAAGTTTGAGGGAGGGAATCCCAACAACAACCAGGATTAAGACAGGAACCAATGTCCATATCACTTCCAAAAGAGTATTGTGAGATGTGTTGCTAGGGGTTGGATTTTTAGTCTCTCGATAACGATAAATCACATATCCCAGCAAGATGGTTACAAAAATTGCTATAAGGGTAATAACAACCATTAAGAGGTTGTGCATGTTCGTAATTCCCTCCATCAATGGGGAAGCGGCAGGCTGAAACCCTATTTGCCAAGGCTTAGGTACCGCTGCTTGCACAGGGGATGTCCATAAATTAAAATATTTAAACGCAATCATCAGTTTATAGCCCCATTGGAACAATTTACCTCAAATGCATTTTGACGTGATTAATGGAAAGACTCAAGGGGATAAAAAGAGGATTGAGCGAAATAAAACGAAACATTGTTCTTTTTCACCCCCCCTTCACATTTTTTTAAAAGCATGATCTTAATAGGAAATTGATGGGATGATAAAAGGAACTATGTCATGGCCCCACACCATAAATTCATGGGCACCCTTGTTTATCTCTTAGCTTTTTCTTCAATGATGGCGCTGGAGAGCATTGAGGATGACAAAGATCCCTTTAAGAAAGATTGCTCCATGACGTTCCTCAGAGATGATCTGTTTCATGAGGAAGTACACCAAGGAAGCATTCAAATTCCAGAAAATCATGTTCTTCGATCCAATCATGGACCAGGATTTAAACATACAAACGATGCCATACAGCCAAGGGAATTGGCTAACATTATTGACACACGACCTGATCTGACCTGGATCAATCTTCAAGGCACCCCCTTGAGCTCGGATCATATAAAGGCGTTGCAGAATGCCCAGAACTTGAAGTTTTTAAATATTGCTCATTGCCGACTCACAGATGAAACCCTGAGAAACTTTCCTGAATTGCCTGGGCTTTTGCAACTTAATATTGGTTACAATTACATTACGGATGAAGGACTAAAATTTATTAAGCGATTACGCGCCTTAAAACATCTAATCATACGCAATAATAAACTCACCTCAAAAGGCATTAATGAGCTTGAAAAGCGTCCATTCACCTTTTTGTATGTTTCTGGGAGCATCACCTAAGATTTTGGCGCATTCCAACTGATTTTGAAGACCTAAACTTACTCAATTACTTTCGTAGGGAAACCTCCCTGATTAAGGGCTAGGACAATCTCACGAACATGCTCTTGTCCTCGGGCCTCCAACACTACATCCACCTCAGCCATTTTAACTGTAATGTGATTAAAGAGACGTTGGTGACTTATTTCAAAAATATTCCCCCCTAAGCTGCCAATGATTCCTGTCAACTGGGAAAGCACACCAGGAGCATCATAAATTTGAACTTTAAGTCGTGCCAATTTGCCATGGTGAATCAACCCCCGCAACACCAGCGCTGAGATGATTCGTGCATCCACATTGCCACCACAAATTACGATACCCACATGTTTACCCATAAACAGTTCTCTGTGAGCTAAAAGGGCCGCAACACCTGCTGCACCTGCCCCTTCTACTACCAAACGATTCTTAACCAACAAATCATTCATGGCTTCTTCAATTTTTTCATCATTCACTGCCAGCAGATCTGCTAGATGGTGACTCAGGATTTGTCGAGTGAGATGTCCAGGGCTTTTGACCGTAATTCCTTCAGCTATGGGTACAAATCCTGGCTCCATAGGCATAAACCATCGCTCAGGATAGAGTGCTTGGATCATAGCAGGACAAGAAGAGGACTGGACACCATATACTTTTTTTTGGGGTATCAGTATGGTGAGCTACAATAGAAATGCCTGAAGCTAACCCTCCCCCTCCCACAGGGACAATGAAAGTGTCAATGGAAGGTTGGGCTTCGAGCATTTCAAGCCCTACTGTCCCTTGACCAGCGATGATGGCTGGATCATCATAAGGGTGAATAAGGGTATACCCATGTGTCTCAATTAATTCTTGAGCAACCCCTGCGGATTCAGCTAGATGAGACCCGGCTAAGACCACTTCTGCCCCATAATTTCTTGTTTGTTCGATTTTGGCAGCAGGAGTATTGGTGGGCATTACAATGACAGCGGGTATTTGTAATTTTTGAGCGTGATAAGCCACTCCTTGAGCATGATTGCCCGCAGACATGGCTATGATTCCCCTTTTTCGCTGGTCCTCATTTAATTGAAGAATCTTAATGTAAGCCCCTCGGGGTTTAAAGGAACTGGTAACCTGCAAGTTCTCTAATTTTAAAAAAACTCTGCCCTGGATCAACTGACTTAACCAAGGAGATTCTATGGTCGGCGTCTCCAAAATGACTTTTTTAAGCAATTGGGACGCCCGTTGAATATCGTTTATTGTAACCAAACTTTTCATGCTACTATTTTATTGGAAGAGTGTTAACAAAGATTTTAGACTTTGTCATTTTATGTTCGCAACTTAAAAAAGGCTTAGATCATGCAACCACAACACCACC
This sequence comes from uncultured Verrucomicrobiales bacterium, assembly GCA_964542195.1. Taxonomy (GTDB): domain Bacteria; phylum Pseudomonadota; class Alphaproteobacteria; order Paracaedibacterales; family Paracaedibacteraceae; genus CAZITL01. Next base: position 71,981 of record CAZITL010000002.1, read on the forward strand.
ATTGGAAAGGATTAAGTCCTGCAGGGTTCCACAACCTACACTATACACAATGGGGTGAGGATACAAATAAAAGGATTATTATTTGTGTACATGGTTTATCACGCAATTCCCGCGACTTTGATTTCTTAGCTAAAAGATTACAAAATGACTATCGAATAATTTGCCCTGATATGCCTGGGCGGGGTGAAAGTGACTGGCTTAAAGACCCAAGTTATTATTCCACTCCCCAGTATCTTGCTGATTTAACAGCACTCATTGCCCGACTAAATGCAGATTCGATTGATTGGATTGGGACATCTATGGGGGGAATTTTAGGCCTTATTTTAGCAGCTCAATCAAAAACTCCTATTAAACGATTAATCATTAATGATGTTGGAGCATTTATTCCAGCAGCTCCCCTAAAGCGCATTATTCAGTACGTCTCACAACCTCCAATCTTTGACTCCTACGATAAGGCTTCTCATTATTTGAGGCAAATCCTTAACCCATTTGGGATTGCTGATGATCATCATTGGGAACATTTGGCACGTCATAGCATTGTATCGACTAACGTGAATCAATTTCGGCTCCACCATGACCCACAAATTACCAGCCAATTCCCTGGTGAAGACATCAATCTTTGGGCTTATTGGCAAGCGATTACCTGCCCCACTTTAATTATACGCGGACAAGATTCCGACTTATTACCTGCCGCTATTGCGGAAAAAATGATAGAAAAGGAAAAAACATCTTTAGTCACTATCGAAGGAGTTGGTCACGCCCCTGCCCTTATGAGCCCAGAGCAAATCACAATTGTGGAAGAATGGCTCCAGAAAAATGGCGCCATCGCATAAGAATTTATAGTGTCTCCAGGAAACTCGCAGCGTGGGTTACAGAACACGCTCCTGCACTAGATTCAACGACAAGAGAATGAACAACACCATTATAGACCAACATATCATAGCGTTGGGAACGCACCCCCATCCCTAAGGAACTTACATCCATATCCAAACCTAAAGCTCGAGCAAAATCCCCATTACCGTCGGCAAGAAAAGCCAACTTACCAAGAGCACCCGTTGATTCAGCCCAAGCTTTAAGAACAAAAATATCATTTACAGACGTAAATACGACTAGATCAATTCCTTTATTACGAAACTCAGGTAGCTTTGCCAAAAAACCTTGCAAGTGGATGCTATGACATGTAGGTGTAAAAGCGCCAGGGATCCCCACAAGGACAATTTTTTTGCTTTTAAACAGGTCTTGGGTACTCACCTCTTCCATACCATCATGATTTAAAAACTTAAGTTTCATGTTTGGTATTTTATCGCCAACCTTAATCATATTTTCCTCTAAATCACTTCTTTATGACTGAATTATCCCCTAGATAAAAAAAAATGACAATAATCTATCCTATTTTAAAAGATTCTAAAGATTTTAGACCTATATTAAATCTTATAAAGATATTTCAATTGATAGGGTAGTGATGGTGGAATCCACGTCTCAAACGTTCACCCGTGGTTTTTTGACAGGAAAGCTTCTTATAGCTATGCCCTATCTTCCCGATCCACGATTTAGTCAATCGGTGATCTATATGTGTGGGCATGATGAAACAGGAGCTATGGGCTTAATTATCAACAAACCTTTATTAACCGTGACATTTAAGGAACTTGTTGAACAAATGGACATACCCGTTTTGTCAGACACACCTGATTTTCCCGTTCATTATGGGGGCCCCATTGAAATTGGTCGCGGCTTCGTTTTGCATACCACCGATTACTTAACAGAAAGCAGCGTCATTATTAATGGAGATTTTGCCTTAACCGCCACTCTGGAAATTTTGCGAGCCATGTCCACTCATAGAGGGCCAATTCAAGCCTTACTAGCTCTGGGTTATGTGGGATGGAGTGAACTGCAAGTAGAAAAAGAAATTCAAGACAATGGTTGGATTGTCATTGATGCCACCCCCGATCTTGTCTTCAAGCAAGATTTTGATGATCTCTGGCGTTTTGCCATGTCCTCTATTGGGGTAGATCCAGACAATATCAGTCTGGATATTGGCCACGCTTAAGATTAATAAAAGTACTTTTCAAGTCCGTTGAGCGGGCCTAATGCTGCACATCCTTGTCGTTGTGAAAACAAGCGTTCGGCCAAACAGACAATCTGATCTTGATGAACAGCATCAATACGGTTGATCAGTTCTTTGGCCGGAATGGTTTTTCCGTAAATCAGAACTTGGCGAGCTGCTTGTTCACATCGGGCAGAAGTACTCTCAGACCCCATAAGCAAACTAGCCTTGAGTTGAGCCTTGGCTCGTTGAATTTCATTTTCTTGAAGCGTTAAACTGACTTTATGCAATTCTTGGTAAAGGACAGGCATAAGCTCTGCTACATGCTCAGGCCCCGTACCTGCATAGATCGTAAATGTTCCAGTATCACGATAGCTGCTGGCATAGGAATACACAGAGTAAACCAATCCTCGCCGCTCCCTGATTTCCTGGAATAATCTGGATGACATTCCACCTCCAAGGAGAGTGGAAAGGACAGAAATGGCATAATAATCGTCATGGTTATAGGGAACCCCCTCGTAGCCTAAAACGATATGAACTTGTTCTAAATCACGATCCCTTAAATCAAGACCTCCTTGAAAGCGCGCCTTGTCTGTATATTTTGTACATTGATCGGGCAAGTCCGTAAATAATTGACTGGCTAACCCTACGATGTGATCATGATTTACATTTCCAGCGGCTGAGAGCACCATCTCCTTGGGGCCATAATGTTGTTTCATATAGTCTTTTACGATCTCAGGCGTCAAAGACCGGATAATCTCTTCATTCCCCAATATAGGGCGCCCCATGGACTGGTTCGGGAAACATAGTTCTTGATAATAATCAAAGACCACGTCGTCGGGGGTATCGTTGGTCTGGCCAATTTCTTGGATAATAACCCCCTGTTCTCGAGCAAATTCTTGAGGATCAAAGGTAGAATACTGGAGGATATCAGCTAAGATGTCCACACCTAAACTTACATCTTCTTTTAAGAGACGAGCATGATAAGCAGTAATCTCTCGAGACGTATAAGCATTAAGATACCCCCCTACGGCCTCAACTTCCTCCGCAATTCTTAAAGCAGATCGTCTTTGCGTTCCCTTAAAAGCCATATGCTCTAAAACGTGGGCAATCCCATTAACTGAAGCGGGTTCATGGCGTGTCCCTACATCGACCCAAACACCCAAAGCTGCAGTCTCAACATACGGCAAAGGATCCGTAACAATACGCAGACCATTGGGTAATTGAGTGAGTTGAATCGCCATTAATCTTCCTTATGTCCCTGATTTTATATATGGGTTATGGGTCAAAATTTCTAAACATTCAAGGAAATACAATAAGTATGCAAGAATTTTTTAATTGAATATAATTATTAAAAATAATCAAGGTTTAAAAAAATATTTTTTTTCACCATAATGTGGCCACCAATCCACGACTATGAGGTGCACAACAACAACGAATTCCCCCAACAAACCCCATAAAATCTTTTAACGTTGGAGCTGATTATATGTTAAATAAAACCACCACTTCGTTGGCACTGATTCTGACCCACCTCCCGTGCTTTGCAGTTGATTTGCCTCCCCTCTCTCCTTGCTCTTCTCCCCACACCTTTGTCCAGACCTTTTCAAATCCTTCCTCCCTCACTCATAGACTTGCTGATCATGAAGAAATCTTTGGCAGCAAACAATCCCTTAAAGGTGTTAGAACCCGGACCTGGGATAAAGCAAACACAGGCAATAAGAAAGCTTTAAAAAGAATTATTGACCACAAGTGGCACTCCCTTGAGCAAACATTAGATGTAGCCTATTTAATAACGACAAGAATTCACAAAGGGGACGACAATGCTAAGGAAATGCTTTGCAATTTTATCTATGGCCTTAATCTAAATCAGCTTAAAAGTCTTTTTAATCAATTGACCTCATCCCAAGATCGTGTAAGACAGAGAACCAAAATAGGTAAAGCATTTACACTAATGAAACCTGAAGTTTTAGATGCACTAGTCTTACATACCCCATTACACACCTATGCACTTAGAGACTATTTCCACCCTATCCTCGAATTTATTCAAAGTAAGGCTTTAAATCCCTTAAGTCCAAATTTTGATTATCAAGAAAAATTATTAGAGGCCTATCGAGATGGCCATTATGGAATTAAGAAAAAATACAAGCGCAATAAACGCACAGCATTCCAATGGATGGTTCAATTTGCTACTGAACATCAAAATCCCAAGGCTCAAGCCATTCTTCTTAATGCTTATAAAAACGGACACTTCGGTATTAAGAAAAACAGTCATCCCCGAGCCAAAGAAGCCATACAGTATTTAGAACAGTTCTCTACCACCGATGATCCTCATCTTAAAGAGCTCATACAGCAAGCACACACAGAAGGTTGGTTTGGGTTAGTTCCTCTTGTTGAGGGTGCAGTTTTAGAGAGCTCTTTAGGGGTTGAGAAAAAATTTGTAACCAAAGAACAATTTACAAGACAGTTACACCTCCAATCCGTCCAGGAAATCTCTAAAGCTCTTGCCGAGAAAATAGATAAATCCTCTTCCCCCGTGACACGCCTGAGAAAAGATTTGGAGCATATCGCAAAAAATGGGATAGAAAATCTACCTAAGGGAGGAAAAGCAAGCAGAAGATTAGCCTTAGATGTATTAAAAACTTTGGCAATCGACTATAATAATTACCCCTCCCAAACCTTGTTGGTTGAAGCTTATCATGAAGGATATTTTGGCATTAATTCGCACACCCGCAAGAGTCAAGACGAAGGCTTGCTCTATCTTAATATCTTTTCTGAGTTGAACTACCATGTCCAAATGTTGCATCTAACTGCCTTAACCGAAGGATGGTTTAACATCGATCCTTCCGATCATAGCATTCAAACTCAAACGTTGGCCTTGGCTAAGCATTATGCCAAAGGTGGAAATCGCAAAGCCCAAGAATTCTTAATCAACACCTTATCTGAAGGAAGATTAGGCACACGCAAAGATAAAGATCGCTATAAAAAAGTTCTTAAATTAAGAAATCGTTACAACATTTACCCTGCTCAGCATTACAGACAGGATACCAATCCCTTTGAGCTTCTGGGATCTGATCTTTAAGTCCATTCAGGCCTTGGTCACCCAAGGCCTATCTCCACAAATTGCCCTCATTCCACGAACTTGACCATCTTGCCAAATAAAGATGGTGCCCTGATGACGCAAAACATCTCGATCAATGATTTGAGGGGGATTTTGTATTCCCTTACATTGAAATGGGATCGTGGCGATAATCATTTTAGAGGCAAGGCAGACTCGATACTGTTCGATCCTGGATATTTTTCCTAAAACCACGTTAATGTGAGCATAGGTTAGAATTGGATTTCTTTTCCCTTCCATGGCAAAATGAATCCAATCTCGACGCCACTGATCGATTAAAAATAATGATCTTGTGTGAAATTCCATCTTTTTCACTTCAGGATGAACCACGGCAGCTCCACCTAATGTTATATAAATCAGCGGTGGGTGGCGCAGCAGAAAAAAAACAGGCGCCAAAAGACAAAAACCAAAGCCCCAATAGCGCCAAGCCTGTCGCCACAAGCACACCCATAATCCCCCAAAAATTGTCAGGCATAAAAAACCAGGATGAGGTGTTGAAATTTCAATCAATGCTCCAGGAAGTTGGCTACACCATTGAGCTAACCCTATCAAGATTTCAAGACTGAATTGGACGCTGTTATTAATCCACCCTATATCTCCCCATGGCGCACTCATGATCATTAAAAGTAAAAGAGGAATAATAACCGCCCCCATTAAAGGAACAGCCACTAGGTTACCAAAGATCCCTACAAGGGTAATTTTATTAAAGGTGTAAAGGGTTAAGGGCAAAGTAGAAAGACTTGCTACTCCTGTTGTCCAAACCAGACCTGATAGGTACCTTTTTATTTTACCGATTATACTTAGAGAGAGATCTTGGTCATATTGATACTCATAAGCAGCAATCAACCCCACAACGGCAGCATAGGAAAGTTGAAAACTCGCACTCAATAAACTTTCAGGATAAAAAAACAAAATAAGCGAAGCAGATAGGGCAACAAGTCGCATGGATAGTGCCCGTCGATCAATGATTATTGCCATCATAACCATAGTAATCATCAAGTAAGCCCGTTGAGCAGGTATACCAAATCCAGAGAGCGCCAAATATCCTGCTGCACATGGAATAGAAAGAGCTGCTGAAATTTTTTTAATAAGCCATCTCTCACCAAGCCGGGGCACAAGACTTAAACCATAGCGGACACATAGAAAAAGAACACCAACCACCAACCCAAGGTGAAGACCAGAAATAGCTAATAAATGAGCAAGCCCAGCATCGGTAAAATGACGACGGATCTCCTCAGGAATTCTCCCCCGCTCCCCAGTGATAAAAGCCATCGCAAGGGCCGCAGGAATAGGCGGCAAGGAAGTTAAAAAATAACGATTAATTTTGTAACGGAGAGCAGTCAGTCCTAACCAATCTCCCCCCATCTCAGTGGAGTAAATAAATTTAATTCTACCGGCAGCGCCTATCCCCTGAAAATAGGCTTGACGAGCAAAATCAAATCCTTGGGGACTTACGGGTAAGGGAAAGGGATAAAGATCTGCTTTTAGGCGAATCCTCATGCCGGGCACAATAACTCTGTTGGCACAAAGATCATTAACTCTGATCTTACTCGGAATCTTAAAAGGTGATGGATGAATATTTCCAACGACATAACGCCAATGATCACGGCGATAATCTACCTGTTGAATCACCCCTTCTATATCTACATTCTTTAAAGGACGATCTAACATATAGGTATCTACCCAATCTGTTCGAACTTTAGCACAAGTAAATCCTATACTCATGGACAAACATGCCCACCAAAGACCTCTGCCCCATAAACAAAACCCAAGGAGAACTGAGCATAGGGTCAGACAAGCGAGTCCATGCCACAAAGGAGGCTCATCAGACAAAGAGAAGTATAAAGCAATCCCACATCCCATCCCCACAGGCCACCAGAGTATCCATCGATCGGATTCCTGAAGAAAATAGCGATTAATAAAGCGATTAATAATATGGTCACGTGAAAATTGATAATGCATTCAACCCTGAACCTGGTTTATAACCTATGGCAAAGGTTTTAATTTTACTAAATGCTTAATCATGACTGTCATAACCCGTTTTGCGCCCTCTCCCACTGGTTTCCTTCACATCGGAGGTGCCCGCACGGCCCTCTTTAACTGGCTTTTTGCCCGCCATCATAACGGGAAGTTTTTGCTGAGGATCGAAGACACAGATCGAACACGTTCTACAGAGCAAGCTGTAAATGCCATTTTTGATAGCCTCCATTGGTTAGGTCTTAATTGTGATGAGGAACCCGTATTCCAATTCTCCCGAGCCTCCCGCCATGTTGAAGTCGCAAAACAACTTCTTGCCGAGGGTAAGGCTTATTATTGTTACTGTACCCCAGAAGAGTTGGAAATGATGCGTGAAGAAGCACGCAAAAATAACCTTCCTCCTCGTTATAATGGGCTTTGGCGCGATCGGGACCCAAGCCTTGCACCTCAAAACATTCCGCCTGTCATCCGCTTTAAAGCACCTTTAGATGGCGAGACGGTGATTGAGGATCAAGTTCAAGGAACCGTTCGTCTCCAAAATAGTCAACTGGATGACATGGTGTTGTTACGTGCCGATGGGACTCCCACCTACATGCTCTCTGTGGTGGTTGATGACCATGACATGGGAATTACCCATATTATCCGGGGTGATGATCACTTAACCAATGCTTTCAGACAATACCATCTCTATAAAGCTATGGGATGGAATGTACCACTTTTTGCCCATATTCCCCTCATTCATGGCCCTGATGGAGCGAAACTTTCCAAGCGGCACGGGGCTCTCGGGGCTGAATCTTACCGAGACATGGGATTTCTACCTGAAGCCATGCGCAATTACCTCTTGCGTCTCGGATGGAGTCATGGCGATGACGAAATTATTAGCACAGAACAAGCCATTGCTTGGTTTAATCTGGAATCTATAGGCCGTTCCCCGGCTCGATTCGATATGGCGAAGTTAACCAATTTGAATGCCCACTACATACGTGAAGCTGATCACCACAGGTTATTTGATCTTATTGCTCCGCAATTAGAGGGAAAATTTGCCCGTAAATTAACAGATGTTGAAACACAACGGATTATCTTAGGCATGCATGGACTAAAACAGCGTGCAAAAACCCTTCTCGAATTAGCCTTAAGTGCTGAAATCTATATCCATCTGCCCCCAATAGAACCCAAAGCACTTAGCTTTGCAAATTCTGAAGCTGCTAATCTCATTGACGCTCTCATGGAAACGTTGATCGAGGTTGAAGACTTCACTGAAGCTGGTTTGGAGGCCATTTTAAGACAATATGCTGAAAAAACAGGGCTCAAATTGGGATCCTTAGCTCAACCCCTAAGAGTCGCTTTAACCGGAAGCACCATCTCCCCCAGTGTCTTTGAAATCATGGAGGTTTTAGGTAAAGAGGAGTCGCTAAAGCGTCTCAACACCTTTGTTAACACTCATTTTATGAGTGATGAAGATTCTCAAAACCCCTTATAACTCCATATCACCGGGCACACATAGTCTAAAACGAAAATGAGTGCCCAACGCAAGATTTCGCGTGTCTCACCGAACCTCTTCATAATAAATTAACCATCCATTTGAAATAATTTGATTAGATCAACCCACGGGCTGGAATAAGATACTTTATCAATGCGCACCAAGATTACAGCCTTCTTTCGCAGAGACGAGGGAGGCATTATTGTTATAGCTGCCCTTTTGCTTCCTGTATTCCTTGGATTTACAGGATTATCTGTGGATGTGGGACTTTGGTACCAAAACAAAAGACACCTCCAATTATTAGCTGATTCCTTGGCTGTAGGTGGTGCATTAGCGTTGAAAAATGGTAGCAATGTATCATCTTATGTAGCCCATGATGCCCAGTTAAACAATTTTGCAGCTACCAATGGGCGAACCCTAACCGTAAATATTCCACCCACCAGTGGGTCCTATGCTGGCAACACCAAAGCTGTCGAAGTCATCCTAACCTCCCCGAGCAATCGTTATTTTACCGCATCATTTTTACCTAATGCTTTTTCCATCTCTGTGCGGGCTGTCGCTCTTTTGAGTGGAACCATTAATTCAGTCATCGGGAACAGTTGTTTAACTGTTATGGACAAGACCAATGCAGATGCCCTCTATTTGGAAGGAACGGCCCAGGCAATCTTTGAGCAATGTGGTATTTATGTCAACTCTAGTTCCTCCAGAGCTGTACGACTGGAGGGAAGTTCGAAGATTAATACCACAGGCTTGAGCATTGTTGGTAATTATATTGTCAGAGGCGGATCTATGATTAACAGCACTGGCGGAATTTCAACCGGTGTAGCGCCAATCCCCGATCCTTATGCCGGAATCATTCCCATACCCAGTTTTAGTGGATGCAATTTTAACAATTTTCAGGCTAATGGAACGATGACCATCAATCCTGGTGTTTATTGCAATGGCCTCACATTGGATGGTGTAGACGATGTCACCATGAATCCAGGATTGTATATTATTGATCGCGGGAGCTTTTCTATCGGGAATTCAGGAAAAATTAGAGGAAATGGAGTTACTATTTTTCTCACCAGTTCTACCGGCTCCAATTATGCAAGATTTTTCACCTCAGGAGCTGGAATTGTAAATTTGACAGCCCCTTCCTCGGGAACATATGCCAATGTAGTGGCTTTTAGCCCACCACAGGCCTCGGGCGTTACCCACCAAGTTACCGCAGGAAGCTCGTTAAAACTCACAGGTTTGGCCTATTTTCCTACTTCCAACATTGAATTTTCTGGTGGTACATCGACCAACGATTGCATCCGACTGGTGGTTAACAAAGCCACATTTACAGGGTCTGCCATTTTAACAGGAACCTGTGTAGGCGGCACGGGCTCATCTGTTACCATAACTTTAGTTGAGTAACCAGATATGATCGGTAAATGGAAAAGAGCTATAAAGCAATTTAACCAAAGATCCAAGGGATCCACCCTCGTGGAATTTACTTTAATTGTGCCTATCGCTTTTTTAATTTTTGCTGGTCTTGCTAATTTTGGGTATGTGGCCCATGGTTATTTGAAAATGAATGTAGCTATGAATGCAGGGGTTCTTTATGCCTTCAACAATTCCCCTAACCCGGCCAACGTCAGAAATGCCATGACCAATGCAATTAACCAACCTTCCCTTACCACCACAATCATCCAATTTTGTGAATGTAGTAATGGAGCACAACCTGGATGCACTGCCACCTGTTCTGACGGCAAAGCTCCTGGGTCCTATATGACCATTACGGCTCAACTGCCTGTGACACTCCCTTTTGCCAGTTTTATTTTAACCAGCCCCTACACAATCAGCGAAAAAGTAACATTTCGTATACAGTAGGTAGAAGAGAGGGAAGTTTGAATATTGCTAAAGATAGAAAAATTTTTAAAAAACCGTGATGGTTCCTCAATCCTGGAATTTGCAATTGTTGCCCCGGTATTTTTACTATTCATGTTTGGCATTATGGAATCAGGAATTATTATATGGAATTTGACCTCTCTCAATTATGCTGTCACTGAAGCGGCTCGATATGCCTACATCACTCCAAATGTCACCCAACAAGCTATCATTAACCATGCAAAAGCCAAAATATCGACCATTTCAAATGTTACCTTTACGGCCAACGTGGTGTCCAAAAATTACGTGGACATTCAAGGCTCTCTTACCTATACCTTTGTGGTGCTTCCCCTCTCACCAATGACCCTTAATGCCAGCATTCGTCAGCCCTTGCCCGCCAGTTAATTAATGCTTTGCTAAACGGTCACCCCTGGATTTTATGAATTTTGGATTAAGTAATTCAATATATTAAGGTAAGTAATTTTAAGGGAAATATCTGAAATTTGGTGTTATGATGGGATGTCGGAAATAATTATTTTTATTATTTATTCCGACATCACTATGTATATTGATGTTCGACCGTAATTTCGCAAGGTCTTAATGAAAAATTTTTTTTCTTCAAAGGAAATTTTTTGTGTTTTATCCATTTCCACAACAATCCAAGTCTTGGGGCCAATCCACCCTTGTTCCCGTAAATAGACCATTGTCGGTAACTCCAGGCCTTGATGATAGGGTGGATCCATGAAGACGATATCAACAGGATGAGGTGCTACAGGGAGCCACATAACATCTATACCAAAGATTTCGCAAAAAGGTTGAATCTTGAGTTTCGAGACATTTTCTTTAATAATCTGGAGGGCTTTGGGGTTTTTTTCTACAAAAAAGACTCTTCCTGCACCACGAGAAAGAGCTTCAATCCCCAAGGCTCCACTTCCTGAAAAAACGTCTAGCACGTGAGCATCAGCCAAGGAAAAATCAGGGCGATGGCAGATAATATTAAAAAGCGCCTCACGAATACGATCGGTTGTTGGTCTTGTAATTGACTCAGGCGGCCGTTTTAAGAGCGCACCTTTATACTTTCCGGCGATGACGCGCATGGGATTTGGCTTTATCTATGGAAGTTGGGGACTTTTCTTGAGATCTCACTTGCTTTTTAAAGATCTTCCTATTCCCTTTTTGCTGTTTTTGATCTTTCTGTCCTGTAGCTCCCCTCTTGGGTGGAGCAACGGAATCCGTTATTTCATTGAGAAAGGGAAAGTGAGAGGCAAATTCTTTGTAAGGAATTTCCCACAATCCTCGCGGTTGATCGTTTTGTAGTTGAAAGGGACCATAGGCCAAGCGAATAAGACGATTCACCTGCAATCCTAAATGACGCATAATATTACGTATTTCTCTATTCTTGCCTTCATAAAGCGTAACCGTAAGCCAAGCATTACGCCCCTGTTGGCGGATCAGATCCGCCTCAATACGTCCATAAGCCACATTATCAATGGTAATACCATGGACCAAATCGGCTAAGTGTTGTTCATTCACTTCACCAAAAACCCGAACCTTGTAACAGCGCGCCCACCCGGTACTTGGTAACTCTGCATAACGAGCTAAACGAGAATCGTTGGTTAACAAAATGAGTCCTTCAGAATTTAAATCAAGACGTCCAATAGAAATGACTCGGGGCAGTTTGGCAGGTAACTCCTCAAAAAGAGTGGCGCGGCCTTGAGGATCCTTATGGGTTGTTAGTACGCCTGTAGGTTTATAATATCCCCACAGACGAGGTTTTGGGGCCTCAGCTATAACTTGCCCCTGGACCATGATGACGTCCTGTTCACTCACATTGAGAGCAGGTGAGAGCACCAGTTCATTATTCACATGCACTAAGCCTTGTTCTATAAGTTTTTCAGCTTCTCGACGAGAACAAACTCCGGCACTGGCAATCCGCTTTGCGAGTCTTTCTCCTTTTTTCACCTCTTCTGTCATGTGTGAGCAGCCTTCACAAACCGTTGAAGTATCTTCATATCAACTTCACTCACTTCATACTCAGGATGCCACTGAACACCTACGCAGAACGGATGCTGAGTATCTTCAATACCTTCAATCACTTGGTCTTCAGCAACTGCATTTACGCGCATGGTAGGGGCTACCATTTTTACCGCTTGATGATGGGCACTATTCACAGAGGTTTGCTTTATTTGTGCTACTTCGTGCAATAAGGTTCCTGGCAAAATTTCAATAGTATGACCAGGCTCATGGCGTGGATTTGGTTGTTCATGGGCCAAACAATGGGGTACTTCGTCAGGAATATGTTGTATCAAAGTTCCACCAAAAATAACGTTCAGCAACTGCATCCCCCCACAAATCCCTAAAATAGGTTTTCCCTGGTCATACACATGCCGCGCGATGGCAATCTCAAATTGGGTTCGAGCAGGCTTGGTTAAAACGGTGGGATGGACATTTTCTTCACCAAAAAGAGTAGGATCCACATCAAAACGACCACCAGTAATTAAAAGCCCATCAATTTTTTGGGCATACTCTTCGACAAGATCAGGAAAATGGGGTAAGGGAATGGGTATGCCACCAGCTTTGACAATCGTTTGTGCATAATTATGGCGTAACGCATACCAGGCAAGTTTGCTATAGCTTCCACCCTCCTCTGAATCCAGGGTAATTCCTATAACGGGTTGTCTTTTCATCGTGATTTCTATCCTCTTTCGTCAGATGCAGTAAGATTTTCACATAAACTTTCAAAAAATTCCTAAAGATACACAAAACACTCATTTTCCTTACGGTATTCGCTATCTTGGAAATGGAGGTAATTTATGGCAAATCTATCCCCTTCCTTATCATTAATTAAAGAGCTTGACCATATTTATCAAGTGCTGATCCAAAAGGAATACTTCCCTTTGGCTTTAAAAGCATTAGAATTAAAAGCGAGATTGCTTTCAACTGAGGATAATGCTTTTCCGTCATTATCAGAGATGATTAATCGGGTCTCTGATAAAGAATTGGAAACTTTGGTCGCGCATCTCAAATGTCCACCTAAAAAGGATTCATAATCATGATAAAAAAGTTTAAAACAGCTATCTTTCTTTTCCTGGCTTATACAAATCTTGCTTTTGGTTTTGAGGGCGATATTATCATCCTCTCTCCTGAGGGGAATGAACAAACGGAGCAAGCCTCTCTCATCGCCCACAGGTATATTTTTACCCGTTGGCATAGTCAAACGGAAAATTGTCAACGTTATCCTGGTGCCTGTACCTTTCAAGGCATCCCCATAGTCAATATTGAAACATTTAAGGATTATGCGGTCATGGAATTAGAGACAGAATTTGAAAATTATATAAAACCCATAGACGAGTTCCATGAGCTTAGCTTACCTGAACAACATACCGTTTGTCAGATCTTGGCTAAAAATAACTTAGGCCAAGAACAAGAAGACTCTTGTTTAAGAATTCGCCAAAGACTGCAGCGATAATAAATCTTCCCTTTAAAGGGAAGATTTAAGAACCGGCTGGATAGTATCCCCACCAATATATAGAGATAAATAAAAACAGCCAAACGACGTCTACAAAATGCCAGTACCATGCCGCTGCTTCAAAGCCCACATGATGATCAGGTGTAAATTCTCCTCGATACGCTCTAAACCAACAAACAATCAAGAAAATTGTCCCAATAATGACATGAACACCATGAAAACCTGTGGCTAAATAGAAAGTGGATGGATAAATACCGTCTTTGAGTGCAAAAGCAGCATGAGCATATTCAATGCCTTGCACACAGGTAAATGTCAAACCGAGCAAGACAGTAATTCCTAACCCTTGTAGGAGTTCCTTGCGATTATTCTCCAACAAGGCATGATGGGCCCAGGTAATTGTTGTACCTGATAGAAGGAGTAAGAGCGTATTAAAGTAAGGAAGATGGAAAGGATCAAAAGTTTTAATCCCTTTCGGTGGCCAAACACCTCCTGTTGCCTCAGTAGGCGATAAAGCTGCATTAAAATAGGCCCAGAAAAAAGCAACGAAAAACATAACTTCGGAGCAAATAAAAAGAACCATCCCCACCCTTAAGCCATGACGAACTTCCTGAGTATGAACACCTGGGGTGTTAGCTTCATGGACTACATCCCGCCACCAAAAAAACAGACATGCAAAAAGCATTATAACCCCTATTGTAAGGGTCCATCTGTCCAAACTGTGCATGGACAGAACACCGCCTATGGCGAGCACCAAGGCTGAAAGGGAAGTCAACAAAGGCCAAGGGCTGGGATCAACGAGATGAAAAGGGTGCTTTTGTGTGTGAGTTCCGGCTTTAGCCATAATGATACCTACGCTCTCTTACTGACTTATCTCAAGGGTATACCCATTTGGATTAAATTTTAAGCAAAAATTTTTAATAAACCTTAAATGGAAGATGTTCTTCACTTATCTTTTTCCAACATTAAAGCAATAGAGTTAATACAATACCTTTGCCCAGTAGGGTCAGGTCCATCAGGAAAGACATGTCCCAGATGAGCTTGACATTGAGCACATGTCACTTCAATACGATGCATACCATGCGATAAGTCCTCATGATAGTTTATCGCTTCAGAATTAATTGGTGCCCAATAACTTGGCCAACCCGTACCAGAATCAAATTTTGTCTCAGAAGAGAATAAAGGCGCCTGACAACAAACACACTTATAAACACCTTCTTCATGACAATCCCAATACATACCTGTAAAGGGAGCTTCGGTACCTTTGAGTCGACACACACGATATTGTTCGTCGGTTAAATGAATTTTGTCTTGATTTAGCCCCACCTTGTCATCGGTTCTTTTGACCATAACTGACCTCCACGGGTTGATAAAGGCTTACATAAAAGAAATAGAGCACCGAACTTAAAACAACAACTGCAGTACCTTGATGAAGGGTTCCAAGCGAAACGGGCACTTGGTATAAAATGGTTAGAATGCCTAAGATAACTTGAAGAAAGGTTACAAAGCCCATGGCAAGAGCTGCCAATTTAAAGGACCAAAGTCCTTGGCGATGAGCTTTTAAAGATGCGAAGATAATGGTTCCCAAAGTAATTAAGGCAAGGGTTCTATGAGCCCATTGAACGGTCGCTGGATTTTCCAGGAAATTAAGGTATAGCGGTTTGAGAAAATTCCACTCACTGGGTATGAATTGTCCTTCCATCAAAGGGTAGGTATTATAAATAAGCCCAGCTTTAAGGCCTGCTACAAACCCTCCATAGGTAATCGTGATCAGAACAAGAATACAGCAACCATGGGCTATTCCTACTAGAGAGCTTCTGCCTAATCCCTTTTGTAGGCTCAATTTTAAAATAGACCAAAATAAGAGAGTATAAATGACAACGGCTACCAGCAAATGCACCGTTAAACGATAATGACTAACCGTTGGATCCTTTATAAGACCACTTTTCACCATGTACCATCCCATGCCACCTTGGAAGATTCCTAATAGAGCAATAACGATACTTTGCTTTTTCAAAAAAGCAGGTAACATCCCTCTTGTCCAAAAAACAATAAGGGGGAGAAAAAAGAATATACCAATCAGACGCCCCAGCAAACGATGAGCATATTCCATCCAAAAGATAGTTTTAAACTCATCTAGCGACATCCCCTTATTAATCAACTGATATTCAGGAAAAGCTTGATATTTGACAAATTCTTCCTGCCATTCTTCATCATTTAATGGCGGAATGACCCCGGTAATAGGTTTCCATTCTACAATGGACAAACCGGCATGGGTTAGACGCGTTGCTCCACCAAGCATAATCATCAGCCAAATGAGGAAACAAACACTACCCAACCAAAGAGTTAGAAAGGGTTTTCTGACAATTTCTTTTTCCATTCTTATGATCCATTTGGTATCTATAAGATGGCATTATAATCATTTATTTTAAGAGGTCTACCACCTCCCTTGTTCAAAAAAATCTTTTCCATAAAACTTAATGTATCTGTGTTTTTTGCACCACAACCACCTTTTGATCGCGGCATTGTGAAAAGACAAGTCTTATTAACCGATTTTTAATGAAATCTTGACCATAATAGCTTCAAAGTGTCCATCTTCGGGAGAACTCTAATGAATCACTTTCGATCCCTGTTCATTTTGACCAGCAGCCTTTTGGCTTTGTCGACATTACCAACATCTGCAAAATTATTTGAAATTCCTAAGTTGGGCAGCTTGGTTTGCAAGGGTCAAAAACCTTGTTTTGACGATCCTAATACTTGTTCTAACCAAGTCATCTTTGATCGGTGCTATGAAAATTGTGTCAAAAAAAATAAAGATCCCAAGAAGGCTCAAGAAATTATGGAAAAGCTCATGAACTGCCATCCTGAAATGGGCGAACAAAATAATTTTGGTGGTGAGATGCCCACTGCCCCTACCCTAGAAGGTTCTATGGATAGATCCATGGGCATCCATGAAGACATCCCCGAAAGCATGACCGAAATGCACGAGCATGACTCAGAAATGACGATGCCTTACCCCGACGATTCTATGGGAATGACTCAGCAACATCACTATGATGACCCCACGATGCATCGATCCATGATGCCAGAAATGATGCCTGGAATGGAAGGAGTGATCAATGAAGGCACACCTTATCACCGTGAACGAGCTCAGCATCGGAGAGAAAATTCGACCTATTCATCCCCAGAAAACTCTGACGAGAATGATTTTGATACCCTGCAGAAAGATAATACCACATTGCCCCCCCTTAACCACAACACGCTTATGGGTGGTCTGTTTAATAACATCCATTAACGCTCTTCTTTTTGATCTTGCTCACAAGCCCCCCATAGGGGCTGTTTTTTTATCCTTCAAAATGGGGTAAGGTTTGGCATAAAGTTTCTCTGTTTCGGTCCATTTGTTTTTTAACTGCCTATTAATAGATCATCGGTAAAATATAATTAAAATGTGAACAACGATGGGAAGATACACTGAATGACAGGTTTATTCCGAGCTCTTAAAAATTATCTTGGTAATAGAAAACTTAAATTTGATATCTTGACCAGTTTTTTTGTACTCCAAGTTTTCACCTCTTGCACCATTGTTTTTTATACCTATCAAAACAATGCAAGGACCATCGTTGAATACTCTGATAAAATGATGAACGATTTGAGTGATGCAAAAATCGACAACATCCAATTTAATTTTGAATCTATTCAGACCTCTATTTTTTTAGGATCATATATTGTTCGCACTCCTCAAGAAGTGGCTGCAGCTGACAAGCTTCTTTTAGATTACGGCATTGCGGTTGTCAGGCAGTATCCATTCCTAGAAAGTATTTTCTTTGGCACAGAATCAGGAATCTTTCTACAAGTTAAAAAGTTAGCTCCTGGAGCCACTTACCGTTCATCTCAGACGAAACTATTACCAAAGAAAGCCAGTTTTGCCGTTCGCATTTTAGATCGCACTAAAGAACAAAGTGTTGAAACCTGGTCTTATTTAGATGCCGAAGGAAGAGTGGTGGAGACAGAAAAACTCCCTGAATTCCAAGTGACCTTTGATCATAGAGTACGCGATTGGTATACAAAAGCCATGCAAACCCGAAGTCAAATTTGGACTGATATCTATATTTTCAGCACCACTCAAAACCCCGGCGTTGCGACAGCGGTTCCTATGCAAAATAATGAGGGTAAGTATTTTGGTGTTATTGGAGCTGACGTTCCTTTAGAGAGTTTTAATTCCATCTTAAAAGACCTACGTTCTAATGGGATTTTCCTCGTTGTAACGAGAAAAGGCGAGGTCGTGGCTTCAACATTGGAAGAAAAACCCATCCGAACTGTGGGTTCTGAGATCCAGCTGACGACTGTAGACGACTTTACCAATAAAATTCCATCTCTAGCTTACCGACAACATATTTTAACGGGTAAAGAGCAATTTATCTTTGAACACGATAACAAGAAATATGTCTCGGTTTTCCGCCCCTTTGAAGGTAATCTCTTTAAAAGTTGGCTTTTCGTATCCATTATTCCCTTAGACGAGTTAATTGGAGAAATTAAACTTACTCAGCAAAAAACATTAGTTATGAGCTTTATGATTCTCTTAGTTTCCGTCGGCTTAATTACATTGCTCGCCCAGAGAATTTCATATCCCATTGTTCAACTGGCTCAGCAAGCAAACCGAATCACCCACTTTGATTTAAGCGAACCTAAACCCGTTCACTCAGGAATCTCTGAAATTCAACTTTTACAGAATTCCATTTCAACCATGAGACGGAGCTTGTCGTCCTTTGGTAAATTTGTCCCCCGCAGTTTGGTGCGAAAACTAATTGACAAAGGGGTGGACGTTCGCATCGGAGGCAAGAACAAAAAACTGACCATCTTTTTCAGTGACATTGCTGGATTTACGACCGTAAGTGAAACTTATCCTGCCGATCGGTTAATGGTCCATTTATCAGAATATTTTGAAGAGTTAACCTCAATTATTAATACTACCAATGGTACGATTGATAAATACATAGGTGATGCCATTATGGCATTTTGGGGCGCACCTAACAGTGATAGAGATCATGCATTACATGCTTGTCAAGCTGCCCTTTTATGCCAACGACGCCTCTTAGATTTAAATAGGAAATGGAGTTTTGAGAAAAAACCTACACTCAACACCAGAATAGGTCTTCATACAGGTGAAGTCGTGGTTGGGAATCTAGGGTCTTCAGAACGCATGAACTACACTATTATTGGTGATTCTGTGAATCTTGCTGCACGACTAGAAGGGGTTAACAAAGTGTACCACACCAACATCATCATCAGTGATGATGTTTTCCATCTTGTGCGTGATCATGCCATCGTTCGCCCTCTAGATCTTGTTGCTGTTAAAGGAAAAAACTTAGCCATTAAAATTTATGAGTTGGTGGCCTTGCAAGGAGCTGACCCTCTATTGGTTCCTACTCAAGAACAGCTGGAATTCTGTCGATTATTCGATCGAGCCTTTACCCATTACCAAGAACAGCGGTGGGATGAAGCCATTGAGACTTTTGAAAAGATTCTCCATACCTTTGGTAAAGATTACACCACAGAAATGTACATCGAGCGCTGTCAATATTACAAGCAAAACCCACCGAGCATTGATTGGGATGGTGTACACCATTTAGAAACCAAATAGTTAGCAGCCCCCAATGGTTCAGGACCCGATGATTAAGGAGGATTTACTGAACCTGGGGCTTGTTTAGAAAAGTTACACCCTCTCCACTGCCGTAAAATTGATCCTTTAACAATCCTGGAGCATTCTTTTCAGCCAGACCATACCAGGCGCCCGCTCTTTCCAATTTTATTTCAGTTCCAATCCCATGTTCATAGCAATAGCCAACGTTGTACTGAGCAAGAGGATAACCTCGGCTTGCAGAAACTATGTACCATTTTAACGCTTCTTTGGAATCTTTTTTAACCCCCTCGCCATGAAGATACATACGAGCCAGATGATTAGGAGCAATTTTATGACCTCGATCACTTGCTTGTCGATAATAATGAAGCGCTAGCCGGTAGTCCTGAATATCTTTTTGTAGGTGGTAAATTTCTCCAAGCATGTTTAAAGCTTCCGAATAACCTTCTTGACTTAAAGGGAGGAGAATTTCAATGGCGTGGCGAGGGTTACCTTTTTTTATCTCATCATCTGCTGCCAATATAAGCTTTTCCTCAGGCGACAAATCCTTTTCTTTGATCACAGATTGATTGGCAAGTCCTTCATCAGTGATTCCCATTAGGAAACTTATCATCAATAATAACCAAAACTCATGCTTATTGCCTAATTTTTCTTTATGAAAACGGCGAAACATTTGGCCTCTCTCCCCTGCTGGGACTTTATGAAAGCCCTCTTCTTCTTACATTGAAGAATAGCATTTCATGATTTGATGAGAGGTGTTAAAAAGGCATCACCTTTCAATCACGAGCTGGCAAAGATAAGCAGTGGGAGAATAATAGATTTAAGTTAAGGGGCTATTTTTAGGCAAACATCACAGGTTTGTCGAACCTAAAATTCTCAGCATAGCTTTTAGGTCTGATGATGGATTTTTTGGGAAGTTCCACAATAAACTCAACTCCTAATCGTTGGGCATGAGCAATGGCATCTTCCAATGTTAAAAATTTTATAGATATTTGGTGATCTGTTGATTTAGATCCCACCCATCCCATAAGCGGCTCACGAAATTTATCCTCGCAATTGTTCAACTCTAACAACCAATATTTGGTTTTAGCTTTACCTGATTGCATTGCAGTTTTAGAAGGTTGGTAAATTCGTGCGGTTGACATAAAAGCCTCCCTGGAAAGATGGTCGGGAAGATAGGATTTGAACCTACGACATCCTGCTCCCAAAGCAGGCGCGCTACCAGGCTGCGCTACTTCCCGAAGACATAACCTTTTATTACACGAAGTTCGCTTGTTTGCCAAATAGATTTTTTGAAAACTCAAAAAATAATTCTCATTTAAGCAGTGTGTATCCTCCCCCTTACTTAACGAGATAGAAAACCTAAGCCCAACGGTGATATTCCCACCACCAATTATCGGGCCGATGACGAATCCATTGTTCAAAGAATTGATTCATGCGCAAAAGAATTTCATACTCCAGATCTGGAGCCTCCTGGTTATAGGTAAGAGGCGAAAAAATATGCAGTCGAAAATGGGTTTTTTCAACCCTCTCCATCATGATGGGAATCAAAGGACAATCAGAAGCTAAGGCAAGTTTGGCAATACCAGGGCCCGTTTTGGCGGGTCGATTAAAAAAAGGAATACGAACACCTCGGCTCATCCGTTGATCGGTTAACATGACAATATGTTTGCCTTTCTTCAAGGAACGAAGAATTTCAACCGCTGCTCTAGGCCCTACCGCAATCACTCCATCAGACGTTCTCTGGCGCATGTCCCATAAAAACTGATTCAGAAAGGTATTCGTTGATTCCTTAAAGATAGGGGTCAACTTAACCCCATGCCAAGCCGTTGCAATCGGGCCAATTTCCCAGTTGCCATAATGTCCAGAGAACAAGAGCGCCCCTTTACCTTGCTGTTTAAGATCTTGAAGAATCTCTATCCCTTTGACTTCCACCACAAGACCTGGAGTATGGCGATGAAGCAAATCCAAATGAGTAAACTCCGCCATGGTGCGGCCAAAATTTTGATACATTTGGGCAATAATTTGGCTGATTTCTTCTTTGCTGATATCCTTAAAGGCGTGACTTAAATTATCCCGCGCTTTTGCCTGACCCGCTACATAATAGGCGAGTCGACCTAAGACACCACCAATGGCAGAAACAACCGTAAATGGAAGCAAGCGGAAACCATGGTAAAGAATTTTTATCACTCCATAAAGAAGAGCATGGCGAATCTTCTTCATCTTTTACGCCTTTTCTCTTTTAACTTTTGATGTTGCTTCTTGGAAGTTTGCTCTTTTTTTTCACCCGTCTTGGAACTGTGCCCTTCATTTTGTTCTACATCTAAGGTAAAGACTAAACTGCTGCTTAATGGGTCTGCCTGAATGAGTTTAGCCATCAACCTTCCACCCAATTGATACGCTTTTTTACTGCGACGTCCCATCAATCGATGATGTTCTTCTTCAAAATAAAAAGTATCTCTTCCTAAATTTGTCTTCGGTAAAAACCCTTGAGCTCCAGTTTCTTCCACCTCTAAAAACAAGCCAAACCGATTGACACCTACTATGGTGGTCATAAACACCTCGCCCACCCGGGGAGCAATGTATGAGATGGCGTAACGATCCATTACTTCTCGCTCGGCAGCAGCAGCTTGTCTTTCTGTTGCAGAAATATGTGAACCTATCTTATCCAAGTGAGTCGGGGGTTCAGGATAACCATCATCACCTAAATCTAATGCCGAGATAAGCGCTCGGTGCACAACCAAATCGGCATACCGACGAATGGGAGACGTAAAATGCGCATAATGAGTGAGGCTCAAACCAAAATGCCCCAAATTCGTTGGGCTATATTGTGCTTGGGATTGGGATCGCAACACCAAATCACTTACCAATCGTTCATAAGGTTTACCAGCAACAGCAGAAAGAAGCTCATTAAATTGATGAGGTGTGGGCTGAGGCGATTTGGCCATACTCACCTTCATTTGCTTTAAAAGCTGACGAAGACTGGCAACTTTCATCTTATCTGGAGCTTCATGAACACGGAACATACAAGGCCAATTTTTAGCCACGAGGGTTTTAGCCGCAGCCACATTGGCTGCAATCATAAACTCTTCAATCAACTTATGACTGTCAAAACGCTCTCTGAACTTAATTTCCTTAATACCCCCTTGAGCATCAAAGATGATTTGGCGTTCTGGTGCATCAATCTCAAGAGTTCCCCGTTGCTTTCGTGCTTTTAAAAGGGATTGATAGGCTCCAAACAGAGGAAGTAATACCGATTCTTTTAAGGGAGCGGTTAAAGCATCTTCTTTGCCCTCAAGTGCCATTTGCACTTGGCGGTAGGTTAAACGGGCCCTGGAGCGCATCAATCCTCTTTTAACCTTGTGGGATTTAATTTTTCCATGGCTAGATATGATCATTTCGATAACCATACAGGCACGATCTACATCCGGTCTTAAAGAACAAAGTTCATTTGAGAGAGCTTCTGGCAACATCGGCACAACACGATCCGGAAAATAGACACTATTTCCTCTAAGGCGTGCTTCTTTATCCAAAGCTGAGTTTATTTTGACATAGTAAGATACATCAGCAATAGCCACCACAATACGCCACCCCCCAGGATTACGTTCATCTGGATCAGGAGCTGCCCAAACGGCATCATCGAAGTCGCGAGCATCTTCGCCATCGATCGTCACGAGATCCAAATTGCGATAATCTGTCCTCTTATCCAAAGGGGGAATTTTCCCTGCCTCAGCCTCTTTGACTGCTTGTGAAGGAAATTCAAAGGGAATTTGATTACCATAAATGGCTAAAAGACTGAAAATCTTGGGGTCTGTCATTTTGCCCAATACTTTATGGATTTTTACACCTTGATGGGTAACGGAATAGCTCACCACATCCCCTGCCTCAAGTTCATTGGCTTCTTGAGCTGTTAAGCGTGCTCCAGGAAAGTGATCTTTACGATGGCAAGCTCCTAAATGCCCCCCACTACGATGAGGTGTGAAAATTCCCACATGGTGTTTTTTCGTGCGCTCTAAGCGTTTGACAATAATGCCTTCATATTCATTTGCAGCCCATTTCACCAGTTGAATTAATACGTGAGCGCCGACACCCAGGGGGGTTCGACCCCGTGATTTATCATCCACAATCAAAACAGAAGAAAAATCTGAATCTTGCTGAATAGGCTGAGCAATCAGGGAGCCATGATCATCCACATCGATAATTTCAGCAATGATCATATCTGAGGACTTAATTGTTTTTTGTGGTTTTTCTAGTCGTCTTCGATTTCCACGATATAAAACGCCCTCACTCTGAAGTTCCCTTAATATTTCTTTCAATAGAACGCGTTCATCCCCACGAATAGATAAAGCTTTAGCAATTTGATTTTTCGTCCATAAACGATCAGAACTTTCAATCAGATCAATCAATCGTTGTTTTAAGGTCTGGGATAAGGGGGGTGTTGTCATTCGCGTATCTATTCAATAGTATTTAAAGTATGTATATTTGTTATCGCCTATGAACTCATGGGAAACCAGAGGTGACATGATGCAAGACTATCTCATTGAGCAGAATTGGTCAAATTACTCTCAAGGTGAGCATGAGATGTGGCAAACCTTATACCATCGTCAAGAGGGAATTTTGCCCGGCCGTGTGGTTCCCGAATTTCTGGAGGGCATGAAAAGACTCGGGGTTGCTATTGATGCCATTCCTAGATTTGAAGTGCTTTCTCAAATATTAAAACACGCCACCGGTTGGGAAGTGGTCGCTGTTCCTGGACTGGTTCCTGATGAAATTTTCTTTCGTCTTTTAGCAGAACGCAAATTTCCGTCTACGTGTTTTATCCGAGAGCCTCATCAAATCGATTACTTAGAAGAACCAGATATTTTCCATGATATCTTTGGTCATGTTCCTCTCTTGGTCAATCCTGTCTTCGCCGATTACATGGAGGCTTATGGCAAGGCTGGCCTTAAAGCTCTAAATTCAGGAGCTCTTCATCGTTTAGCTCGACTTTACTGGTATACGGTCGAATTTGGACTGATCCAAACCCCTGAAGGGCTTCGAACCTATGGTTCTGGCATAGTCTCTTCTTACTCTGAAACCATTTATTGTGTGGAAAATCCAAAACCAAATCGCCTATTATTTGATTTAAAACGGGTTATGCGAACCAAATATCGCATTGATGATTTTCAAGAAACCTATTTTGTCATTCCTTCCTTTGAGGTCCTTTTTCAAGAAACTTCGCAAGACTTACACCCCCTCTATCAAGAATTAGATGATTTTAACGATTTAGAAGCAGGGGAAGTAATCCATGACGACGTTAAAATTTTAATATAATATTAATCAAGTATACCCCATACTAATGATGGTACACACAAAGATACCGCCATTCATCTATTACGGTATTGAAAAGGAAAATTTTACTGTTGAAAATCATTGTGACTCCATTCTTATGTTCTTTGATCAAGAAGAGAATCTGGCATCCTCTGATTATTGTTTTTAGTTTCATTACCAAAGCCAATGCCATGTGTGAGGCAATGGTTCATCAGTTTGAATCCCAGAATGGCATTCCTGACAAACTTCTTATGGCAATTGCTCTTGTAGAATCAGGTCGCGAAATGCCAGGAAAAGGTTTCGTTCCCTGGCCTTGGACCATTAATGCTAATGGCAAACCATATGTTTTCAACACTAAACATGAAGCCATCAAAAAAGTGAAAGAGCTGCAAAAACAAGGGATTAAAAGTATTGATGTGGGATGCATGCAAGTCAATTTAAAGCACCACCCCAATGCGTTTAAGAATCTAGAAGATGCCTTTGATCCAGCGCAAAATATTGCCTACGCCGCTAGCTTTCTTCGAGAGAAGATGGAAAACTTAGGTAGCTGGTATGGGGCCGTTGCCCATTACCACTCAGCCTCTCCCATCCATAATTTACCCTATAAGAACCGTGTTTTAGAAACATGGGCTAAGGTTCAAGATTATGAAAATCTAAATACTATCTATGCACGTGTTCACGAATCAGGAGAATTTAAAACTCATGTTAGAAATAATATCGGAAGGCGCATGCCCATTCAAATTCGCTTTGCCCCCTATACAGGGCTTCGAGGCGGCCTTCCACCCCGTCCTCACCTCCAACCAGCCGTAATTAAAAGAATAGCTTCCACTGACTCTAAAAACCGACATTTCATCCCTATCAAGCACACTTCAGTTCAAGCCAAGCCAATTAGACGACTGAAAAATAGCCGTTTTCCTTTGATGAGCAACAAAAAAAAGTTTTAAAACTTATTTTTTAAACAAGACTAAGTCTTTATCTTTAATCTCTTCTGAGAGTTTAAACCCCACTTGATAAGCACCTTGATAATCTTCCTTGGCAAGAGACCATACCTCAAAGACGCCATCTTGACTTAGCGATTTATAAATGGCCTTCAGGGTATTCTTTTGCTTGAAACTTTCACCCCACGAATGATCAGC
This sequence comes from uncultured Verrucomicrobiales bacterium, assembly GCA_964542195.1. Classification (GTDB taxonomy): domain Bacteria; phylum Pseudomonadota; class Alphaproteobacteria; order Paracaedibacterales; family Paracaedibacteraceae; genus CAZITL01. Next base: position 98,001 of record CAZITL010000002.1, read on the forward strand.
GATCACTTTCCATGACTTAAGCTTAATACCTTCCCAAAGCCTTTCATCATGCATATCAGCCACAACATCGCACAGGTCATTACTTTGCAATGAAATCGTTAAATCACCGTCATGAAAAGCGGTGAGGTTACAAGCAGCACAAAAGCCTTCTCGGGGCAAACTTAAGAAGTCGGTTACCACCGAACTTAAATGATGACCACACCCAAGGATAAGTCGCTCAACCTGGGGATAAATTTTTAAATACCGCTTCACCTGATCTCCAGGATGATATTGCCACTTATTACTTAAGGAGAAATTGAGATTTACAAATCCCAAACTTTCTAAATGAGAAAGGATTTCATGATCTTGCTTAAGGGAAAGAGGCTTTTTTGCTTCTCCCGTAATGTTAAGAAGTTTATCGATGATAACTCTAAAGCGCCAATCTCTGAATTTACCATATTTAGCCACATATTCTTCGTATTGAGCGCCATAATCCTCAAGCTTTAACTCTAACTCTTCAATCCCGTTCTCGAAATTATCTATTTTATTTGATGTATCGTCAGGAAAGTAATTGACAAAATGCTCACTCATTAATTCTTTAAGCCCCGACAAATCATGAACAGCGGAAACTTTTAAAGGAATACCTTCTTTGCGCAAGGTAAAACAAAAGGTTTTGGCCCGTTGAAGCAAAACCTTTTCTCGGTCTATTTCTCGGCGATAAGCTTCTTGATCTGCATTTAGAAATTCTTCTTTAAAATTTGCATATTTTTGAGGTATATCCTCTAAAAAGGCCTTAACAAGAGGCAACTTCTCATGGTCAATCGTATAAAGTTGACTTGCACGTATATCTTGATTAGTCCGTAAAATTGTTAAAAGAAAAAAGAGAAGTCTAATCATAAAATATTTCCTCTTTAAATACGGCGCATGGAAATATTTTATATTATAAAAATGAATGATTATATTATTTTATTCATTAAGTTAATAAAACAAATAATAAAGAAATAAGTGAACTAATAATACTGATACGAATAAGCCAATAACTCACCGGCGGGGTATTATCATTAGCACAAGATTTTATTAACCGCCAAACAGTTTTCGGTTGAGCGGTTGCCTGGATCTTCTTCTCAGGTTTGAGATGTTTGAGTTCGTTAGACATCGTCCTACCGTTGGTGAAGCTGTACAAAGGAACGTTCTCTAACGCCCGTATAAAGTTGTCGTGGACGACCAATCTTTTGCATGGGATCAGCAATCATTTCTTTCCATTGAGCAACCCATCCAACGGTTCGAGCTATCGCAAACAGGACGGTAAACATGGAAACAGGAATGCCCATAGCTTTAAAAATAATACCTGAATAGAAATCCACATTGGGATAAAGCTTCTTTTCAATGAAATATTCATCTCTTAAAGCTACTTCTTCTAACCCCATGGCTAGATCCAAGAGTGGATCATCTTGGATCCCGAGTTCTTTTAAAACCTCGTGACAGGTTTGACGCATCACATTGGCCCTGGGATCATAGTTTTTGTAAACTCGATGTCCAAATCCCATCAAACGGAAAGGATCGTCTTTATCTTTTGCGCGCGCAACAAACTCTGGAATCCGTTTGGGATGTCCGATTTCCATGAGCATATTTAATACCGCTTCATTGGCTCCTCCATGGGCTGGTCCCCAAAGCGCTGCTATGCCTGCAGCAATACAGGCAAACGGATTAGCGCCACTTGAGCCAGCTAACCTCACAGTAGATGTAGAGGCATTTTGTTCATGATCAGCATGAAGAATAAGAATCCGATCCATAGCACGTGCTAAAATTGGATTAACTTCATACTCTTCACAAGGAACAGCAAACATCATCCTCAAGAAGTTTTCAGAATACTTTAAACTATTTTTTGGATAAATAAAGGGCTGTCCTACGGAATACTTATAAGCCATCGCAGCAATAGTCGGCATTTTAGCTACCAAACGATAGGCCGCAATTTCCCTTTGTTTTGGATCATGGATATCCAAGCTGTCGTGATAAAAGGCGGAAAGAGCTCCCACCACACCCACCATAATGGCCATGGGATGGGCATCTCGGCGAAAGCCTCGATAAAAACTGCTAATCTGTTCATGGACCATGGTGTGGATGGTGACGTTGCGCACAAAATCTTCTTTTTGTGCCGCATTCGGTAAGTCACCATACAAAAGTAAGTATGCTACTTCCATGAAATCACTGTGCTCAGCTAAATCTTGAATGCGATAGCCGCGATACAATAAGACTCCTTCATCACCATCAATAAATGTAATTTTAGATTCACAACTCGCTGTTGCTGTAAATCCAGGATCATAGGTGAACAAACCACCTTGGGTATATAAGTTACGGATATCAATCACACCCGGCCCACAGGTGCCATGCAGCACAGGTAAATCAACAATTTTTCCTTGGTAATGCAACTGGGCAGAATCCCCGAGCTTTGGAGCGGTAGAAGGTGACGTCACAGTAATCTCCATAAAAATTGGGCAAAACCCTAAGTAATCATAAGATGAAGTTGGTTAATAATCAATTTACACGCTAAGAACTTAACAACACTTGACCTTAAGCTGTAAAAGCAATATCTCCTGAGGAGAGAGGAGAGTAATTTACCCATGATTATTACCATTGATGGGCCTTCTGGCGCAGGAAAAGGAACCGTAGCTAAGTATTTAGCTGAGAGATTTAATTTAAAAAAATTAGACACAGGACTCTTATATCGCGCACTTGCCCAACGAATTATTCATCATTATGAATCACTTGATTTTGAAAATCACGATCTGATTATTGAGTTAGCACAAAAAATTACCATTGAGGATGTTAATTTACCCGGCCTTCGCACCGAAGAAGTTGCCTCCCTAGCCTCTCAAATAGCTACAATCCCTGAGGTAAGGGAGATTTTGGGAAAACTTCAAAGGCAATTTGCCTACAGTTCTCCTTCTCCTTATCAAGGTGTCATTCTCGATGGCAGAGACATTGGTACGGTTATTTGCCCTGACGCATCTTGTAAAATTTATCTCACAGCCCGAGATGAAATCCGCGTAGAACGTCGTCATTTGCAACTGAACTCAGCCGCAGCAGAGAAAGTGAAAGATTTTATGAAAGTGCGCGATCAGCGCGATCAATCACGCTCAGTTGCCCCCCTTGCTGCAGCTCCAGACGCCTACATTATAGACACTTCTGATTTGACAATCGAGCAAGTATGTAGTATGGCTGCTAATTATATATTAAATAATTGTCTGGGAAAACAAGTTGTTAAAAAATAACTTGGTAGCTCGATGGTTTGAAATAATGACTGCCATAAAGTTTTAAAGGAGGTCAAGTCGCAAAATGATTCTTCCTCTTTTTTCTTACATTGTTGCAGATTCGTCCTCATCCCGTTCAGCATCCTTTTCAATTATTAAAATTAACCTCTAACCCCTGATGCAAGTCAGGTTTTTTTAAGGACAGACATGACAAAGTTATCAACCTCAAACCAACCCGCAAATACAGAATCATTTGCAGACCTTCTCGAAAACTCCCTATCCGGTAAAAATACTTTTGAAGGCAATGTCGTAAAGGGAATTATCGTTGCAATTCATAATGATACGGCTGTAATTGATGTCGGCTTAAAATCCGAAGGCCGCGTATCTTTAAAGGAATTTTCTGGCCCTGGCCGCCAAGTAGAAATTCGCGTTGGTGACACCGTTGACGTTTTCGTCGAACGGATGGAAGACAAGAATGGTGAAGCCGTATTAAGCATTGAAAAAGCCCGTCGTGAAGCCGTTTGGACAGAACTAGAGAAGGCCTACCAAGAAGGTACACTAGTAAATGGTGTTATTTTCGGAAAAGTTAAAGGTGGTTTTGCCGTTGATTTGGATGGCGCAGTTGCCTTCTTGCCGGGCAGCCAAGTAGACATACGCCCAGTTCGCGATGTCGGCCCGTTGATGAATATTTCTCAGCCCTTTAAATTGTTAAAAATGGACAAAGGTCGCAGCAATATCGTTGTCTCACGCCGTTCTGTTCTTGAAGAATCTCGCGCTGAAGCTCGTACCGAGTTGGTCTCCAATCTTTCTGAAGGTCAAGTCCTTACCGGTATTGTTAAAAACATCACGGATTATGGTGCCTTTATTGATTTGGGTGGTGTAGATGGATTATTACACGTTACCGATATTTCCTGGCGCCGCATTAATCATCCTGGTGATGTTCTTAAAGTGGGTGAATCTATTCAGGTTCAAGTCATCCGCTTTAACCGTGACACCCAACGTATTTCTTTGGGTATGAAGCAATTGGAAGAAGATCCTTGGAAGGGCGTTGAAAATCGCTTTACCGTTGGCTCTCGCCATCGTGGCAAGATCACCAACATCGCAGACTATGGTGCTTTCGTAGAGTTAGAACCAGCAGTTGAAGGTTTGATCTACGTTACTGAAATGAGCTGGACTAAGAAGAATGTTCACCCCAACAAAATTTTGACTATTGGTCAAGAAGTTGAAGTGATGGTTCTTGATGTGGACATGAGCAAACGCCGCATCAGCCTTGGCTTGAAACAATGCTTTGAAAATCCATGGTCACAATTCTCCGAGCAATATCCTGTGGGTAGTGTGTTAGATGGTGAAATTAAAAACATTACCGAGTTTGGTTTGTTCGTTGGCGTTGCCGAAGATCTCGATGGCATGGTCCACCTGACGGACATTTCTTGGGAAGATAGTGAAGCAGCAATCAGCAAATTCAAGAAAGGTGACGTCATTCAAGTTAAAGTTCTTGATGTTGATCCTGAGAAAGAACGTATCAGCCTTGGTATTAAGCAATTGGCTAACGATCCTTTTGAGTCTGTTGCCAACTCCATTAATAAGGGGGATGTCTTAACAGGTACTGTATCAGGCATTAATGACAAAGGCATTGAGCTTGCTCTTGAAGGTGGGCTTACCGGTACCATTAAGAAAGCCGATCTTTCTCGTGATCGCAGTTACCAACGTTCTGATCGTTTTGCCATCGGCGAAAAGGTTGATGCTAAGGTAACTTCTGTGGATCGGGCAACCCGCAAAATTGTCATGTCCATTAAAGCACGTGAGTTAGATGAAGAAAAACAAGTTCTCAATGAGTACGGTTCTTCTGATAGCGGTGCCAGCTTGGGCGACATTCTTGGCGCAGCCATGAACAAGGCTAAAGCTGCTTCTGAAGAAAAAACAGAAGAAAAGAAAACAACCAAGAAAAAGAAAGCTGAAGAAACAGCGGAATAAATTTTCTTGTTCTTAACTAAAAAAAACCGGGGTTCATCCCCGGTTTTTTTATGTTCACTCTTCCTCTTACATCACCTCTAATCAAATAAAATTTTACTAAAATGTTTTTTTGCGTTAATAATTTGAAAGTCTTTATAATTTATTGTTAGTGAGATTGTAATGAAGAAAATATTTATAAGCGCTGCCCTCTTCGCTCTAGCCCCGTCCTTTGCATACAGCGCAGATGATTCCCAATCCAATTTTCAAGCCCAATTGGTTGCACCCAAGACCTCTGTGACTTTGCCAACAGATTTAACCCAGTGGAATGATGCAACCTTTAATTTCCTCAAACCCGTCATGGCCTCTCCTGCAGTGGAAGAAAAAGTCAGAGAACTCCTTGACTTTACAATGCCTAAACATGGTCAATTTGACCCCATAGACGTCAAGCGCCGAGAACAAACCCTCGCCATGACTTACGATAAACTCGTCGGCAAAAGTGAAAGCGATCAAATAAGTATGTTTGTCGGTCTACTTGAGCGTCACAAGAAGTATCTCTCTCATTAAGAATCAATAAAAGTATTCTCAGGGACCACTATATAGGGGGAACACTAAGTTTAGTTGTTCCCTTTAAATAAAACTGTTGCATGAAACGCTGTTCGTTTTTATGGTCTTATCATAACCTCTTTGCATATAAACTCAAAGAAACACCCCTTAAAAGCAGCAAAGGAATCATGTTTTGATAATGCGGTTTTTTTTAAGCCTTTGGCTAATCAGCAGTTCTTTTACCCATGCTATGGATGATGACATGTCATCAGATGATCGAGCTGCCCTTGAGCTGTATTGCATGCTTAATGATGGTCCTCCAACATATGAAACTTCTCTGAATGATGAGGAACTTGCTTTAAAGCTCTATTGTGAGATCAACAATGACTCTTCTTCACCCAGCACAAATGATGATGATTACCTTGTAGCGCTTAAGTTACAACAACAAGAAGAAGATGCAGAGCTTGCCAAAACCATAGAATACAAAGCAAGTGATGATCGTAATCATGCTCAACTGATGCTTGATGGAGAAATGGCCCTTAGAATGCAAAAAATTTCCCTTGAAATGGAGCCTTTTTGCCGAGAAGCACAAACATCCCTCAAGCCTCTGATAGAAATATGCGCAAATGCCTTTGATCAAGATGTTCATAAATTCAATCATGCTATCCAATGGAAAACGAATCTTCCAAAATTATTCGCCATTCAGGATAAACTTAGCTCAACGATACCTCAAATGAGTGCCGTAAACTTTTTTGCAGTCTTTGAGGCAGCAGATTTTTATAGGCACCTTGATCAGAACCAAATTAAGGACGATTTTCAAAAAAACAAAGCCATCTTACTCGATCATCTTAGTAAGAATGATGTAGAACTCAAAGAAACAGGGGCTTCAATCAGCACCTTACTATCACGTATTTGGGCCTTATCTGAAGAAAGGGCTGACCAATGTGAACGATTAGGCTCTCTACTTTTATCTATTATGATTGACAATAAAGCCACGGGAGGCGGATGTTTTCCAGGTTTTTCCGGAAGGCTTTGTGAAGTTTATTTAAGACTTTTAAATGACAAAGTCATGTTTAACTGACAGATCCAAGTCCCCCTAACCTCTTGTTTTGAGTTAATTCACCTCAATTCTAGATTGCGCCTTTCCTGATCTGGATAGAAAGGGCGCATCCCTTTATCCTAAATTACATCTTAATCTGCTCAGGCTTATTGAAAGTGCCTACTATATGACAAGATTTAACCATTCCTTAACTTGATAGCTCTATATTTTGAAAAAACATGATCCATCATAGGAGCAGTCTATGTTTCTGATTAATTTACTACTTGTAAGCAATGTGCTAGCAATGGATGCATCAAACTCTTCAATGGGTGGAGAAAATCGTCCTGGCAATACATTCACCTGTCCAACAGCAGACATGGTCGCAAACATTCAACATCAAAAGGGGGATGTCGGCCAATTTACCATGGAACACGATGGATTAGAATTTTTGGTCCAGAATGAAGCATCCTATGCAACTGAGTTGAATGTTGCATATGGAGGCAAGTCAATATATCAGGGATATCATTATTCTTGTGATTATGCGACCAGCACCCCAGGGGTCACTCTAAAAATACATGCTGAAATCCCAGCAAAGAACTATTCCCAAGCAAATCAATGTAAACTCCAAGGACCTTATCCTGCTAAAAATTATGTCTTCGGATATGCTGCCTTTAAGTGCAAAAACGATCCCCGGAACTGTCAGGTTATTTGTCCAGTTATGTCTTTGAAAGAGATGGCTGGCAAAAAAATTCGAGAAGATAAGAAAATTCAAACACCAGAGCTACTCCCTGAGGAGTTAGATTCCCTTGTTAAAAGGCGAGATTAGGTTCTTGAGGTAAAAGGAGACGAGAGATTGTTATTGGATTAAAGGTCCAAACAGTATTATTTATTGGGGTTCGTTGGGATTCAGCAACCAATAAAAATGCTTTATACCTCTCTAGAGTGCGCCCTTTTAACCCACGTGAGGAAAGGGCGCATCTGTTTATGCGAGATTACATTTAAGCCGCTAAATTAAATAGCTCTCGACCAATCAACATACGGCGTATTTCCGAGGTTCCTGCTCCAATTTCATAGAGCTTTGCATCCCGAAGCAAACGACCGGTGGGCGTTTCATTGATATACCCCATACCTCCGAAGATTTGGATGGCCTGGAGCGCCATTTGGGTTGCATTTTCAGCCGAAAACAATATGGCTCCTGCAGCATCCTGACGGGTAACTTTACCGTTATCACAGGCTTTTGCTACCGCATACACGTAAGCACGCGACGCATTTAAGATGGTATACATATCCGCTATTTTGGCCTGGACCAATTGAAACTCGCCAATGGCTTGACCAAACTGCTGGCGTTCACGGACATAAGGCAGAGATAGATCAAGACAGGCTTGCATTATTCCCAAAGGCCCCGCTGCTAATACAGCGCGCTCGTAGTCTAAACCACTCATTAATACACGCACACCTTTGTTAACCGTACCTAAAACATTCTCTTCTGGTACAAAACATTGGTCAAAAACCAATTCGCACGTATTCGATCCGCGCATACCTAACTTGTCTAATTTTTGTGCGGTTGAAAATCCCTTAAAGCCCTTTTCAATAATAAAAGCAGTAATGCCCTTAGATCCACCTTGAGGATCTGTTTTAGCATAGACAATCAAAACTTCCGCATCAGGCCCATTGGTGATCCACATTTTCGTCCCATTAAGGATGTAACCCCCATCTACTTTGTCAGCGCGCGTCCGCATACTGACCACATCGGACCCAGATCCGGCTTCACTCATCGCCAAAGCCCCCACGTGCTCACCACTGATCAGTTTGGGGAGATACTTTTTCTTTTGAATTTCATTACCATTGAGGCTGAGTTGATTGACACATAAGTTAGAATGAGCACCATAACTTAACCCCACAGAAGCGGAAGCTCTTGAAATTTCTTCCATGGCCACTACGTGTTCCACATAGCCCATACCAGAGCCTCCGTATTCGGGTGAAACTGTAATGCCTAAAAGGCCTAATTCACCCAAAAGGGGCCACAAGTCCCGAGGAAATTCATTCTTTTCATCAATTTCCTGAGCTCTTGGCGCAATATGCTCTCTTGCAAACTGAGCTACGGTTTCACGAACACTTTGGGTAATATCACTTAATCCAAAATCAAATGTATTCATTCCTAATCTTCCTTATTGTTTTAGTATCTAAATGATTCGCCTTAAGCGTTTAAAAAAAACTAATGGGCTTGCTGCCAATTTTCTCCAATCCCTGCTTCAACAACCAAAGGTACAGGGAGATAGATAATACTCTCCATTATTTTCTTAAGCTGGGGAATAATTAAATTTAATTCACCTTCTGGCACTTCAAATACCAATTCATCATGAACTTGAAGGAGAAGACGCGTTTTCCAACCATCTGAGGTGAGCAATTGATCAATCCGGCCCATAGCCTTTTTAATGATGTCGGCATTGCTTCCTTGAAGAGGTGCATTGATCGCTTGACGTTCAGCAAATCCTCTCATCATGGGGTTCTTATCTAAAATACCAGGTGCATAGCATTTCCGTCCCAAGATTGTTTGGACATATCCTTGCTCACGCGCTTGAGTTTTCATACGCTCCATATAATCTTGAATACCTGGGTAACGTTCAAAATATGCCTTAATATAATGAGCAGCCTCACTTTGCGGAATATTTAACTGTTGGGATAATCCATAGGCACTAATTCCATAGATAATACCAAAATTGATAGCTTTGGCTTGACGACGGATCGTTGAATCAACTTGTTCCATGGCCAAACCAAAGATTTCGGCAGCTGTTGCGGTATGAATATCCTGACCCGATAAGAACGCCTGACGCAAGGTAGGCACATCAGCCATATTGGCCAGCAACCGCAATTCAATTTGTGAATAGTCTAAGGAGACAATTTTATAGCCAGATTCAGGAACAAAAGCCTCTCGAATCTTGCGTCCATTTTCTGTACGAATGGGGATATTTTGCAAATTAGGCTCTGAAGAAGAAAGTCTGCCGGTTGTGGTTGCAGCCATGGCAAAGGAAGTATGAATGCGTTGGGTTTTAGGGTTTACTGAGGCTAAAAGACCATCAATATAAGTGGATTTTAATTTAGCCAGTCCCCGCCACTCCATGACTTTTGCCGGCAAATCATATCCCTGAGCGACCAATTTTTCCAAAACATCCGCATCGGTTACAAAAGTACCCGTTTTAGTCTTCTTAGGCTGGGGCATATTTTGCTCTACAAACAAAACCTCGCCCAATTGTTTTGGTGATCCAATATTAAAGGGATGCCCCGCTAAGTCATAAATTTTCAATTCAAGCTTTTGCATTTCTTCAGCAAAATCTTTACCCAAACGATACAATAAGGGCTGATTGATCTTGATACCATGCCCCTCCATACGACTAATAACAGGAACCAGAGGTCTCTCAATGGTTTCATAAACGGCAACCATCTGCTCTTTGACAAGACGTTCTTGAAAAAGATGATAGAGGCGTAAGGTTATGTCAGCATCTTCTGCAGCATACCGGGCTGCCAATGCAATCGGAACCTCATCGAAACGTTTTTGATTTTTTCCCGTGCCCGTTACATCGGTATATTTAATGGTCTGGTACCCTAAATGACGTTCGGCCAATTCATCCATACCATGGCCATTTTTACCAGCATCCAACACATAAGACATAAGCATGGTATCAGCATAAGGGGCAATCTCAACACCGTACTTTTGCAATACAACCAAATCATATTTGAGATTATGTCCTATCTTTAAAATGCCTGGATCTGTTAGGACTGGTTTGAGTTTTTCCAACACTTGCTCAACAGCTAATTGTTCAGTTGCCTCACAATGATTAAGGGGGATGTAATACCCTTCTTCTTGTTTAAAGCTGAGAGAAATCCCAACCAACTCTGCTTCCACCGCATTCAAAGAAGTTGTTTCTGTATCAAAGGCAATAACTTTTTGGTTGCTCAATTCCCTTAATAAACGCTCCATGTTTGCTAACGTCAAAATGGTTTGATACCCATTTTGGCTTTGCACCCCTTGAGATCCAGAAGAAGCTTTACGCTCTAAGCGCGCTATCAAATTATTAAACCCCTGTTCACGCAAAAAAGATTTCAACTGCAACAAGTTCAATTCTCTAACCTTCAACGCATCGAGCGGTTCTGGTACAGGAGCAGTGGTACATAAAGTCACTAATTCCTTAGAAATACGAGCTTGATCAGCATAGCTCATTAAGGCTTCACGCCTCTTGGGTTGTTTAATCTCATCAAGGCGGTTTAAGAGGGATTCTAAACTACCAAATGTGTTGATAAGCTCTGCTGCCGTTTTAACCCCAATTCCCGGAACCCCTGGCACATTATCAGAAGCATCCCCAATCAGAGCTTGAACATCAATCACCTGAGAAGGACTAACCCCAAATTTCTCCACCACCTCAGGCACACTTATTGGCTTATTTTTCATAGGATCGATCATCGAAACTCGATCATCAATCAGTTGCATTAAATCTTTATCCGATGAAACAATAATCACCTCAATACCTTGAGCCTTGGCGAGATGCGCATAACTGGCTATAAGATCATCAGCTTCATACCCATCCAACTCCAATGCAGGCAAACCAAAAGCTTCTGTTGCCTGACGAATGATAGAAAATTGAGGAATTAAATCTTCTGGTGGCTCGGGACGATGTGCCTTATATTCCGGATAAATTTTTTGGCGAAAAGTCACCCTCCCCGCATCGAAGATCACAGCTATATAGGAAGAGTTGCCTCCCTCTTCAGATTCTAAATATTTTTGGAGAATATTACAAAATCCATAAACAGCACCAACAGGGGTACCATCCGGACGTTTTAAGGGGGGAAGTGCATGATAGGCTCGAAAAATAAATCCAGAGCCATCAATTAAAATGAGTTTTTTGGTCATCTAAAGTTCTTACTTTAAGTAGGGACGGAACATATCTAAGATTTGTTGATACATTTCTTTTTTAAAAGGCACAATAAGATCTGGTAAACTTTCTGGATCTACCCACTGCCATGCGGAAAATTCTGGATGAGGTGTACTGATATCAATTTCCCCATCTTCACCCAGATATTCAAATAAAAACCACTTTTGCTTTTGGCCCCGAAAACGTCCACCCCACAAAACATTGGCCAAGGCTTCCGGAAAATCATAAGTGAGCCAATCAGGAGATTCAGCCAGCAAATAGACTTTATTGGTGCCAATTTCTTCACGCATTTCCCTCATGGCAGCTTCTTCAGGCGATTCATGGGAATCCATTCCTCCTTGAGGCATTTGCCAATGATTGGATATATCGCTATGGCTCATATCCGCCCGCTTACCCACAAAGACTTGCTTGTGTCTATTAATAATCATTAACCCAACGCCAATCCGGTAGGGACGTTCATGGGAAAAACCGTATGTTGGTGTCTGGGTCACGAATTTATCATAATTTTTGAAAGCGATGATGGTACTAGTTTAGCTTCAATCGCATTATTTATCCATTGGTTAATGGTGGATAAATCGTCATATTTTGCTAAATCAAAGCTAATGATCGCATACCCTGTCACTTGCGCAAATTGGCGAATGGCCTCCAGGTCTTCTGGGACGGGGTCCTCCACCAAAGTAGATAAGGTAGGAAGCCCAATTTGAGAGGCTAAAAAGTGCCATTGGTTATTCAAAACATCAGGTGGGGCAACAATCAGTTTTTTTAGTCGACTTAAGGCCAATTGGAGACCTCGGACAGCATCTTTATCTTTTAAAAACACCTCTCCACGCTCCAGGATAATCCCATTAAAATCATCCATCATTGATAATAGCTTTCCCAAACGATGATCATTAGCCCCTGCTTGGTTTGTTGTCATGGTTAGTGGCCCTTGATCTTCATTGACTCGAGCTCCTTGTAACGGCAAAGAGACCAAAACCGTATACCCTTCATTTTGGAATTCTTCAATGACATCCGATAAGTTGGGTATGTAGGGGTTCAAGGCAATCGTCACTTCTTTTGAATTTAAATCAAAGCAATCTTCTAATAATTCAGAATTAAGCCCGACATTTTTGACAATAATGAAGATTTGAGGATCGGCAAAAACTCGTTGAGCACGATAATAATCAGGATTAATGGTGGCCAGGAATGGAGAACTAGTGACAGGCTTGACAAGATCTATGGATATTACATCTTTATAATCTTGGCGGTCTTCTGCAAGCTCTGCCTTACCAGCGTTTAAGTGTTGAATACGTTGTGCATCCACAACTTCAGTACTTCGCACAAAAAAATGCCAAAATACATAGCTGGCACCAGCCCCTGAAATCCCAATAAAAATTACCGATATCAGGAAATATTTTTTTAGAGAAATGCGGCGCCGTCTTTGATCAGGAGGCAAAGGATTATCTTCTTCCGAAGCATCTGATGTCGGTGTATCCACTTTTTCAGTGTCTTTTATCTTCCTTAATTTTCTCAAAGCCCAAATTTCAGCCACTACATCTGAAAGGACATTCATAACCCTATAAGTTATTTTTTTGGCAATCATTAAGAGGGGTTGAAAAAAGTCTTTTTTCTTCTTCGCTTTAGAAGACCTTTGTTTACCGGAGCTAGGGGAGATCTTCTTCTTCAAAATTTTGAAAAACCTCTTCATGCTCACCTCTTAAAAAGCTCCATCCCCTTCAGGATGTCTAAAGCGCGTTGCATGGCAATATCCTCATCCCGTATGATGGATGGAGAAGTTGGAGCAGCCAAGTCTTTGGTCACAGTAGTCTCAACAACGATATCAGGGGTAATACCTTTGTTTTGTATCTCATGACCAAGAGGCGTATAAAAGCGGGAAATAGTGACTTTAACCCCGCCTCGATTTTGAATGGGAAAAAGAGCTTGAACAGATCCTTTACCGACCGATGTCTTACCCAAAATCAGAGCTCTTTTGTGATCTTTAAGTGCTCCTGCAAAGATTTCAGAACCTGATGCTGAGCCCCCATTAATCAGAACAATCATGGGTATCCCTTCCAGGATATCTTTACCATTTGCAGTAAATATGTGATTTCTTTTGGTGTGACGTCCACGAACTTCTACCACCCTTCCCCCATTAAGGAAAAGTGACGTTACTGCCACAGACTGCTCCAACGTTCCCCCGGGATTATTACGCAAATCAATAATAACGCCGTAGAGTGGTTCAGTAGATTTACTTTTAAGCGAGGATATAGCTTCCTTAACTTTTTCTTCCGTTTTCTCATTAAAATAGCTGATACGAACTACGCCTATCCCATCTTTTCTCTGGAACTTGACAGGGTTAATGGTAATGACGGCACGCTCAACTGTTATTTGGATAGGGTCCTGATCTAGGCGTCGAAGGGTCAACGTTACGGGTGTACCAGGTTTGCCATGGAGGAGTTTTAAAACATCCGCATAGGATATATCGGTGAGATTTTTCCCATCCACATGGGTAATGATATCTCCAGCCTGAATACCTGATTTGGCACCAGGGGTATCATCAATGGGGCTGACCACCCGCAAAACGCCATCTAAGAACAATACTTCGAGACCTATTCCTCCAAATTCGCCTTGAGTGGATTCGGTAAAAAACTTATAGGCATCAGGGGGAAAATATCCTGAATAAGGATCAAGGGCCTTTAGCATACCATCTAAAGCCCCCTCTTTCATTTTCTCCTCGTTTGGAGGCTCTACATAATCTTGCCGAACCCGCTCAATAATTTCATCAATAAGAGGATCCTTGTGCCAAGGACTGGTAGTGGGTGACGTTGCCACCCGCTCATTACATCCAACTAAGGCGGCAAGACAAACCCATAAACCAAATCCCTTTCTAGTTACCATGAACAATCCTTTGATGATGATCATAACTAAGCATTGATGTACCCGTCATTTCATGAGGGATGGGTAAACTTAAAAGATCGAGAATGGTAGGCGCAATATCCTCCAAACTTCGCTTACCCGTTTGGCGAAGTTTAGTATTGGCGTTCACCACAACAAACGGGACTGGATTTAAAGTGTGTGCCGTATGGGGCTGCCCCTCTTCATCAATCATTTGTTCTACATTACCATGATCAGCGGTGATTAACATTACATATCCTGCCTTCATACAAGCTTGCCGAAGTCGACCTAAAGACTGATCAACGGTTTCGACCGCCTTAACGATCGCTTCTTGAATTCCTGTATGCCCAACCATATCTGGATTGGCAAAATTTGTAATAATCAAATCGTAATGTTGCGAGTTAATCGCTTGTACCAACTTATCAGTGAGCTCAGGCGCTGACATCTCCGGCTGGAGATCATAAGTAGCGACCTTAGGTGAATCGATTAAAAGTCGATCTTCACCTTCAAAGGGTTCTTCTTGCCCACCATTTAAGAAGAAAGTGACATGGGCATATTTCTCCGTTTCAGCGGCGCGCAATTGCTTAAGACCATGGGATGCAACCACTTCACCCAAAGTATAGTCTAAGGATTGTTTTTCAAACAAGACGGGGATGTACGGGGTTAACGAACTTGCATACTCTGTCATACCTAAAGCGGCAGAAAACTGGATGATTTTTGAGCGCGCAAAGGAATCAAACTGGGGATCCAGGAGAGAGGTTAAGATTTGCCGTGCTCTGTCAGCACGGAAATTGACCATAATCAACCCATCTCCATCAGCCATGCCTTTATAACCATTCATAACATGGGGAGGAATAAATTCATCCCCTATCCCTTGGTCATAATAAGTCTGCATCAGAACAAGGGGATCTATCGCCTGAGGACCCTGGCCTTCCACCATGGCCTGATAAGCGGTTTCAATACGCTCCCACCGCTTATCCCGATCCATGGCAAAATAGCGCCCCCCTACTGTCGCAAGGTGAATGAAGGGATGAGCCTGAATTTCCCTTAACAACCAAGCTAGATAATCAGCACCAGCTTGAGGGGGCGTGTCGCGCCCGTCCATGAAAGCATGGATATAAACAGTTACCCCTAGAGAAGCTAAATAATGAGCAAAATATAAGAGATGGTTTTGATGGGCATGAACCCCGCCTGGAGATAACAAGCCTAACAAGTGAACTCTTTGGCTGCCAGCCTTAATCTTGGATAAAAATTTCTCCATAACTGGTAAGGAGGTAATAAGATTTTTCTCAATAGCCTGATCAATCCGAGGCAACTCCTGCATGATAACACGTCCACTACCAATGGTCATGTGTCCAACCTCTGAATTGCCCATTTGGCCATGAGGAAGTCCGACAAATAATTCAGAAGCTTCTAAAGTGGTGTGGGGTTGGCTCGCCCATAGATCATCCCAGTGGGGCGTTTTTGCTAAAGCAATGCCATTATTTTGGGCTGTCTTGCTCACACCCCAACCATCTAAAATACATAAAAGAACTTTTTGTTTTGTATCGGTCATTTTTTTATCCTTTTAATCTGGTTTAACTATGACAAAAAAACTTAACGCTGTCATGCAGCTTGCATCATCTTGCGAATCTTAATTTCACCTTCTATAAATTCTGTTGGACATAAAGAGTAGACAGCAACGGAATAACTTTAAAAAAAAATCATTTTGTCCTATTACTATGCAAAATGATGACTTCTTTTTTAATACTTGGCGCTTTGACCGCGCACATAAATGAGTCTTATGTTAGGCTAAAAACAGATTGATAAATTGAGGAAAAGGTATGAAGATTTTTGTCCCCAAGGAAACATCTCCCTATGAAAAGAGGGTTGCATTAACCCCGGAGATCATCAAAAAATTTGCCGATATGAATGTCACCACTCTGGTGGAAAAAGATGCAGGTAAAGAAGCCGGCATTCCCGATAATCTCTTTGAAGCGGCAGGCGCTCAAATCGTTAAAGACAAAGAAGCTTCTTTGAAAGAGGCAGATCTGCTCATTCGCGTCGCTCCTCCCAGTGACGACGAAATCAAGGCTTTGAAAGCAAAATCGATCATTCTTGCGTTGATGAAACCTCACTCTCAAGCTGAATTGTTAAAAAAATTAGCTCAAAGCCAAATCACCACTGTCGGACTAGAGCTTATTCCGCGCATATCCCGGGCCCAAGCCATGGATGTGTTGTCCTCCCAAAGCAACTTGGCCGGATACAAAGCCGTCGTTGACTGTGCCGCTGAATTTGGACGCGCTTTTCCCATGATGATGACAGCCGCTGGAACCATCCCACCCGCAAAAGTGCTGATTATCGGCGCAGGAGTTGCTGGTCTACAAGCCATTGCAACCGCTCGTCGTCTTGGAGCCGTGGTTTCTGCTTTTGACGTTCGTGCCGCTGCTAAAGAACAAGTAGAAAGCTTAGGCGCCACTTTTGTAGAAGTCCCCTCAGATGAGACAGGTGAAGGAACCGGTGGCTATGCCAAGGAAATGAGTGAAGACTATAAAAAGCGCCAAGCTGAAAAGCTGGCTGAAGTGGTCAAAAGCCAGGATATTATCATTACCACTGCCTTAATTCCCGGCAAACCCGCTCCTGTTCTAATCACCGAAGCCATGGTTAAAACCATGAAGCCCGGATCGATCATTTACGATTTAGCGGTGGAAAATGGCGGCAACTGCGAATTGAGCGAATTCGGTAAAACGGTAACCAAGCAAGGGGTTAAGATCATCGGTCATGCCAATGTACCTTCTCGCATTCCTTTTGATGCAAGCCAAGTGTATGCACGTAATATCTTTAATTTCTTAAAAACCTTTATGGATTCGACAACAGGTCAAGTGACCCTGAATTTTGAGGATGAAATCATTAAAGGAGCTGCTTTAACCCATGATGGTCAAGTAGTTCACCCTCAATTTTAGTCTTAATTTAAGGAGCCATTTTCATGGATGTGAATAACCTTATTGAACGTGCTAAGGATATCGCCGAAACGGCACGAGATTTAACTCATCAATCCGAGCGTCTGCAATCGGTGGCTAAACAAATTGCCATTCAAGCGGGTACTCAACCTTTAGACCCCTTCATAGTGGGCTTAACCGTCTTTATTCTAGCGTGCTTTGTGGGATACTATGTGGTGTGGAAAGTCACCCCAGCCCTTCATTCCCCCTTGATGTCAGTGACCAATGCAATTTCCAGTGTCATCATCGTAGGCGCGCTCATTGCTGCTGGCCCCTCCATTGCTGGTATTTCGACCACCTTTGGTTTCTTTGCAGTGATCCTCGCCTCCATCAATATTTTTGGCGGCTTTATTGTAACCCAGCGCATGTTACAAATGTTCGCTAAAAGCAAATAAGGGAGAGAGTGATGTCAGCTAATTTTTCAGCTTTTCTGTATCTGATTTCAGCCGTGTGCTTTATTATGGCGCTTCGAGGCTTGTCCTCAGCCGCCACATCGCGCTCGGGCAACCTATATGGCATGTTCGGTATGGCCATTGCCATCCTAACCACCCTCCTCCTTCCTGGTGTGAGTCGCTATGGCATTATTATTCTCGGTATTGCCATCGGTGGCGGTATAGGAACCGTGATTGCTAAACGTATTCAAATGACGGCGCTCCCCCAGTTGGTGGCTGGGTTCCACAGCTTGGTCGGTTTAGCCGCTGTGTTGGTTGCTGCTGCTGCCTTTTACGCGCCAGATGCTTATCATATTGGCACTCCTGGGAGCATAAAAGCCTCCAGTTTGATCGAGATGGGATTGGGCGCTGCCATTGGTGCAATTACCTTTACCGGATCAATTATTGCTTTTGGTAAACTTCAAGCACTGATTAGCGGTAAACCTCTGGTTTTCAAAGGCCAGCATCAACTCAATGCTGCTCTTGGGATTGGTATCCTGGTCCTGATTGCCCTTTTTGTCATGACCGAGTCTTCACTAGCCTTCTGGGCAATCACGATTCTTTCTTTTGCCCTAGGCTTTCTCTTGATTTTGCCCATTGGCGGTGCGGACATGCCTGTGGTGATTTCTATGCTCAATTCTTACTCAGGATGGGCTGCAGCGGGTATTGGTTTTACTTTGGGCAACAACCTTCTGATTATTACCGGTGCCCTTGTTGGTGCTTCGGGTGCGATCTTAAGCTACATCATGTGTAAGGGGATGAACCGCTCCATCTTTAACGTGATTTTGGGGGGATTTGGAACCGACAGCGCCAGTGCTGCTGCCAGCAGTGACAGTGGTCACGACAAACCCGTTAAGGTCAGCAGCGCTGAAGATGCAGCCTTCATTTTATCCAATGCACGTAATGTCATCATTGTCCCTGGTTATGGTATGGCAGTGGCTCAAGCTCAGCACGCCTTAAGAGAAATGGCTGATGGATTAAAGAAGCAAGGTGTTCGCGTCCGTTATGCCATTCACCCCGTGGCCGGTCGTATGCCTGGACACATGAATGTGCTTTTGGCCGAAGCCAATGTGCCTTATGATGAGGTGTTGGAGTTGGAAGATATTAACCATGATTTCAGCTCCACCGATGTGGCGTTTGTCATTGGCGCCAACGACATTACCAACCCAGCTGCCAAAACCGATGCTTCCTCCCCCATTTATGGCATGCCTATCTTGGATGTGGAAAAAGCAAAAACGGTTTTATTCGTCAAACGATCCTTGGCTTCTGGTTATGCCGGTGTAGATAACGAACTTTTTTATCGCGACAATACCTTCATGGTGTTAGGCGATGCGAAAAAGGTTTGTGAAGAAGTGATTAAGTCTATGAATCACTAAAACTCTCTTGCCTGACAACAAAATAAAAGGGAATCCTTCTTCAGGATTCCCTTGTTTTTTTAGCTTTTAGGCAAATTGAACTTGTGAGTTGGTTAGATAATCAGAAGCTTGTGTTTTTGCAGGATCATAAGCAACCCCTTGAAGGACGATGGAGATGGTTGGATAGTCGCCATCAAATATAATATCTAATGGTTCAGCTATGATTCCATTATTATTTAAATCTTGCCAAACGTTTAGCTGCACACTACCTGAGGCAGAGGTAATTGTAGTTAAAGCGTCTAGATCCGCCATATTGATGACATTATCGTCATTAAAATCAATCATGTTATCGATTCTTAAAACATCATCACTGCCAAAATCAGTTATGGTATCTGTTCCTGCCACATTAAAAGCAAGATAATATATATTTGATGGAGTTTTATAGTGAGCATAGTCAAATACAAAGACGTCACTTCCACCCCCTCCAGTTAAGAGGTCACTTCCTAAATAGCCTTCGATAACATCATTTCCGACTGTCCCTACAAGGATGTCATTTCCCGCACCTGCATCTAAATTTGCATTAATAACTTGAACATTCTCGAAATTTTTAAAGGTAAAAGAGTACATGGTATCTGAATCTGCGGAATGACTGGCATCCTGGAAGATAACATGTTCTGCGATTTGTTCGGCAGGACTTAAACTGTCAAACATGGCTTTAAAGTTAACAAAGGCAACCTTATCTTCCTTAGTAAGGTTAGTCAAATCTAACACCAGTGTATCGTGACCACTTCCAGCATCGTAAACATTGAAAAAATTAGGTTGAGTGATTATTCCTGATTCCTTATTGATATTCAGCCCCACGTCGACAAGCACATGATCGTCGGTTGCCGCAAATGGATTCATTAAAAGACTCGTATTCCCCCATCGATCCTCAAAGTGAGTAGAGACGGTACTTTCATTTCTGAACTCGATAGAATAAGCAAATCCTTGATATACATTGACCCTATCATCAGAAGTTCCAGCCATGAAATCGCCTATATCTGGATCAATGTGAATATTAATTTTCGGTTGTATTAGGCCAACAGTTAAGCCAAGGGCAATACCTAATTGAGCTATCCCCACTGCATACTCGACCGCCGTTGGGTTAGTCACATAGATACTCTCCGTTTCTCCATTAGGATCCAGCCCCACACCCAGTGCGGAATCAAAGTCAAAATTGATCGTTTTAATAGGGGTTAAGGCTGAGCTAACCGATGCGGTACTTACGAGCAAATTTAAAGATCCAGCAAAACTGGGGGGCGTACTCCCAGAGCCTGGAAGCAAAGCAAACACAGCCGACGTATCTATCCCACCCACCCCATCAGGATTGAATATAGTTGGATCATGGTTAAAATTTAACAGAACCGTATCCCCTACACCTGGCTTCAACACGGCTTGGTATCCACCATTGCTTAACACCTCAGCAATACTATTAGTACTTCCATCAATTAATTGATTATCATCGGTAGCCGTCAACTGTGGCCCAGAGAAGGTGAATCGAACAACCTCGCTGTCTGAACTGACACCATTGCTGGCACTCACGCCTGTTTGGTAAATCCCGGCTATGGTGGGGGTGCCTGAGATCGTTTGGGTTTCAGGATCAAAGGTTAACCCATCGGGTAGATAGCTGGCGTCATAATTCAGGGAACCTGAAGGGTTATCAAAATCCGTGGCCGTCAAGGTATAGCTAAAGGGCACCCCAATGGTGCCGGCTACAGCTAATGCACTGGTAATGACCACTCCTTCCGCAACATCTTGCACATTAATGGTCAAGGTTTTGGTGAATTCCATCCCTCCTTGGTCAACCGCTTTGACCTTAACTTGAAGTTGCTGCTGGGCTTCAAAATCTATACTCACTCCAGCTTTGAGTTTTAATTCATTTCCAACAATTTCAAACTTATCCCCATCCAATTCATCTACAATCGAAAAAGTATGGGCATCCCCCATATCTGGATCGAGGGCACTTAAAGCACCAATGGTAGCCCCTGCTTCATTCTCAGCTACAGCATTGTTCGTTATCACTATATCCACAGGGGCATCATTGACACCGGTAATTGTCACGGTTAACGTTGAGGGTGTGCTGGCTGTGCCATCGCTTGCCTGATAGGTAAACACATCTTGAATTTGAGTTCCTGCTGACAACTCTACATCCGAATTAAGAGCATAAGTATATGCTCCATTGGCTTGTAGGGTTAACACACCATAAGCACCAGTATAGACACCGGGCACCAACACACTTAAAGAATCGCCATCGGGATCGCTATCATTAGCTAAGACATTGCCCGAGATGGGTCCTCCTTCCTCTGCAATGCTCGCCATATCGGCCAAAGCCACGGGAGAATTATTACCTCCCCCCACAATAACCACTTTGACTTTTTCTACATTGACAACATCCACATTAAAAATGCCATTGGCGTAATTGCCAAAATGAAAGACTTGGCTTTTGTTAGCACTCTTGAAAGCTTCAATGGCTTCACTGAGCAATTGGGCTTGCTGAGCTGTGGCTTCAATAACGAGTGTATCCATGCCATTCTGTCCATTGATAAAACTGTACTCAACACCGGCTTGAAGGCTAACAATCTTTACAAAGGTGTCATCACCATTACCACCATACATGGTGTCGGATCCAGAGCCCCCAATCAACGTGTCATCGCCATTACCACCGTTGAGGACATCATCGCCTGAACCTCCATCTAGAGTATCGTCACCGTTGCCACCATTGAGGACATCGTCTCCCTCCCCGCCGTTCAGGGTGTCCTCTCCATTGCCACCATTGAGTGCATCATCGCCTGAACCACCATTTAGTGTATCGTCACCATTGCCACCATTGAGGATATCATCGCCTGAACCACCATTTAGTGTATCGTCACCATTGCCACCATTGAGGATATCATCGCCTGAACCACCGTTCAGGGTGTCATTCCCATTACCGCCATTGATTGTAGACATGGGTAACCTCCAACTCTCGTTGCTCCTCATACCTAAATTATGAACTATGTCGAAGGACAATGAATTCAATAGCGTTTTAGAAGATTTTTAACGTCTTTTTACAATTTGTTAATATTTGACTGGGGTTTAGAGGATAAGTTTTTTAAATAAAGCCCTTAGGCTTTCTCACAAGACCCCTCGCTAATATGAAATGTGTGGACGGACGAAGGAAACAAGGTTGTTTTTCTAAAGCCTACTCAAATCTTAAGAGAAATGAACCTCTAATTTTTTGTCTCCAACTTAGCTCAAAAACTCAATTGGCATTCAAATTGATAAGGAGTTCGTTAGGATTTCGCCTAAAAAACACCCCTATGATCAACTCAGTGAGACTCAGGAAGTTAATGGCGGTCCTGGCTTTAGCTATCTTAGTTACTACTCTTTCGGGTGTCGGCCAAAAATGTGCCTTTAAAAAGAGGGCAAGGGCTCCTCTATATTCCCTTTTTACAAAAGGTCTAAGGTTCTTCCAACAGATCTTCGGGGACTATCATCTCACCGACTATATCACCCACTTATTCCATTTCATTAAAAGTGTGTTGTAGGATTGAAGCACACCTTTAACTACTCCTTAACTATTACCCATTAATTTATTGATTGCTTAATCTTAATGGAGATTCTATAAAATGATTAAATTTATTGTAAATTATACATTAGTCTTACTTACAGCAACCTCTTTAGTGACTGCGATGGATGTTGGTGAAGAAGAATTACCCCTCGCTCAAAATCAAAGTGAAGAAAATCCTTATCTGGACCCAGAAATGCTCGATGAAATTTATAAGCAGGGAGATATGAGAACTCGCGAGACAATGAAAGCTTTAAGTAAAGATTCACGCGATAGATTCAAAGGCATTGATGATCAAGACCCAGCTTACAAGAAAATACTTCAGTCAGCTAAAGCACAGTTTATTGTTAACAATATGGATGATTTAATGCAGGCCATTCATACCAAGGCGCGAAACATTAAAATAAATCTCAACATTTCTAACCTAGAAAAAGGTAATTTTAGTTTTGTCGGCATTACTCCAGAAGAGTTAGAAAATATTAGGATCATCGAATTATATGTTCCTGATCCCTACAACAAAAACTTTTCTAGAATGCAAAGGGAATTAAAAGAATTTTTCAAAAATGCACCTATGGTTCGAAAAATTATTGTTCCAGCGCGGGTATTTATAAAGTTCTACAAATACTTCCCTCAAGGTGTCAAAACAGTTATCGTTACCTCATCTTTACATCGTAATGATGACGATTTAAACATCGGTCATGTAAGAAAAATTGTTTCTAGCAAAGAACTTCCCTATACCGTGCAGACCCCAAAAACAATGGAGGAGTCCATGGCCGAGCGCCGCCGCCATCGTGGACTCGGGGAGTAATACGAGAATCTCTCCTAAAGGCTTGTCTATCAGCATAAGAGGTAAAGTAATTTAGAATGAATTGGGGGAGGCGTTTAGCCCCCCTTAATTAATTAGCTGCCTTATCTTCAATAATAGTTAAAGAAACCAGTCCTACAGTTTAAAGCCCATTCCAGATCTAGAAATTCAATCATAGAATCCTTCCCCTTTTGACGTATTTCAAGAGGTTTTAGAGTTCCAGAACCAGGAAAGAATAATTTTTTTTCAAGGAAGAGTTCTTCAACTAATTCTTAATAAATTTTATTTACCATTAAAAAAATCAACTTATTACTAGTTAAATTTAATATGATTAAGTTTAATTTATTTTTTGCGTTTTTTTTAATTATGTTTACTTCTGAAAATAAATCAATAGAAACACAAGAGGGCATTGCTAATAATAGAGAGGAAATTCATCGTTATGATCGAATACCAAAAATTGAATCCAATAAAATATTAAAGAAAAAATTACGGAAAGGTGGCGCATTTGACAGCCAAGAGGAGCGCTCCGATATAAACCGTTCTATTCGTAAAAATCCTTTTATTATTAACAATATGAATGATCTTAAGAGAGCAATTAAGGAGGGAGCGAAACACATTAGACTAAACCTCACAATAGCTAATTTACAAAATGGCAATTTAAGTTTTGCCGCTTTTACACCGGAAAATTTAAAAAATATTAAGGTTGTCGAGGTAAATATCCCCAATACGTATGATGAAACGTATGAAAACTTTAAAAATGAATTAATCGACTTTTTCAATAAGGCTACTCATATTAGTAAAATTATCGTTTCAGCGGATGTATTCTTGGATTTTTATCTGTATTTTCCAGCCGAGGTCCGCGAAGTTCAGATTAGCGATACTGTGACGATTAACGACGATATAGAAAAAATTATGGCCATAAAAGAAATAGCAAAAGATCTACTCTATACTGTGCAGATTCCATTAACTTTGCGTGAAGTAATGGCCGAGCGTCGCCGCCATCGTGAACTCGGGGAGTAATACGAGAACCCCTGCTAAAGGCTTATTTATAAGCGTGAGAGGTAAAGTAATTAAAAAAGAATTGGGGGGCGTTTAGCCCCCCTTAATTATTTAGCCGATTTGTTGCCTTTTGTTATAAGAAAAGGGTAGTCTGAGGCTTTTTTTAACATATAACTCAAGACAAGGATCTTATAAATATTGCCGTATTAATTCTTCTGCGATTTGGATAGCGTTCAAGGCCGCACCTTTACGGATGTTATCGGCCACAATCCACATGGCTAAACCATGGGGCACAGTGGGATCTGTTCTTAGCCGAGAGACAATTACATCATCTTCCCCTGCCCATTCGATAGGTGTAGCAAATTCCATGTGCTCAGGAGCATCAACGACACGAACACCTGCCGTTTTGCTCAATACCTGGCGGGCTTGAGCGGGTGTAATGGGTTTTTCAAATTCGATGTGCGCGGCTACCGCATGACCTATAAAGACAGGCACACGCACACAGGTCGCTACTACATCGATGGCGGGGTCTAAGATCTTTTTAGTTTCCACCGTCATTTTCCATTCTTCTTTGGTAAAACCATCGTCCATAAAAGTGTCAATTTGGGGAATGACGTTAAAAGCAATCGGTTTGGCAAAATAGTGAGGTTCGACAGACTGATTGACAAAAACTCCTTTTGTTTGCTGCAATAACTCATCCATAGCTTCTTTACCAGCGCCCGATGTGGATTGATAGGTGGAAACCACTACCCTTTTGACCTTGGCAATCTCATGAAGAGGCTTTAAGGCCATGACCAACTGAATGGTGGAACAATTAGGATTAGCTATGATACGTCGTTCGGCATATTGACTAATGGTATGACCGTTAACCTCAGGAATAACCAAAGGAATATCGGCATGCATGCGAAAATGAGATGTATTATCGATGACGATACACCCCTGAGAGGCTGCTTTGGGAGCATATTCTGCAGAAACAATACCGCCTGGAGAAAAAAGTCCAATCTGGGTTTTAGAAAAATCAAACTTGCTGAGACCATGGACGTCGAGAACTCCGTCTTCCCCATAAGAAATTTTTTGTCCCTGCGAACGATCTGAGGCTAAAGCCGTAATATTTTGTATGGGAAAATGGCGTTCAGCTAATATATTCAACATGGAGCGCCCCACATTCCCTGTTGCCCCGACCACAGCTATTTTTACATTTTGTTTCTGTGCCATTTGACCTCCCATTACTCTTATTTAATTGCTTATATCATTGGATGTTTTTTAGTTTCAAGATCACCACGTTGCTGTCTTTTTCGCAATGAAGGAGGCTTCCAGTAACAGAATAAGAAGGACGATCCTTCTAATTCGATGCAGAAAAACAGCTTGCAGCACCATACCTATAGAATCTCTTCTTCATAATTTTGAGAAGAACGCTCTTGAAATTTAACTATCCCAAACATATATAACATAAAACCTATAAAATGGTTTTCATGCCTTAGCAATAACACCTCATTTTCCAACTGACAAATAAAAAGGTTAATTTTTAAAATTGACATTTTATATTTTATTACTAGATATTTAGTATTACTTCTCTTTTTTTAAACATTGATTTGGTAGTAATTTTCTAAAGGAGTGTTGGGGTGAAAAAATACACAGTATGGAAAAAGAGTGATATTGAATCCCTATCAACGGCTTATATCTCTGGAATGCGAATTAAAACCATTGCTCACCTTATGAATCGAACGCCTTCAAGCGTTAATCGAGCACTAGATCGCCTTAAAATTCGCCAAAGCAAGCACCCTTCTTTGCATGAGGGTCCGCCCACACCTCGCCCACGCATCCAGGCCAAGCGTCAATATCATAAAGAATCTTGTCCTAAACCCTTTCAGGATTTGGAGGTCTCCATCAACGTGATTCTATCCTGGGCCCAAAGGCACTATAACCATTGTTTGATCCACGATGAGGAGAAAGGACTATACCTTATTAATGGTGTTCCCAAAAGCCCTGGTCAACTGGTTCTTGAATGTAACCGCTATCGTTTAACTCAAAATCTTCCAGTCTATTATGTTCATGGGGTATGTTTATAAACCATGGATTTAAGACTTCCCTCAAGGTCTCAGCGTTGTCGACGCCGAGGAAGACCAAAACATTCCACCCCTCTTGGCCCAACCCCAGAACTTCTTAGGAGGAAACAAGCCAATAATCAACAATGGAATTTATCCCACGACCAAATCTTAGCCAAAGGGTGGTGGCATCTTTTTTATGCTTATCAGGATATTTCTTTTAGCGAATTTATCTTAAGTCAAGACTTGGCTCTTCTTTGTCATTGGTCGTACCGAATGAATAACGATCACACCTCATGGTTTTCGCCCCTGGCCTTGGAAAGAAATTCTCGTTCTAGAGAATTGTCTGAAGACGATCAAGACTTAATCAGTCGATGGTGGCATCAACTCATCCAAACCCCTTACTTAAAGTCAACATGGCCAAGTTTAAACCGGATTTACGCCACCCCTATTCCTGAAACCTATCAAAGAAAATTATACAGTCATTTCTTGACTGAAGGACGCCAAGGGATCAAAAAAATAGCGACTCACTGGGTGAGTCGCCGAGACTTTCTTGATCTTCGCAATCGGGTTATGGAAACAGATTAGCTTGCTCGACTTATTTGAGGATCGATCCAGCCGATATGGCCATCGGCACGGCGATAAACCACATTAAAGCGCCCGGAAGCAGCATTCTTGAACATAACCAAAGGTTGTTCTGTTAGATCCATTTGCATCACTGCATCACTGACCGAAGCAGTAGGAATTTCGGTATCCACTTCAGCGATAATGATGGGGGCTTCTTTTTCTACTTCATCTTTATCTTGCCCATCGAGAATATAATGTTGGGCTGCTATAGCTTGAATATCGTCTTTGGAATCATGGTGTCGTTTGCGATTACGCAAACGAGAGCGATACCTCGTAATCCGAGCCTCAAGCTTTTCCAAGGCCTGATCAAAGGACCGATAAGCATCGGCATCTTCTGCATGAGATCGAACGATAAAATGGCGGCTAACATGGAAAGATACATCGGTTCTAAACATAAAATTATCTTTCGAGATATTGGCATGTGCTTCTAGAATATCCCCAAAAAACCGATTAACCACGTTCTGAATGGCTTCCTCTATATGGTGAGTGAGGTTCTCTCCAACTTCTAAATGTTTTCCACTAACAATGATTTTCATGTTGGCCTCCTCTAATTACGTCATATTAAAATATAGTATAATTCCCTTAAAAAGTCATTAATCTTGCTTGTCTTTTACGCTCATATGAAGATGGGATATTCATCCCCTCACGATATTTTGTAACGGTTCGACGTGCAACCTCTATCCCTTCCTTGCAAAGCAAGAGCACCAGTTGGTCATCAGATAGAGGTTTGACTGGTGGTTCCTCATTGATTAAGGCACGAATGCGCTGCTGGACATGATGGGCAGACAAATCTTCATCGGCTCGAACGGAATGAGTGAAAAACTCTTTTAATTCTCGTGTACCTAAGGGAGTGACAATAAACTTATGAGTCGTTGCCCTCGATATAGTACTCTCATGAAGACCCAGCTCTTGAGCTAAATCCCTCAAAGTCATGGGCTTTAAGAATGGAGCTTTTCCTAACAAGTAATTTTTTTGGCTAACCACAATCGCATTAGCGACCTTTAACATGGTCTCTGCTCTCTGTTTTAGGGCTTTTTCTAACCATGTTGCCTGTTGATAGTGAGTGGCGATATACTCTTTTTCTTCTTTGCGTCGAACTCTTTTATTTAACTCTTGATAGTACCCTTGATTGGCAAGGACCCGAGGTTGGGCCTCTTCATTTAGTTCTACCCAAACGTCCCCTTGTCCCTGGTAACGTAAATATAAATCAGGAATTAGGATTTCTATGGGATCCGGATCAAAGGTTAAACCTGGCTTAGGATTCAGGGTTCTTAATATATATATGGCTTCTTCGACCTCTTTTCTTGTCAAACCTGATTCTTTTGAAAGCCCTTCCCAACCACGGGATAACACCACCTCCAAATTTTCAAGAATCAGGACCATAGAAGGAGAGAGCAAACCTAAATCTTTAAGTTGAATCTGGAAACATTCGGTTAAGGTTCGTGCCCCAACGCCGACGGGCTCAAAAGTCTGTATAAGTTTCAAAACCGTTAATATTTCTGATTGAGAAATCTTGAGCTCTTCGCCAAGGCAAGTTAAGTCTGTGCGTAAATACCCGTCCTCTTCCAAATGATCAATAAGAACTTCACCAATAAAACGGATTTGTTTATCTTGAGTTGCCAGGTGAAGTTGAACCATTAGGTGATGACGCAAACTCAAGCGAATGGGGGCTACATTTTCCAACCACTCTTGTCTGTCTCCTTCTGTATTGCGAGAAGGAGGCACATCCGTCCAAAAATTACTATAGTCTTGGCCTTGTAAGACAGCCAGATCAGGATCATGATCATAAGCTGGCTCTTGATAATCTTGATCTCTTTCCTTTTCTTGTTCCAGCAAAAATGGATTATTTAAAAGTTGTTCAGCCACAAACGCTGTTATTTCAGCGGTAGACATTTGCAACAACTTCAAGGATTGCTGCATTTGTGGGGTTAAGGATAACCCGTGCGTTTGTTTAATAGAAAGTGTATGTTCTAATCTCATACACTCAGTTTATAGTGAAAACCTTTCTCCAAGGTAAACGCGACGCACATCTTCATTAGAAATAATATCGGCCGGTGTTCCTTCCATTAAGACTCTGCCATCGTGCAAAATATAAGCTCGATCAACGATATCTAGGGTTTCCCGCACATTATGATCGGTAATTAAAACCCCAATCTGCCTTTCTTTTAAATGAAAAATAAGTTCACGTATTTCATTAACAGCAATAGGGTCAATACCAGCCAAGGGTTCATCTAAGAGCAAAAAGCTTGGGTTAGCTGCAAGAGCACGGGCAATTTCCGTACGACGTCGCTCACCCCCTGACAGAGAAAGTGCCGATGAATGGCGTAAATGGCTAATAGCAAATTCTTCCATGAGCCGATCGACAATAGATTGTTGTATACTTTTAGATGATTCAAATAATTCCACAACCGCCCTAATATTTTGCTCAACAGTCATCCCGCGAAAAATGGAAGCTTCCTGAGGCAAATATCCAATACCAAGACGAGAACGGCGATACATAGGTAATTTAGAGATCTCATAATCATCTAACCATATACGGCCAGTGTCAGGACGAATAAGTCCGGTTACGATAGAAAAGCATGTGGTCTTGCCAGCCCCATTAGGCCCTAACAGAGCAACTGCTTCTCCACGACGTACATTGACATTGACATTTTGTAAAATAACCCTTTTTTGGAAAGATTTACCGAGGTTTTCAGCAAACAAACCATCATATTCTTTGTGTTGTGTCATCAATTTTTCGTACTTTATTTAATTAAGAATTACTTTTTGTCCTGCTTTTTATTTTGATTGATAAGGGCTTGAACCCGCCCTCCCTCTTTAATCATTTTGTATTTACCGGTTTTTAAATTAGCTTGGCAATAGTTCCCATTCAATTGATTTTCATTATTGGTAATTTTGACATTTTTACCAAAAACCTCCACTAAATCCTCTTGAACTTTGTATTCAGCTCTATCGCCTTGAATCACATTTTCTCGGGTTGTCATGACCACGTCTCCATGGGCTTCAAGACGGACCAATTTCATATGTCCAAGACCGGTATCACCCTCAAGAGAAGCTTCTTTCTCTTCTTTTTTTTCAGCTTCTTTTGCTTGAGTAGGCTTCTCTTTTTCTTTATCTTTTTCACCTTTCTCAAAATAAGCCAAGAGCTTATCGGCAACAATGGTCTTAAGTTCTGGGTCATTAAGCTTTTGTGCACTAGCATTACCTTGGGCGGTGCAAACCCCTTTAAGCTGATCACATTCAAGATGGTCAGCCAAAATTTTGACTTCTGTCGGCCCCTCATCTTTGGTGGAAAAATCAAAAGGGGCGTTAGCAAAGCAATTGGACACCCCAAAAATTCCTATAACACCCAAAAATAGCTTAATCATTTTTTCTTACCCCCACTCTTTAATATTAGCTCGGGGCGACCAAAAAATTCTAAAGTTTTCTGATCTTTCTTAATTCGGAATCCTTTGCTTGCTTGAATCTTACCCGTGGGTCCATCACCAGTTACCGGTTTATCACTATAGGCACTATACGTTCCCATATCAATCCAAGCTTCCGATGTTTTAAATTCGTAGCCATCACTGTGGGTTAATGTGACATCGCCGACCAAATGAACCAACTTTTTCTCTTTATCCACATACCCTTTATTGGATCTTAAAGTGGTTTTTTTGTTATTCTCTAAATCAAGGGTCAAATTGGGCTGGTTTACTTCCACTTGATCTTGAGCAAATTCAATGGCTTTGGTTGCATCCAAAACAAAGGGGCGATTCTTTTTATCAACTCCTGTGTAGGTCACATCAGACGCATTATTTTGATAAGAGGGTTGCTTGGTCAATTCTTGGGCAAGATTGGGCAGCTGGTCCCCTTCGAGCCACCGCGCCAAATGAGGCCAGACAACAATACTTACCGCCAACCCTATAGCCAAGAGAGGAAAAATCCATTGCAATCTGGGCACAATGTAAAGGGACAATTTGGGATATTGGCGCACCTCACTAACGATGGGGCGCTCCCTGTCTTCTCCTGAAAGTTTTCTCATCATGCCACCCCAATTCGCAAGCAATCGTGAAGATGGATAATCCCAATAGGATTGCCTTGATTAGCATTCACAATGAACAGAGAGGTAATTTTCTTTTGGTTCATCAAGGCTAAAGCTTCTGACATTAAAGCGTGTTCGGGAAGAACAGTAGGATTGAGCGTCATGATCTCACGGGCAGAACGTTGTAACAAATTTGGCTCCATGTGGCGTCGTAGGTCTCCATCTGTTATTATACCAACTAATTGTTGATGAATACTTAACACGCCCACACAGCCAAAGCCCTTGGTTGACATTTCTAAAATCACTTCACTCATGAGCGCCTCTTCGCGAACTAATGGTAAAGACGCTCCTTGGTGCATGCACTGAGAAACCTTTTTAAGCTGCCCCCCCAAATTACCGCCTGGATGGAAAACACGAAAATCAGTGGAGGTAAATTCACGGGCTTGCAAAAGCGCAATGGCCAGAGCATCCCCAAGCCCCATCATCATGATGGTAGACGTAGTGGGAGCCAAGCCCATGGGACAAGCTTCAGGCAAATGGGGAATCTGGAGAGTAATATCCGCTACTTTGGACAAGGTATTCTCACTCCGACGTGTTATGCCAATTAAAGGGATTTGAAAGCGACGGGTATAGTCCAATAAGTTTGCTAATTCAGCCGTTTCTCCAGAAAAAGACAAAGCCAAAACTAAATCATCCTGGGTAATCATCCCTAAATCCCCATGGCTAGCTTCAGCCGGGTGAACGAAATAGGCTGGTTGCCCGGTAGACGCCAAGGTTGCTGCAATTTTACGGCCCACATGACCGCTTTTACCCATACCAGAGACAATGACCCGACCCTTAATGGTCAACAAAAGCTCCACAGCTCGATCAAAATGTCCATCTAAGTTGGCACTCAGTTGTAATAGAGCGTTCGATTCATTCTCTAAAACCTTGATCGCGGCTTCACGATGAGAAGAATGACTTAATTTTTCGGGACTTTTGGCGGTCATGGTTATGGTCATCTTTGTTAAGCGGTCATTACATTTCAAGAATGGGAAAAAATGTCGAAGTCTTCACCAGACATGATATCTAGAATGGCTCGATAGGGGAGATAGTCAAAGCTCGCTTGAGCAATTCCTTCCCGGCCCTCCCGCTCAAGACGCTCATCTAAAACCTCTTTTATTTTATGCAGATATAAAACATCACTGGCTGCGTAGCGTAATTGTTCTTCGGTTAACTGGTCAGCCCCCCAATAGGAGGTTTGCTCTTGCTTAGAAATTTCTACACCTAATAATTCCCGACACAAATCTTTCAGACCATGACGATCCGTATAAGTACGCACCAATTTAGAGGCTATTTTCGTGCAATAGACAGGCATAGTTAACACTTGGAAATGATAGTAAAGAGCAGCCACATCAAAACGGGCAAAATGGAATATTTTGACCAATTCTGGATCACTTAAAACACGCGTTAAATTAGGGGACTGACTTGAGTCATGATCAAGGGGAATTTTAACCAAATGACAAACGTTATCCCCACCAGACAATTGGACCAAACAAAGCCGATCACGAGCAACTCTTAAACCCATGGTTTCTGTGTCAATAGCGACGGAACCTGTGAAAGTCACATCATCGGGCAAATCGTTTTGATACAATTCAATTTTCATGAGAACAACCTAAGTTAGTATTGGTTTGGAATGGTGCCCAAAAGAAGACTCGAACTTCCACGGGCTTTCGCCCACTAGTACCTGAAACTAGCGCGTCTACCAATTCCGCCATTTGGGCCTACCCTTATTGGTAATCCTAGCCTATAATGTTTGTCAAGAAACATCAAGTTTCAACACAATTTTTGCACATAAAACAGGCAGCGAACCCTTCCTATTGCTATAACCTTCTTACATCCATAAAGAAAACTGATTGGTTATTTGATCTTGACTCACATCCTCAACGGAAAGGCCATGTAAGTAAAACTGAATATAGGTTAAAACGTAATAACCACAATCGGTTGTATTGGCTATTCCCTGATGACCTAAATACCGCACTGCAAAAGAATGCTGGTCCCCTAATTCTTTTCCAA
Organism: uncultured Verrucomicrobiales bacterium; assembly: GCA_964542195.1. Lineage (GTDB taxonomy): Bacteria > Pseudomonadota > Alphaproteobacteria > Paracaedibacterales > Paracaedibacteraceae > CAZITL01. The sequence continues at coordinate 131,470 of CAZITL010000002.1, forward strand.
CAATATGTGCCATGACGGACGGTGTGTGAAGACTAAAATAGGATTTGGGATCATAGTTGACCACATCCCACCCCTCAACTTTCTTCTTAATATGCAAAAGATTCCAATGGTTTCCAGCTGTACCAAACATGGTTTGGGTAAGGCCTAGAGGGATCAGAAAACTAGAAACGTCCCCCAAATCTTTGACTTCATCGATCACGGCCCACCACAGGTGCGAAAAAGTTAAATTGCCTTTTAGAGCTAAACGCAAAGGATCTTCATCGCCGGTCAGATCATTGATAGGAGAGGTAACTATAATATCTTGATTTGGCCTATCTTCCGTTTTGACCCGCCAAAAAAGCGGCACTTTTTCTTGCGCATGCTCATACATTCCTTTCGAGGCTATTAAATAGTAAGGCGTTTTATAGGAAAGCCACAACAGCAGTTTAGAACGCAATTCCATGGGAGAAAGGCGAGGCAGCTCTAGGGATGGCATACTCCCCTTTGCTTTTGTATTGAAGGAATCAGTACCTTGCCTTTTAAGAATTTCCCACAAGAATTTTTCTCTAAGTTTATGGAAAGTTTCTAGATCTTCTTGGTTTAAATCTTTACCAAAGAGAATAGGCATACGAATACACTGGTCTGCCTCTAATCTTAACTCATAGTAGGCCAAGGCATAACTTGCTCCCCCCATGACCTCTTTAAAAAAGGTTATATCTTCTAGCTTTGGAGATAAGTGATCAAAAGAGTCAATCTTTAAATCCTTACGCGTGACGGCTGGATCAAGCAAAGCAAAACGTTGAGGAAGGATAATTTGATACCAAAGAGCACCCTTTTGAATCAAAGCACCGTTTTTAAGAGACGATCCCTCAATACCCCAATCCAATTGATCGTAGGCAGGAATTTCAAAAGGGGCATCGTTTAACACAAAGAAGTCAGGGTACTCCGAAGCTGCAGGCGCATAATCTTCAACCTGACAAAAACCGTCTTTATCCCACACTTCAGTCTTTCCATGATCAATCAACCCTTGAGCTACTTCTCGCGCTTTAAGATCTTTCGAACTTGAGGAAGTGAACTCAACATCTCTAGAAATCAATTGAGCCCCATAACTCTGGCCACTTACCATTACTCCTAAAAACAGGGCAATTTTGATATTCTTAATGAATGATTTCATGATCTCCTCAGAAAAGCATAGCAAAATAATCTATAATTTTATATAAGAGATAAAGTGTTTGTTTTCCTGAAGTCAATGAACTTTCTAGCTATATATGCAGGAAGAAAGGCATAGCCTGGATATCATTAAGGGAAACAAAGGTGAGAAAAGAGGTGTTCTCCGACAGCTTTATGCCTTAATCAAGTTGTAAAGACAAAGGAGATGTGTAACCAAAGAAAACAGCGTCGCAAAAAAATTAAATAAAAAACATATTATTGTTGCTTTTTTATAATTTTTATTGTACTAAGATTTCTTGACAGAAGTGTAGTAATTCGATTTAAACTACACCAACATCTCCAACTCGAAAAAATGTTGTAAATTTTTGGCTTGAGAATTCTTGAAAGGTTTAAGGCCGATTACCATTTACACGTTACATCGAGTAAATTAAAAGAGTAGAATAATGAGAAAAGATTATATGAAAATAAATAAGGCGTTGATCGTTCTTACATTTTCATTGATGACGACTACTGCGTTTGCAGCGCAAGTTAGTTTTGTCGATGAACTTTCGGATAGTGATCATGCTCAAATGAAAATGGTTGCCCAGAATGTTATTGGGAAAGTTGGCTCTAAAGCAACCGAATTACATGGTTTTTTTGACAGCCTTTCCCAACCAAACGTTCTTAGGTCCTATAGATCTCAGATTAGTGACTTAATTCAGGACAGCAAATTGTTCAATAAAGCCATGCCATCTATGGTTGCAAACGGAAATGAGGAAGATGCAAAAGAAAGCTTTCTCAATCTTCTTGGTTTTGGCGGTAAGTATTTTGATAAAAAAGTAGATAAAGATTCCGCTTTGGCTCAATACCTGCCAACAATGCATGTTCGCAACGTTAATGGCGTAAAGAACATCTTTTTTGAAAACCCAGCGTTTACAGATTCTCTATTTGCCGAAAACATTAACTATTATGACTCTTTGCTCGGATTGTCACACTATGTTCCAACCTGTGTTTCAAATCAAAAGAAGCATGATAAGTTATTGGCCTATGCCTTTTTGGGTAAGGGTAGTAAAGAAAATATTTCAGTAAAAGGACTTTCTGATAACCGCGGTAAAAATGGTGCACGTTTGCCAATCGTTGAGCTCGTCGGCAAATATTTGGCGAAAAAATTGGTAGCTGACCAACAATTTAGCGCTCAAGAGAAATTGGTATTTTCTGGTAGCGGCTTTGCTGGTGCTGTTGCACAAGAAGTTGCTTATCAACTCGCAAAAAAACAAAAAGTTCAGACAGCTAATGGTAACGTTAAAGTTGTTACTGCTCAGGCGATGCGTTACCTTGCCGGTGATTTTGCAACAGATTATGGAAATGTTTTAGGCACAAATAATGTGTTGTCCATTAACACATCAAGAAAACGTCACCTTGAAATGCCTGGGATTAATTATAAAAGCATCTATTTTAACGCCTTAGGAACACAGGTTCGCCTAGAAACTGAAGCACCTACCAATGGTTTTTTTGATGGTTTATTCTGGAAAATGGGATTGAAAAAAGACCGTTTTGATGAAAATCATAAAGGTGTTCTTTTTAAAACAAATGACACACCAAAGGCTAAAGTCCAAAAGATTTTGGGTGATAAAATTCCTACAGATACAATCACCAATGATCAGTTTGCTAAGCTTACACCAATCTTGGTAGATGTTGCTAAGGGTCAATCTCAAACCTCAAGCAATGCACTTGCAACATTAATTTCAGGTGACATGTTTTTGAAAACATCTAAGGGCCATGCAGAGCATGATAACTTAGAAAAAGTTAGAAAGAAATTTGGAATAGCAAACAATGTTCCTACTTTAGTGGATCTGGGTAATAACGCCCATATGGTTATTCCAGCGTCTTATTATGATCCTATTCATAATGTAACAGTTACCGTTGCTCATACTGCAGGAGATAAATCTGCACATGATAACTTAAAAAACATTCTTGGACAAAGTGATTTTAAAAATGCTGCGGCAGAGAAAGGTAAGGCTCTAGGACAAATTCTGGCTTCCCTTCATAAACATACCGGAAGTGTTAGCCACGGTGATTTCCACTTAAATAACATTCGTTTTGATAAGCAAGGAAAAGCGTATGTGATTGACGTCGAAACTCTTGCCAAGAATTACGTCGATGGAAATGTTCGCGACTCCAATAGTCTTAGGGACATTCTAGATTTAATTGCAAAAACCACTTCCCATATCTACAAAAGTAGTACTTATGGAGCAAGCAAAGGGTTTTTAAGTAATTTCTTCGGTAAAGAACCTTCAGAAACGGAAAAATCATTTGCCCTAGCTGTTTTTCAAGGATATATAAAGTCTCTAGATCAAGAGTCACTCACGAGCCTTAAAAAACAGTATGAAAAGTTTAAAGATAAGTACAAATTAAACGTGAACAAGTATTTGAGTGGTGGAATTTTCTCAACTTACAACAATGCAATTTTCACAGAAGTTTTTAAGGATGAGCTCGTGAAGGGAATGCTTGAGGGCAATCCAGATTTGCTAAAATCTACAATATTAACGGCAAAATAGATTCTGGTTATTATCCTTCAGCGGTGACCTAGCCTCGATTATTAGAGGCTAGGTCAAATGCTGAGGATAGAGCAGCAAGCAAATCCTTGAAGTGTTGAGTTCTAAGTGATTATTCATAGGATCAGGACCATCATAAATGGACTGGTCCTATTTTTTTGAGTGATCTGAAAAGGTGTCTTAGGATTGGAAATGCAAGTTGTGATCAACATGATCTTTGCCTCCACTTCCAAGATCTTAGCGAGATAGAGCGCTATTGAGTAAGCATCACACCTCTACAACCGTTAGAATAATCTTTTTCATCCCATTAACTGTCATCATGTGCTATAGGCTCCGACTCTCAAGGCTCTGAAGGTTAGAATGAATCCTTCATTGCTGATCCTGGCTATAAAAGGGAGTTGCACTTTTGAACGTGCAACTCCTCTTTCCAATTTCTCTGAACATCCCTATCCGATAAATCCCTTTAATATCCTTAAGAATCATCAGAAAACATTCCAGCTATCTCTCACATCTTCATCTCATTCATCTTTTTACTTAAATACTCAACCTGATCTCTTCCCTTTTTTGTAAGGCTACGGCCATAATAATAGCTTGCCCACATATATTTCTGGACTTTTATCTTATCATCCAAGGGTTGATTATTCATGGGGTTATACTTAGGGTGACGGAGAAAAATGATTTTGCCGGCTTTCATTTGAGCCTTTCCATACCATTCAGCCTGCAAAGGAACTGCACCCAGCAGGTCAATGATCTTATCAAATACGAGCACAGACGTTGGTACCGCATTCATCATATTGTCAAGAACAGCAAAGAAATTTTGTGTTTCTAAAGTGGGGTTCTGGCCCATCTTATCCATGAGGTTACGGAGTTGGTCTAGATAGGTCAAAAAAAGATCGGGCAACTGTTCTGGTTGGGCTTTATCTTCCATCGCTAGAAGCCGATTGGTCAGGCTTGAAAAGGTCTGAGCACCTGCATTAGGAACTTCTAGAGCAAGTTTCTTAATCTCGTATTGAGAGTTGACGTCGATTCTCCGGCTATAGACGTTTTTCTTTAAATCAATCACTGCGATCTGACGACGATCTCCAAACTCATAGTATTCACCATTGATATAAGCTATATCCTTATCCTCGGAAAGCAGCACATCTTCATGACCCGGCCCCTCTCGCAAAGGGAAAGAGTTAAGGTTGATGGTATGCTTTATGGTTTTCAGAGAGTGATCATAAATGTGCACTCCTCCTTTCGTTAACACCAAGTAGTGCTCCTCATCTCCTGAGGTAAGCATCAGAAACTCAAGGGCTTTGACGCCCTTCAGTCGCGCCACTTCCTCTTGAGTATCCAGATTAATAACGACGGGGACACAAGCCATATTATCCTCGTCAACGATGGTCGCAAGGGTTCTCTTATTATGGTCATAGACTCTAAAACTATTAATTGTCTTTGTCGCAATGGTTTTCAGCGGAAATTCTTTCACCCGGTTACCTGAACTCAAATCAACGACAATCATATTGTTGGACTCAGAACCATAAAACAGCGTATAAGCAAAAGACCCCTTAGAGGTCATGAGCACTTTCATGTTGATAGAGATATTTATACTATCTTCGACAATTGGGATTGGGGTCATCTGCTCATAAGTTTGCAGATTAATCCGATAGAAAGTGTGTTTAAAGAGGAGTAAGCCATCATCAGCTTTTCTTTCGAATTCTCCTTCAGTACCACACAGATAAGAACCTGATGAGGTATGAGCAATGGCTAAGTTTTCAAGCACAAGCTCACAAATGGTTGCCGGCAGGCCAAGTTCCTTACCAGTCTCAAGGTTAACACCTTTTAAAAAACCATCGTTTCTATTATCACCATAGACGTTGAAAAATGCAATTTTTCCTTCAGATAAATCCGTGACCGCTATATCACCAATTAACGGATAGGTAGTAATCTTGCTGATGTCGACCTCTGAGGTGACTCCCCCATTGTCGATCTTGACAATTTTATCCCCCATAATAGCATAAGCACTTTGACGATGAGGCGTATCAATGTCCATTCCATCATCTTTCTCCATGGTATAAACGTTTGTACCCCATGATAACGATAAGAATAGGGCAGCAAAATAATTCATTGGCGATATCAATTTAACCTCCTGTTCGCATAACCCACACTCTTTAGGCGTGTATGTAGTGTAAACATTCCTCAAAGCTGGGGCATTTGCTGTATGTGTATTTGAAATTTCCTGATCGCTATTTGAAAGCGATATTCGGTCACTTTGTTCATTCTCTCAAGAATAGAGCGGATGAAACTAATAGAATAGGCTTAGCCTTACTAAAGGAGAGGGATAAAGTCAATAACTTCACAAAAAAAGAGAGCCCCCCTCTCTCACATGGAATTGAGTTGTTATAAAATCTTTAATCAGCCGTTGCTTCAACAATTGGACGAAGATCTTTTTACATTTAAGATTGTCTCTTACACACAAGCCCTATGAAAGAGGAGCCTTATGCGCCCCTTTTACATCTTCATTTCATCCATCTTTTTACATAAGAATTCAACCTTAGCTTCCCCCTCTTGCGTATGGCTACGACCATAGTAATAGGTTACCCACATATATTTCTGCACTTTTACCTTGTCGTCCAAGGGTTGATTATTCATGGGGTTATACTTAGGGTGACAGAAAAAAATGATTTTGCCGGCTTTCATTTGGGCCTTTCCGTACCATTCAGCCTGCAAAGGCACTGCATCCAGCAGGTCAATGATCTTATCAAATGCGAGCACAGACGTTGGCACCGCATTCATCATATTGTCAAGGACAGCAAAGAAATTTTGTGTTTCTAAAGTGGGGCTCTGGCCAATCTTATCCATGAGTTTCCGGAGTTGATCGAGATAGGTCGAAAAAAGATCAGGCAACTGTTCTGGCTGCGCATTTTCTTCCATCGCTAGAAGACGATAGGTCAGGCTTGAAAAGGTCTGAGCACCTGCATTAGGAACTTCTAGAATAAACTTTTTACTGCCACAGATGGAATTGAAGCTCATTATCTGAGTGTAGACCATTTTTTCTAAATCAATCACAGCAATTTGCCGGAATCCAAAAGCACTAGAATATCCTAGGATATAAGCTATAGTCTCATCGCCAGAAAGAAGAACCAATTCTTCAGGTGAATACCAAGCCGGCTGGAATGGGTTAAGGTTAATGGTGTGCATTATGGTTTTTTTTAAGTTTGATCATAAATCCGAATTTCATTTGACCTTAGTACCAAATAGCGCTCCTCGTAATCAGAAGTAAGCATCACAAAATCAAGGGCTGGAACTTTTTCCAATCAAGCCACTTCCTCTTGAGTATCGAGATTAATGATGAGTGGAATATCACTCTTACCTCCATAGAATGTCCCAACGATTGTCACAAATGTTCTATTGTTATGATGATTGAGCCTAAATTTATTTATAATACTGGGTTTAAGATTAAGAGTACTTAAGGGAAATTCTCTGACCAGCACACCAGAATTTAAATCAGTGACAATCATACTATGTCTACCACCACTAGAAGACAGAGTATAAGCAACAGAACCTTTAGGGGTAGTTAATAATCTCATATGGATACTACTATCTAAATCACTATCAACAATCTGAAACAGTTCAGTCATTTCATAAGTTTGAAGATTTAGGCAATGGAGAGTGTGTTTATAATGGACAAATGAGTCATTTTCTCTTATGAGCATCGATTCGATGCCGCACAGGAGGGCACCTGCTGGGGTATTGGTAATAGCTAAATCGGAGAGATACCGTCGAGAAATGGCTGAGGGCAGACCAATTTCCATTCCGCTCACAAGATTAACTGCTTTTAAAAAAGAGTCCAGTTGATGTTCGTAATTTCCACTGATAAAAGCGACTTTCCTTGAGGTAAATCGGTCACAGCTAATTGAAACTTCGATACGAACGGAGAAGGAACAATATTTCTGATGCCAATCCTGAGGTCGGTACTTTATTATCGATCTTGACAATGAATTCTCCGTTGATGGCATAAGCACTTCGAACTAAAGGCTGATCAATGTACCTTGGGTTGTCTTTCTCCATGGCAAAGGATGTTGAGATAAAAGAAATAAGTACTGTAATGGCACTAAAAAACTTCATCAGCGATATCAATTTAACATCCTGTTTAGGGTATTGATGAAAGATATTAGGTTAATAATACACAAAAAAAGAGAGGGATATACCCTCTCACACTTCGAATTGAGTTATAATAAATTTTATTCTGCGGTCGCGTCAACGATCGCCGCAGGTCCTTTAGCCGATGGATCACGATCTACCAACTCGATAATGGCGAGAGGTGCATTGTCACCATATCTAAAACCAGCTTTCATGATACGCACGTAACCACCTTGTCTGTCGGCATAGCGTTGAGCAAGCGTGCCAGCTAATTTCGCAGTGAGCTCGTCATTGCGCAATTGAGCAAAAGCTTGACGACGGGCATGAAGGGTGCCTCTCTTGCCCAATGTAATCAATTTTTCAACGATAGGACGAAGATCCTTTGCCTTAGGCAATGTGGTTGTGATTTGCTCGTGGGTTAGCAAAGCTTGAGCTAAGTTAGCAAACAAGGCTTTGCGGTGAGCAGATGTTCTATTTAATTTTCTTCCCTTGAGAGCGTGTCTCATAATCTAACTCCAAAAACAAAAATATTAAGCGTATGGGTCTTCAAGCTTTTTGGTAAGCTCTTCGATATTTTCTGGTGGCCAATTTTGTACAGACATACCCAAGGATAGCCCCATGGTTTCCAAAACTTCTTTAATCTCATTGAGAGATTTACGACCGAAGTTGGGTGTCTTTAACATTTCAGCTTCTGTTTTTTGGACCAAATCACCAATATAAATAATATTCTCGTTCTTCAAGCAGTTGGCTGAACGAACAGATAATTCAAGTTCATCAACCTTACGCAACAAGTTACGATTAAAGGGCAGATCAATGGTCTCAGGTTCTTTTTCAACAGCTTTGGGTTCATCAAAGTTGATGAAGGACTGCAATTGGTCTTGCATAATTCGAGCAGCAAGAGCCACAGCATCATCAGGCTTTAACGAGCCGTCTGTATTAATGGTCATCACCAAGCGATCGTAGTCCGTACGTTGACCCACACGGGTTTGATCAACACGGTAATTAACTTTTTTTACCGGACTGAAAATCGCATCAATAGGAATCAACCCAATGGGTTTATCTTCTTGGATCATTTGGGAAGCAGGCACATATCCTTTACCGATTTCTACGGTAAACTCCATGGATACCTTTGCCCCTTCATCAAGGGTGCAAATGAGAACTTCCGGATCAAGAATTTCCACATCACTCGGACATTCAATTTGGCCTGCATAGACAGGTCCCTTTTCTGAAACATTCAACTTTAATCTTTTTGGTGTTTCAGAGTGGGAGCGAACTCCGATGGTTTTCAAATTCAAAATGATATCAGCAACATCTTCCATCACACCTGGAATCGTCGAAAACTCGTGTAACACACCATCGATCTTCACAGACGTAATGGCTGCCCCTTGTAACGATGAAAGCAAAATGCGACGCAATGTATTGCCTAACGTCATTCCATAACCACGCTCTAGCGGTTCAGCTATGATTTCCGCTTGACGCAGGTTTGGATCAGTATAATTTACATTAAGCTTAAAGGGCTTAATGAGAGATTGCCAATTTTTTTGTAGCACGAGCGATCCCCATCAAATAGATCGGTAAACAATAAACCAATAATTAAACACGGCGACGTTTTGGAGGACGACAGCCATTATGTGGTACGGGTGAAACATCTTTAATAGATGTAACAACAAATCCCACTGCTTGCAATGCACGAAGTGCCGTTTCACGTCCAGAGCCAGGTCCTTTGACCATAACGGATATATTCTTCACACCGTGTTCAGCTGCCTTCTTGGCTGCATCTTCTGATGCAACCTGAGCAGCATATGGAGTGGACTTACGAGACCCCTTAAACCCTACTGTACCAGCAGATGACCAAGAAATCGCATTTCCTTGTTCATCTGTAATGGTGATGACAGTATTGTTAAACGTTGCATTAATATGAGCAACGGCATTAAAAATATTTTTCCGTTCACGCCGTTTGACTCGAGTAACAGTCTTTTGTGCCATTTTCGCCTCAGCTATCCTTATTTACCAACCATTTTCTTACCTGCAATGGGAACAGCTTTTCCTTTGCGGGTTCTGGCATTTGTATGAGTGCGTTGACCACGGACGGGCAGACCTTTTCTATGGCGAAGACCACGGTAGGATGCCAAATCCATCAAACGCTTGATATTCATAGAAACTTCACGTCGCAGATCACCTTCCACTTTATAGTCGCGGTCAATGATTTCACGAATCTTTAAGACTTCTTGGTCACTTAAATCGTTTACACGACGATTCTCATCAATATTGGCTTTTTGGATAATCTCCTTAGCCATATGGCGGCCAATACCATATATATATGTTAACGCAATCAATACTCTTTTTTGCGTTGGAATGTTCACACCAGCAATACGTGCCACTGACTATACTCCTTTATAACTCAATTCCTACCTGAGTCAGCTTATTCATTAAAGTTTGCTTGACTAGCTCAGGACTATTTGAAGCATCAATTGTCACAAGCACTTGAGACTTAGACTCATAATACTTGCGAACTGCTTCTGTTTCATTTTGATAAACCTGCAATCGATTTTTGATCACATCAGGTTGATCATCTTTGCGCACCACAAAGTCATGACCACCGCAACGATCACAAGTACCAGCAACTTTTGGTGGTTGGTAAATCTTGTGGTATACGGTACCGCAATTTGAACATGTAAAGCGTCCAGAGATTCGCTCTACAATTTTTCCAAAATCAATTTCAAAGTTTACAACGATATCAACTTTTAAATTTCTTACACTAAGTAGCCTATCAAAAGCAAGTGCCTGATTGACTGTTCGAGGAAAACCGTCAAAAATAACACGTTTTCCATCTTCCTTGTCAATGACTTGTTCGACCAATTTGATTACAATATCGTCACTGATAAAACCGCCTTGGTCTATTGTGTCTTTAATATTCAAGCCTAATTCGCTACCGGCTTTAATCTCACTACGCAGTAAATCTCCAGTAGAAATATGCTTAAACCCATATTCACTTACCAAGTACTGCGACTGTGTTCCTTTGCCAGAACCGGGCGGCCCGAATAAAACAAATATCATGGACTATATCTTACCCTTTAATTTTGCCTTGCGAATTAATCCTTCATACTGGTGTGCAACAAGATGAGACTGGACCTGGCTGATGGTATCAATTGTTACGCTAACGACGATCAATAAACTTGTACCACCAAAATAAAAGGGTAAGGATACTTTTGCTAGAATCAATTCTGGCAGAATACATATAGACGCCAGATATATAGATCCCACAGCTGTCAATCGGGTTAAAATAAAATCAATATAATCAGCCGTTTGTTTGCCGGGACGAACACCAGGAATAAAAGTTCCCATTTTCCTCAAGTTCTCTGCTGTCTCTACTGGATTAAAGACTAATGCAGTATAAAAGAAGGCAAAGAAAATGATCAAACTGACAAACAGCATAATATATACGGGATGACCATGAGACAAATATGTTGAAATCATTCCCATCCATGTATCAGGCGTTGATCCGGCAAAACTGCTCAGTGTTGCTGGGAACAGCAAAAGAGAAGAGGCAAAAATCGGAGGAATCACACCAGCACTATTAAGCTTCAAGGGCAAATGTGTCGATTGAGATGTAGCTGGTCGATCAGCAGCCATTTGACGTTTTGGGTATTGAATGAGGATACGCCGTTGAGCTTTTTCCATAAACACGATATAGCCAATGACAAGGGCTACCATAATCAAAATGGCGATCATCAATAAGGTTGAAATATCTCCTTCGCGACCTAAAACAAAAGTCCGCACAACAGCTTGGGGTAAGTTTGCCACAATACCAGCGTAAATAATAAGGGATGTACCATTACCAATACCACGAGAAGTAATCTGCTCACCCAACCACATAATGAATAATGTTCCTCCCGTCAAAGTAACAACGGTGGTTAATTTAAACATCATTCCGGGGTTTAATACTGCAGAACCTGAGTAGCCAGTAATTTTCTCTAAACCAATGGCGATTCCATATGCCTGAATACTTGCAAGAAAAACCGTACCATATCGTGTGTACTGATTAATTTTGCGACGACCAGACTCCCCTTCTTTCTTCAAAGCCTCAAGATGAGGAGAAACGGATGTAAGCAATTGAACGATAATGCTTGATGAAATGTAAGGCATAATGTTCAATGCAAAAATGGTCATGCGACTAATCGCACCACCAGAGAACATATCTAAAATACCCAAAATGCCACCAGAATTTTGGGTAGTGAATTCACGAATGATATCAGGATTAATTCCAGGCAAAGGAATATAGGTGCCAAATCTGTACACCACAAGAGCAGCCAGTGTAAACCAAATTCTTTTCTTTAAATCTTCAGCTTTTGCTAGTGTTGAGAAATTAATACCAGCTGCTAACTGCTCAATTGCGGACGCCATCTGACACCTTTATCCAAATATGTTAAGCAAAATTAATTGAACCACCAAGCTTCTCAACCATTTCTTTTGCTTTGGCTGAGGCTCTTGTAATTTCAAGCTTAACTTTGTGCTTCAATTCACCGGTTGCAACAAGGGATACACCTTCAAACCACTTCTTCATATATCCAATACGGATTAATGCTTCACGGTCTATGGTTTCATCCTTTTTCAACACACCAGATTCAAATGCTGTATTAATCTTCTCAAAGGTCAATTCATACAACTCTTGACGATGGATGTTCTTAAAACCACGCTTAGGCAAACGACGATAGATAGGGTTTTGACCACCTTCAAATCCATTGATCGCAACACCTGAGCGAGCTGTTTGGCCCTTTCCACCTCGACCTGAGGTTTTGCCTAAGCCAGATCCTATGCCACGTCCTAGACGTTTTTTTTCAGATCTTGCGCCGGCATTGTCGCGAATTTCATTAATTTTAATCATAGCTCATCTCATTCAATTTAAGCGACAACTTCAACCATGTGTCTTAGCTTGGTGATCAATCCACGCACAGCTGGAGTATCTTCCAGTTCTCTAACGCGGTTGATTTTCCCCAACCCCAAAGACTTTAAATACAACCTTTGACGACCATCACGACGAATGGGACTGCCAATTTGTTTGACAACAACTTTACCTGCTGTATTTTTTGTTTTTGTTTTACTTGCCATTATTAGTGACTCCCTATTGCCGCATCACGACGTGCAATAATCTCTGGAACTTTACGGCCCAGACGAGCTGCAACTTGACGTGGAGATGATACATCTTGCAATGCGGTAAATGTAGCACGAACCATGTTGTAATAGTTGGATGTGCCGACTGATTTACTAACAACATCCTGAAGACCAAGGGCTTCAAATACTGCACGCATTGGACCACCAGCAATGATTCCAGTACCAGATGGAGCAGAGCGCAAATAAACACGACCTGCACCAAAGCGACCGGTAATATCATGATGGAGTGTACGTCCTTCACGTAAAGGTACGCGAATCATGGAACGCTTTGCTTGCTCCGTTGCTTTTTTAACAGCATCTGGAACTTCGCGTGCTTTTCCTGAGCCGAATCCAACACGACCTCGACCATCACCAACTACTACGAGGGCTGAAAAGCGGAGATTCTTACCACCTTTAACAACCTTTGTTACACGACGTACGCTAACAAGCTTTTCAATGAATTCTTGTTCTTCACGTTGTGTTTTTTCACTGTTTGTTACTTTAGCCATGTTTTATCCTTAAAAGCTCAAACCTGACTCACGCGCAGCTTCGGCTAATGCCTTAATGCGACCATGATATAGATATCCAGAACGATCGAAAACTACTGTTTTAACACCAGCCTCAACAGCGCGCTTGGCAACTAAATTTCCGACAGCTTTTGCTGCATCAATGTTGCCACCACTCTTTAGTGAGGAGCGAATATCTTTCTCAACAGTGGAGGCTGCTGCTAAAGTAACAGAATTTACATCGTCTATAATTTGTGCATAAATGTGGGACCCCGTGCGATGAACGGTCAGCCTTGGTTTCCCATCATTTGTACGGCGTAGTTTAAAACGAATTCGTCTTTTACGCCGTTCGAATAATTGTGTGCTACTCGACATGGTATTACTTCTTCTTACCTTCTTTTCTTACAACGAACTCGCCTTCGCGAATGATCCCCTTACCTTTATAAGGTTCAGGTTGACGATACTTGCGAATCTCTGCAGCTACTTGCCCTACCAACTGCTTATCAGCGCCAGTAATGGCAATCGTGGTGGGTTTTTCGCATTTAACTGAAATTCCTTGGGGAATTGGATAAACCACATCATGGCTAAAACCCAATTGAACATTTAGGTTTTGTCCTTGAACGGAAGCACGATAACCTACACCGACTAATTCTAAATTAACAGTTGTGCCGTTAGCAACACCATTAATCATGTTAGCAATTTGACGTTGCATGGTTCCCCAAAGCATACGGCTTTGTTTTGATTCATTAGCTGGCTTGACGGTAATGGCATTTTCTTGCCGTTCAACAATCACACCTTCTGGAATGAAGCGTGATAGCTTGCCCAGCTTACCAGCTGTTTCTATAGTATTACCGTTAATGGTGACATTCACCCCTGACGGTATCTGAATTGGATGTTTACCAACGCGAGACATTGTCACCACCTATTAAAATACTTTGCAAATCACTTCACCACCAATGCCTTGCGCACGCGCTTCAACATCGGACATCACACCTTTGGATGTAGACAAAATGTACATTCCAAGACCTGTATGAACTGTACCCAAATCCTTAACAGCTGAGTAAATTCTAAGGCCAGGTTTTGATACACGCTCAATCATTTGAATAACTGGCTGACCTTCAGCATACTTTAATTCAATGATGAGGTTATCAATACCACTTCGTACATTCTCTACGGAGTAATGGCGGATATAGCCTTCTCTTTTTAATACATCTAAAACTTTTATACGCTCTTTTGAGCAAGGTGATACAACCTTTGCTTTTCGAGCATGTTGACCATTGCGAATGCGAGTCAACATATCACCTACTGGATCATTTACAAACATTGCGCTTTACCAACTTGACTTTGTTAAACCAGGTATCAACCCTAAAGAACCGAGTTCTCTTAGAGCAATACGAGACATTTTGAAGCGACGATGAAACCCTCGTGGACGACCAGACACTTCGCAACGATTACGTATACGTGTGGCTGATGAATTACGAGGCAATTCCGAAAGCTTTACAACAGCCTGAAGTCTAGCCTCAAAGTCAGTGTCCTTATTATAAATAATTTCACGCAACTGACGACGCTTGTTTTTAGCACTATTTACCATCTTGCGTCGTTTATTGTTATTATTAACCGAACTTAGTCTTGCCATGACGAGCTTCCTAATTCATAAATGGAACATTTAAGGCTGACAGCAATGCTTTAGCCTCTTTGTCAGATCGTGCTGTAGTGCAGATAATAATATCAAAACCACGGATCTTGTCGACTTTATCATAGTTAATTTCTGGGAAAATAATCTGTTCTTTAACACCCATGGCATAATTTCCATGACCATCAAAACTTTTTCCAGAAACACCTCTAAAGTCGCGGATGCGAGGCATTGCTATATTAACGAGACGATCAAAAAACTCGTACATGCGATCACTTCGAAGAGTTACCTTTGCACCAAGGTTCATACCTTGACGCAGCTTAAAGCCTGCTATAGACTTTTTAGCCTTAGTGATCACTGGTTTCTGACCAGCAATAGCAGCCAAATCATCAATTGCAGCCTGCAGTTTTTTACTATCCTGCACGGCTTCACTAACACACATATTAATTACAATTTTATCAAGTTTTGGTACCTGAAGGTCATTGGTATAACCAAATTCCTTCTTCAAAGCTGGTACCACATCTTTTTTATATACATCATAAAGCCGTGCCATAAACAGCTCTCTTCTTTCTTAAAGTGTTTCACCAGTTTTTTTGGAAATACGTACTTTTGTACCGTCTTCCAAAATCTTATAGCCAACCTTTGTTGGTTCATTGGTCTTGGGATCCAACAAAGCAACATTTGATACATGGATGGCAGCTTCTTTTGTCACAATACCATTGGGGTTACCCGCTGATACCTTAAGATGGCGCTTAACCAAGTTAATGCCTTCTACCAACACTGCTTGGTCATCTTTAATGACGCGAGTAACAGTGCCAACTTTTCCTTTGTCGCGTCCTGTACGAACAATAACGCGATCACCTTTCTTAATTTTCATCTTAACGGCAGTCATTATAGAACCTCCGGCGCCAAGGAAATAATTTTCATATATCCAATATTGCGCAATTCACGTGTGACTGGACCAAAAATACGGGTTCCGATTGGTTCCCCTTGCTTGTTGATCAGTACTGCTGCATTTTTATCAAAACTGATTTCACTTCCATCTTGGCGCTTAATTGCTTGCTTTGTGCGCACAATAACAGCTCTGTGAACATCACCTTTTTTAACTTTACCTTTTGGCATAGCATCTTTAATAGATACAACGATGATATCGCCAATGGATGCATAACGACGCTTGGAACCGCCCAAAACTTTAATGCACTGGACTTCTTTAGCGCCTGAGTTATCTGCTACATCCAACCTTGTTTCAGTTTGAATCATGACACTCCCCTACGCTACTTGGCTTTCTGCCTCAAGAACTTGCCATTTTTTTGATTTAGAAATTGGCTTGCTCTCGATAATACGTACATGATCACCAACCTTATGAGTATTGTTGGGATCATGAGCAGCGTACTTGCATGATCTAAAGATATATTTTTTATAAACTGGGTGTTTTACGCGCTTTTCAACACGAACGACAACAGTCTTGTCATTGGCGTCGCTAACAACCACACCTTGCAATACTCTACGTGGCATTACCGGCTCCCCTCTTTTATTTTGAGCTCATTTAGGCGTGTTGTCACACGAGCAACACCTCTTCTTGCTTTGCGAATTACGGCAGTGGAGGTGAGTTGCCCCAAGCTCTTTTGAATACGATATCCCATTAATTCTTTTTTTAAGTTCTGCAGTGAGTCATACAACTCACTCACAGATTTACCTTTTAATTCTTCATACTTCACAGCAGACACCTTAACCGATTCGCTTTACAAATCGTGTTGCGATTGGAAGTTTAGCAGCTGCAAGAGTAAATGCTTTTTCTGCCACTTCTGGTACAACACCATCTAACTCAAATAATATTCTACCAGGCTTCACTCGGGCGACCCAATATTCTGGACTTCCCTTACCGCTTCCCATACGGACTTCGGCCGGCTTTGTTGATACAGGCACATCTGGAAATACACGAATCCACACGCGTCCTACACGACGAATATGACGTGTAATAGCACGGCGCGCGGCTTCAATTTGACGTGCTGTGATACGGGCGGGTTCCATAGCCTTTAGTCCATACGAACCAAAGGATACATCTGTTCCACCCTTAGCGTTACCGTGAATTTTTCCCTTAAACGCTTTACGATATTTAGTCTTTTTTGGCGCTAACATCAAGCAAATTCCTTCTGATCACGATAAATTAACGATTTGATGCAGCTTCAAAGTTTCTTTTATCATGAGCCATTGGGTCATGTTCAAGAATTTCACCTTTGTAGACCCAAACTTTGATACCACATGTACCATAAGTTGTTTTTGCTACACCTAAGCCATAATCAATGTCCGAACGGAATGTATGCAGAGGAACGCGCCCTTCACGATACCATTCCATACGAGCAATTTCAGCACCACCAAGACGACCAGAACAGTTGATACGGATCCCTTGAGCACCAAGACGCATTGCTGATTGCATTGCCCTCTTCATGGCACGACGGAAAGATACACGTCGCTCAATTTGTTGTGCAATGCTGTCAGCAATCAAACGTGCATCTAACTCAGGTTTGCGTACTTCAATAATATTGATCGCAACTTCAGTTTTTGCAATGTCAGAGAGCTTTACTTTTAGCTTCTCAATATCGGCCCCCTTTTTACCAATTAAGACACCAGGACGAGCTGTATAGATGCTCAAACGTGCTTTCTTGGCTGGCCGCTCAATAACTACCTTTGAAATACCAGCTTGCTGCAGATTTTCGTAAACAAACTGGCGTATCTTTAAATCTTGATGGAGTTGCGTTGCATAATCTTTTTCGGAATACCAACGGGAATCCCATGTTTTATTAATGCCCAAACGCAGACCAATTGGATTAACTTTTTGTCCCATGGTTATGCCTCTTGTTCGCGGAGTGTAATTGTTAAATGACTAAAGGGCTTTTTAATTCCAACACCGCGTCCCTTTGCACGCGCTTGAAAGCGCTTCATGACAATGGATTGGCCAACATAAGCTTCCTTAACCACCAAAGCGTCTATATCTAACCCATGGTTGTTTTCTGCATTGGCAATAGCAGATGTTAGGGTTTTATGAACTTCATTGGCTACGCGCTTGCGTGAAAAAGCAAGGACATCTAAAGCCTTACTTACTTTAAGTCCACGAATTTGCTGAGCTACTAAATTTAACTTGCGAGGACTAACACGCAGGTTACGTAACACGGCTTGTGCAGTATTATTATTAGCCATGATTAGCCCCTCTTCGCTTTCTTATCGGCTCCATGCCCATAATATGTACGTGTGGGCGCGAACTCACCGAATTTGTGTCCGACCATGTTTTCACTTACGAAAACAGGAATAAATTTTTTGCCATTATGGACGCCGAAAGTAAGACCCACAAATTGTGGTAGAATGGTTGATCGGCGAGACCAGGTTTTAATGACGTCTTTACGCCCTGATGCTTTTGCTACTTCTGCTTTCTTAAGCATGTAGCCATCAAAGAAAGGGCCTTTCCAAACAGATCTTGGCACGTTTAGTCTCCGTTATTTGCCTCTTCTAATAATAAACTTAGAAGTGCGCTTGTTCTTTCTCGTTTTCTTACCCTTAGTCGGGATACCCCAAGGTGTCACTGGGTGACGACCACCTGATGTACGACCTTCACCACCACCATGAGGGTGATCAATTGGGTTCATAGCAACACCACGTACACAGGGACGTTGACCTAGCCAACGACTTCTTCCTGCTTTACCATAGCTTCGGTTAGAATGGTCTGGGTTAGATACTGCGCCAACAGAGGCATAGCACTCACCTTTGATAAGTCGTAACTCACCAGAAGATAGCTTTATAATGGTGTAAGCACCATCACGACCAGCAATCTGGGCATATGTACCTGCAGAACGGGCAAGCTGACCACCTTTTCCAGCTTTGGTTTCGATGTTATGCACAATCGTTCCTACTGGTATATTCTTTAAAGGCAATGCATTACCTGGCTTAATATCGACTTGATCACCAGATACTACTTTATCACCAACCTTTAAACGCTGAGGAGCAATGATATAAGAGTGCTCACCATCGTTATACTTAATTAATGCGATAAACGATGTACGATTGGGATCATATTCCAGTCGTACAACTTCAGCCTCTAAATTAGATTTAGTGCGCTTAAAATCAATGATGCGGTAACGTTGTTTGTGACCACCACCCCGATTCCATACAGTTGTACGTCCTGTGTTATTACGACCACCGGATCGGTTTTTACCTTCAGTAAGTCCTTTAAAAGGTTTTCCACTCCAGAGCTCTGAGCGATCAATATTGATCAACTGTCTTTGAGAAGGAGTCGTTGCTTTATAATTCTTTAAAGCCATGGTTAAATTCCTGACGCAATATCAATGGTTTGTCCTTCAGCTAAAGTGACGTAAGCTTTTTTCTTATCACTTTGCATTCCTGGACGGCCACGAAATCTTTTTGTCTTACCTTTGTGAACCAGAGTATTAACACTGGCCACTTTTACACCAAAAACCAGCTCTACAGCTTGTTTAATTTGTGGTTTAGTTGCTGTATTTGCAACCACAAAGGCGATCTGATTACTATCTTCGCGACTTGATGTTTTCTCAGTTACTAAAGGGTAACGTATAACATCATAGAGCTTTAAATCAACCTTATTTTTGCTTGTCATCGCAGGCGCTCCTCTAAAGCTTTAACGGCATCAACTGTCATAATGAGTTTATCTCGTCTCATAATATCATAAACGTTGGCACCAATTTGGGGTAGAACATCCACATCAAACAAATTACTTGCGGCCAAGGTCAAATTTGCATTGACTTGGTTTCCATCAACGAACAAAGCATTTTCTGCTTTAAGCTTACGGATTGTTTGAATAAAGTCCTTTGTTTTAGGTGTTTTTAAATCGCTGCTATCAATGATAATTAAGTCACCAGAGGCAAGTTTAGACGATAAAGCAATCTTCAATCCAAGCTTGCGAACCTTTTTTGGCAGTGAATACTCGTGGGAACGAACAACTGGACCAAAAGCCTTAGCACCACCACGGAATTGGATCTGACGCTTGGATCCGTGACGTGCGTTACCTGTACCTTTTTGGCGATAGATTTTCTTACCGCTACCAGCAATTTCCGTTACTGTTTTTGTTTTGTGTGTACCAGCACGACGTTTAGACAACTGCCACTCAATGACGCGAGAAAGAATGTCTACTCTTGTAGGTAGACCAAAAATGCTTTGATCTAACTCAATTTCGCCGGCCTTTTTGGCCTCGAGGGTTAAAATTTCATACTTCATTTTTTCGACCATTTATCCAGCAAAATTAATTCTTATTGGTTTTCTTAATGGCATCACGTACATATACGATGCTTCCTTTAGCACCAGGTACGCTACCTTTTACAAAAATCAACCCGCGTTCGCTGTCAATACTATGGACAGTAAGATTCATTTTTGTAACACGACGTGCTCCCATGTGACCAGCCATTTTCTTGTTTTTGAAAACCTTACCAGGATCTTGACGATTACCTGTAGAACCATGGCTACGGTGAGTGACTGAAACACCGTGGGAGGCTCGAAGACCACCAAAGTTATGGCGCTTCATAGCTCCAGCAAAACCTTTACCGATCGATGTACCACAAACGTCAACAAATTGACCTGCTTCAAAGTGGTCAGCTTTCAATTCTTGACCGAGTTCAAGCAATGCATCTTGATCGACACGGAATTCTTTAACAACCCGACGTGGTTCAATTTCACGTTTTGCGAAAACACCTTTTTCGGGTTTGGTGAGCGAGGACAACTTTACAGATCCTGCAGCGACTTGAACAGCATTATACCCATCTGGGCCATCTACGGTTTTCTTGCCTATCACAACGCAATTGTCTACGCGTAAAACCGTAACTGGAGTCTGAGTACCGTCAGCGGCAAATATCTGCGTCATACCTATTTTTTCAGCAATTAATCCAGTACGCATTTAAATTACCTTTTATAATTTGATTTCTACATCAACACCAGCTGCCAAATCGAGCTTCATCAAAGCATCAACTGTTTGTGGCAACCAGTCTACTATATCGATCAGACGTTTGTGCGTGCGAATTTCAAATTGCTCGCGTGACTTCTTATCAATATGTGGAGAACGTAATACTGTAAAACGCTCAGTGCGTGTTGGTAGAGGAATGGGTCCTCGAACCTGGGCACCTGTTCTCTTAGCGGTGTTTACAATTTCCTTTACCGATTGGTCGAGCAAACGATGATCGTAGGCCTTTAATCGGATTCGTATGCATTGATTTTCCATTGTGTCCTAGCTCACTTAAAATCAAAAAAAAAATTATGAGACCTAGTTACATAACACTAGGTCTCTATAAAAGTCAATTACTTCAAAATTTTTGCGACGACGCCTGCGCCAACCGTACGACCACCTTCGCGGATCGCAAAACGCAATCCTTCGTCCATAGCGATCGGCACGATCAACTGAACGCCCATGCTGATGTTATCACCAGGCATCACCATTTCTACACCAGCTGGTAACTGGACGGTACCAGTCACGTCTGTTGTGCGGAAATAGAATTGGGGGCGATAGTTTGCAAAGAATGGTGTGTGACGTCCACCTTCATCTTTAGTCAAAATATAAGCTTCACATTCGAAGTCTGTGTGTGGCGTAATGGTGCCTGGAGCTGCCAATACTTGTCCACGTTCAACTTCTTCTCTCTTGGTTCCACGTAATAGCGCACCAATGTTGTCTCCTGCCTCACCTTGATCCAAGAGTTTACGGAACATTTCAACGCCGGTGACAACGGTCTTCGTGGTGTCGCGCAGTCCTACGATTTCTACTTCTTCACCAACTTTAACGATTCCACGCTCAACGCGTCCGGTTACAACGGTTCCGCGGCCTGAGATCGAGAATACGTCTTCAATCGGCATCAAGAATGGACGATCTTTTGCACGCTCGGGTTGAGGAATATAACGATCAACCTCAGCCATCAATTTCAAAATCGCTTCACGACCAATCTCTGGGTTCTTGTCTTCAAGCGCACACAATGCAGATCCACGGACAATCGGAATATCATCACCAGGGAAATCATAGGAGGACAGAAGTTCACGTACTTCTAATTCAACCAGATCCAACAGCTCAGCATCATCTACCATGTCGACTTTGTTCATGAACACGACTAGTGCTGGCACACCGACCTGACGGGCCAAGAGAATGTGTTCACGGGTCTGGGGCATCGGGCCATCAGCTGCAGAAACAACCAAGATCGCTCCGTCCATCTGAGCCGCACCGGTGATCATGTTTTTTACATAGTCGGCGTGTCCGGGGCAGTCCACGTGGGCATAGTGGCGATTGTCAGTTTCATATTCCACGTGAGCGGTGGAAATGGTGATTCCACGTGCTCTTTCTTCTGGCGCCTTGTCTATTTGATCATAGGCTGTGAATTGCGCTTTTCCACTTTCAGCCAACACTTTTGTAATTGCAGCTGTCAATGATGTTTTTCCGTGGTCAACGTGACCAATCGTTCCGATGTTGCAGTGCGGTTTATTCCGCTCAAACTTTGCCTTTGACATGTTAAAAACCTCTTCTATTTAATTAGCTTGCTTTTGCTTTAATTTCGTCAGCGACGTTTTGTGGCACTTGTTCATAGTGGTCAAATTGCATGGTAAATTGGGCACGACCTTGGCTCAAAGAGCGCAAAGAGTTGACGTATCCAAACATGCTGGCGAGTGGCACCATAGCTGAGATCACACGTGCATTAGAACGCTGATCCATACCACTGATTTGTCCACGACGACTGTTCAAGTCACCGATAACATCACCCATGTATTCTTCTGGCGTTACAACTTCCACCTTCATAATAGGTTCGAGTAGTTTTGGTGAACACTTACCAATTCCTTCACGGAATGCTGCACGGGCAGCAATTTCGAAGGCAAGGGTGCTAGAGTCTACATCGTGGTAGGCACCATCAATGAGTGTCGCCTTAAAGTCAATCATAGGATATCCAGCTACCACACCTGTTTCAAGAGCGGAGGTTAAACCTTTCTGTACACCGGGAATATATTCGCGTGGCACAGCACCACCAACAATTTGATTGTCAAACACAAATCCACCACCTGGTTCCAAGGGTTCAAAGCGAATCTTAACGCGAGCAAACTGACCAGCACCACCAGATTGTTTTTTGTGGGTGTAGTCAATATCGGCTGTCTTTGTAATCGTTTCGCGATACGCAACTTGAGGTGCTCCGACATTTGCTTCAACTTTAAATTCGCGACGCATGCGGTCAACGATAATTTCCAAGTGCAATTCACCCATACCTTTAATCACTGTTTGACCAGATTCAGGATCTGAGGTCACACGGAAAGAGGGATCTTCACTGGCAAGACGAGAGAGTGCCACACCCATTTTTTCTTGGTCAGCTTTGGTCTTTGGCTCAACAGCAACTTCAATAACAGGTTCTGGGAATTCCATCTTTTCAAGAACAACTTGCTTAATGTTATCGCAAAGTGTATCACCTGTTGTTGTACTCTTCAAACCACACAAAGCAACAATATCGCCGGCGTTGGCAATTTTAATATCTTCGCGGGTGTTTGCATGCATAAGCAACATACGACCGATACGTTCACGCTCGGTTTTTGTCGAGTTAGTTACGTAGCTACCAGCTTCTAATGAACCAGAGTAAATTCGCACGAAGGTCAATGTTCCAACAAACGGGTCGGTCATGATTTTAAAGGCTAGACCTGAAAACGGTTCACCATCTTCAGCTTTGCGAATCATTTCTTGGCTTCCATCAACGGACGTTCCTTTAACGGCACCAATATCAGCTGGAGAGGGTAGATAGTCAATTACGGCATCGAGAAGAGGCTGAACACCTTTGTTCTTGAAAGCGCTACCGCACAAGACAGGAACAAACAAACTATTCAACACACCTTTACGGATACATTTTTTAAGTTGTTCAACAGTAGGCTCTTGACCACCCAAATAATTTTCTAAAGCTTCGTCATCGGCTTCAACAGCTAATTCAACAAGTTTAGCATGATATTCTTCAGCTTTCGCTTTCATATCAGCTGGAATCTCTACGATGTCAAACTTTGCGCCAAGGCTTTCATCACGCCAAACAATGGCCTTCATTTCAACCAAATCAACGATACCGACGAAATCACTTTCAATACCGATAGGGAGATGCAATACGAGGGGTCGAGCACCTAAGCGATCGACGATCATATCTACGCAACGATAAAAGTTTGCGCCCATACGATCCATCTTGTTGACAAAGCATATCCGGGGTACATTATATTTATCTGCTTGACGCCAAACTGTTTCAGACTGAGGCTCAACACCAGCAACACCGTCAAATACAGCGACAGCGCCGTCAAGAACCCGCAAACTGCGTTCAACTTCAATGGTAAAGTCAACGTGACCTGGTGTGTCAATAATATTAATCCGGTGATCATTCCAGAAGCATGTCGTCGCTGCCGAGGTAATGGTGATCCCTCTTTCTTGCTCCTGCTCCATCCAGTCCATAACGGCTGTGCCTTCATGGACTTCACCTATCTTGTAGGATTTTCCGGTATAATAAAGAATACGCTCTGTGGTAGTTGTCTTACCAGCGTCAATGTGGGCCATAATCCCTATATTGCGGTACCGCTCAATCGGTGTTGTTCTCGACATCTTATTTTACCCTAACTACCAACGATAATGTGCAAATGCACGGTTAGCTTCCGCCATCTTGTGTGTGTCTTCGCGCTTCTTAACTGCAGCACCACGATTGTTTGCCGCGTCTGTTAGTTCTGCAGAAATACGATCGACCATTGTCTTTTCTGAACGCTTACGAGCACTGCCGATCAACCAACGAATGGCCAATGCTTGGGCACGATCTGGACGAACTTCTGTAGGCACCTGGTATGTAGCACCACCCACACGACGGGAACGTACTTCTAAAGCTGGACGAACATTATCTAAAGCTTCATGAAATAAAGCCAGAGAATCTTTGCCATTACGACCATGGATTTTTTCTAAGGCACCATAGACAATCTTTTCAGCGACAGATTTTTTACCTTCATACATAACGCTGTTAATGAATTTTGTAAGTACAAAATCCCCAAACTTGGGATCTGGTAATACTTCTTTTTTAACAGCCGCGCGACGACGTGACATGTAACTAACCTCATACTCTTATTATTTTGGACGCTTCGCACCGTATTTAGAACGGGCTTGCTTACGATTTTTAACGCCTTGGGTGTCGAGAGCACCACGAATAATGTGATAGCGGACACCAGGCAAGTCCTTAACACGACCACCGCGGATCATGACCACGGAGTGTTCTTGCAAGTTGTGACCTTCACCAGGAATATATCCGGTGACTTCATAACCATTAGTCAACCGAATACGAGCAACTTTACGCAAAGCTGAGTTCGGTTTTTTTGGAGTTGTTGTAAATACGCGAGTGCAGACACCACGTTTTTGTGGGCAAGCCTGCAATGCTGGAACCTTATTACGCGTTACTTTTGGTGCGCGTGGTTTACGAATTAACTGGTTAATCGTAGGCATTAGCCTATATCCTTCTTCTTACTCTTTTAAACAACACGTTGTTAAATTAATAATTATTTTGCCCGTATGCAAGGTACCGGCAATTAAAAACTAGCACCTTGCATATTAATTGGGCTTTTCACCTAAGTCAATGGACTTTTGCACTCACGCATAACTAATGCGTGACTGCTCATCATTTTGTCCATCTTCCCCAATAGTCTCGTCCCGATCGCGCTTGTTTGCAATCTTGCGCAACCGATTAATGACACTACCTGTACCTGCTGGAATCAATCGTCCAACGATAACGTTCTCTTTCAAACCAACAAGATTATCCATTTTACCAGAGACAGCAGCCTCAGTCAGAACCCGCGTTGTCTCTTGGAACGAAGCAGCTGAAATGAAGGACTTCGTTTGCAAAGAAGCTTTGGTAATACCTTGGAGAATTGGACTACCGACCGCTGGTCTATATCCTTCTTTTTCTGCTTGACGATTAATACTCTCAAATTCAGTGCGATCAATTTGCTCGCCTCGGATCAGAATTGTATCGCCGGGATCAGTGATTTCGTATTTCTGTAGCATCTGACGAACGATAACTTCAATATGCTTATCGTTAATACGCACACCTTGCAAACGATATACCTGTTGAATTTCACTGACCAAGTATGTGGCCAGAGCCTCAATACCAAGAACGCGCAAAATGTCATGAGGTACAGGATTACCATCTACTAACAAATCACCTCGTTTAACGTAGTCACCTTCGTTAACTGTGATGTGTCGGCCTTTTGGAATCAGATATTCTACAGGTTGCAAACCAGATTCAACTGGTACAACAACAATACGACGTTTTGTCTTGTAGTCTTTACCGTACTCAATACGACCATCAAATTCTGCGATGATGGCTGCATCTTTAGGATGACGAGCTTCAAACAGTTCAGAAACGCGAGGTAGACCACCCGTAATATCGCGAGTTTTCGTTGTCTCTCTTGGGATACGAGCAATAATGTCACCCGCTTTCAACTTAGCACCATTCTCTACAGACAAGATGGAGTCAACTGCCATAAAGTAACGTGCTTCCAACCCGCTCGGTAGGATGACTGGATTGCCTTTGTCATCGCGCATGCTAATCATCGGACGCAATTCATTACCACGGGCTTGCTGTTTCCAGTCAACCACGACGCGGTTAGAAATACCGGTCGATTCATCAGTAATTTCACGTAATGAAACACCATCCACCAAGTCTACATAATGGGCAGTACCATTGATCTCACAAATGATCGGAATGGTGTATGGATCCCACTCAACCAATTTCTGTCCGGCGGAAACTTTTTGACCATCTTCCACCAAAATTCGTGATCCGTAGGGAATGCGATGACGGCCACGTTCACGGTTTTGATCGTCAATAATAGCGATCTCGCTGTTGCGAGCCAAGACGATAGCAGCACCGCTACTGTTTGTTGCCACATTCTTGTTACGGATAGATACAGTACCATTGTGTGAAGATTCAATACTGGATTGTTCTGCACCTCTTTGGGCTGCCCCTCCAATGTGGAAGGTACGCATGGTTAGCTGTGTTCCAGGTTCACCAATGGATTGAGCTGCAATAACACCAACTGCTTCACCCGCATTAACCAAGGTACCGCGAGCCAAGTCACGTCCATAGCACTTTGAACAGATTCCTTGTTCAGCTTCGCAGGTCAATACAGAACGGATCATCACTGTGTCAATGCCAGCACTTTCAATTTGCTCCACACTGGACTCATCAATCAATTGGGCAGCTTTAACAATGACTTCTCCGCTCACGGGGTTGACTACATCAACAGATGCTGTGCGGCCTAAGATGCGTTCAGACAAGGAAGCGATAATATCCCCCCCCTCAATGACTGCTGATAAGGCAATCCCCTTTTCGGTTCCGCAATCTTCTTCAGCGATAATACAATCTTGTGCGACGTCAACCAAGCGACGGGTCAAGTAACCAGAGTTAGCGGTTTTCAAAGCTGTATCAGCCAAACCTTTGCGCGCACCGTGTGTTGAAATAAAGTACTCTAAAACGCCCAAGCCTTCCTTAAAGTTAGAAATAATCGGTGTTTCAATAATGTCACCAGATGGCTTGGCCATCAAACCACGCATACCAGCAAGCTGCTTCATCTGTGCAACCGAACCTCTGGCACCTGAGTGTGCCATCATGTAAACGGAGTTGACAGGTTCTCCTTCACGTGTGCGAGAAATAGCTTTCATCATAGCTTCGGCAACGCGATCCGTACATTGTGACCACGCGTCAACAACCTTGTTATACTTTTCACCTTGAGTGATCAAGCCATCCGCATATTGTTGTTCGAATTCAGTCACCAATGTTTTTGTTTCGTCAATCATTTTGGTTTTTTCATCAGGCACGACCAAGTCATCTTTACCGAAGGAAATACCACCACGAGTCGCGTACTTGAACCCAAGACTCATCATGCGATCTACGAAAATAACTGTTTCTTTCTGACCGCAGTGACGATAAACCGTATCAACCAAATTGCTGATTTCTTTGGAAGTCAAAACTTGGTTTACCAACTCAAAACTAACCTTAGAGTTTTTAGGCAACAACTGGCTTAGAATCATACGACCAGGTGTCGTTTCAACTCGCTTGTATTTTGTTTCTCCAGATTCCGTGTAATAAGCAACACGAGCATGGATTTTGGTATGTAACTCTACAACCTTATTATCCAACGCTTGCTCAATTTCAGCTATATTGGTAAACAACATGCCTTCACCTGGCAAATGATCCCGTTGTAAAGACAAATAGTACATTCCCAAAACAATGTCCTTAGAAGGAACGATGATGGGACGACCGTTAGCTGGACTCAAAATGTTGTTGGTGGACATCATCAAGACGCGGGCTTCTAACTGGGCCTCAAGGGAAAGAGGAATGTGAACCGCCATCTGGTCCCCGTCAAAGTCTGCGTTAAAAGCGGTACAAACAAGGGGGTGTAATTGAATGGCTTTACCTTCAATCAGGACAGGTTCAAAAGCCTGAATCCCCAAACGGTGTAATGTTGGTGCCCGATTGAGCATGACAGGGTGTTCACGAATCACTTCTTCTAATACATCCCAAACCTCAGGGCGCTCTTTTTCTACCATGCGCTTTGCAGCTTTAAGAGTGCTGGCCAACCCATAGCGCTCGAGCCGAGCATAAATAAAGGGTTTAAACAACTCTAAAGCCATTTTCTTAGGCAAACCACATTGATGCAACTTGAGCTCAGGACCAACCACAATTACGGAACGACCAGAGTAGTCAACGCGCTTTCCAAGAAGGTTTTGACGGAAGCGACCTTGCTTACCTTTTAGCATGTCTGCCAAAGATTTTAAAGGACGCTTGTTAGCACCTGAAATGGCACGACCACGGCGACCATTATCAAACAGTGCATCAACCGCTTCTTGAAGCATACGTTTTTCGTTGCGTACGATAATATCAGGTGCTCTGAGCTCAATCAGGCGTTTCAAACGATTGTTACGATTGATTACCCGACGATATAAGTCGTTCAAATCACTTGTTGCAAAGCGACCACCATCTAACGGAACGAGGGGACGTAATTCCGGTGGAATAACAGGAATGACCTCCATTACGAGCCATTCAGGGTTAGTTCCAGATTCAAGAAAAGCCTCAATGAGCTTTAATCTTTTAACCAATTTCTTTCGTCGCATCTCAGAAGAAGTTTCAAGAAGTTCTTGGCGTAAATTTTCTTTTTCTACTTCTAGATTGGTCTCGGCGAGCATAACTTTTAAAGCTTCTGCACCAATCCCAGCAGTAAACGCATCTTCACCGTACTCATCTTGAGCGCGGACGTACTCATCCTCAGTAATCAATTGATGCTTGCGGAAATGAGTCATGCCTGGGTCGATCACCACATAACTTTCAAAGTAAAGAACCTTATCCAGATCTTTTAATGAGAAGTCGAGGAGTAAACCAACGCGGCTTGGCAGGGATTTGGTAAACCAAATATGTGCTACCGGTGAAGCCAGTTCAATATGCCCCATGCGATCACGCCGCACCTTGCTTAAAGTAACTTCCACACCACACTTTTCACAAACCACACCGCGGTATTTCATTCGTTTATACTTACCACACAAGCATTCATAATCCTTAATGGGACCAAAAATACGCGCGCAGAATAAGCCATCACGCTCTGGTTTAAAGGTACGGTAGTTGATAGTCTCAGGCTTTTTAACCTCACCATAAGACCAGGACCGTATCATCTCGCTGCTGGCAATCGCAATACGAATGGCATCAAAGCCAGGAGCAATGTCGGAGTTATCCATGAGTTTTGGTAATGTATTCTTCATAACCTTTTAATCTCCATCAGCGACTGTTACGGTTGTTGCTCAAAAGAAACGTTCAATCCAAGGGATCGCAATTCCTTCACCAAAACATTGAAGGATTCAGGAATACCAGCTTCCATATTGTCGTCTCCTCGAACAATCGCTTCATAAACTTTTGTTCTTCCTGAAACATCGTCTGATTTGACAGTCAACATTTCTTGCAAAGTAAAGGCAGCACCATAAGCTTCCAGGGCCCAAACTTCCATTTCTCCAAATCTTTGACCACCAAACTGAGCTTTACCACCCAAAGGTTGTTGTGTGACCAAACTGTATGGTCCAATGGAGCGTGCGTGAATCTTATCATCTACCAAGTGGTGAAGTTTCAACATGTAAATGTACCCGACTGTCACCTTACGATCAAAGGGCTCACCTGTCTTTCCATCGTAAAGAACCACCTGACCTGTTCTGCTCCAATTGGCTTTATCCAACATCCGGAGCAAATCTTCTTCCTTGGCACCATCAAAAACTGGTGTGGCCATAGGTACGCCACGGCGAACGTTTTGAGCCATTTCTAGAACTTGGTCATCGGAGTACGTTTTCAAATCGGCTACATCTTCTGGACGTTCGTAAACCTCTGCCATTTTCTCTCTAACATCACTAATTGATGCTTGTTGCTGGCGATATTTATCTAGAACCTCATTAATCTGTCGACCTAATCCAGCAGCAGCTGCACCTAAGTGAGTCTCTAAGATTTGTCCAACGTTCATACGTGAAGGCAACCCTAATGGGTTCAAAATTATATCAAGGGGCGTACCATCATCCAAATATGGCATGTCTTCTAATGGCACAATACGAGATACAACACCCTTGTTTCCATGACGTCCAGCCATCTTATCGCCTGGTTGTATTTTGCGTTTTACTGCGATAAACACTTTAACCATTTTAAGAACACCAGGAGGCAATTCATCACCACGACGAAGTTTTTCAACTTTGCTTTCAAACCATTCTTGAAGACGGGCAACCCCTTCGTCAATTTGCCGGGTCATTGCTTCAATGTTGGCCATAACAGACTCGTTATCAACGGTAATCTGACGCCATTGTCCTTTGGTCAAGGATTCAAGAAGCTCATCATTAACTGTAGAACCAACTTTGACACCTTTGGGGGCTGAAGCAATCTTTTGTCCCATTAGAGCTTCGCGAAGATTTTGATAGTAGTTACGCTCCAAAATCATGCGTTCTGCATCCCGGTCTTTAGCTAAACGATCAATTTCTTGACGTTCAATAGACAGGGCACGTTCGTCTTTATCAACACCGCGACGTGAGAAGACACGCACTTCCACGACGGTTCCAGACACGCCTGGCGGAACACGCAATGAGCTATCACGGACATCAGAAGCCTTCTCACCAAAGATGGCGCGAAGCAACTTCTCTTCTGGGGTCATGGGCACTTCGCCTTTAGGCGTAACTTTACCAACCAAAATGTCACCAGCTTTAACTTCAGCACCGATGTATACTACACCTGCTTCGTCTAAGCTTCGTAAGGATTCTTCACCAACATTGGGAATATCGCGGGTAATTTCTTCATTGCCCAGCTTTGTATCGCGGGCCATGACTTCAAATTCCTCGATATGAACAGAAGTAAAGACGTCATCTTGAGCAATGCGTTCAGATAGGATAATGGAGTCTTCGAAGTTGTATCCACCCCATGACATAAAGCCTACGAGAACGTTACGACCCAAAGCCAATTCGCCTAGTTCGGTTGCAGGACCATCAGCAATGATGTCACCCTTCTTAATGACGTCGCCTTTTTTGACTACGGGACGCTGGTTAATACAGGTGCTCATGTTAGAGCGTTGGAATTTCATCAGGTTGTAGATGTCTACACCAGGTGTTCCATCTTTGCTGTCTTTTTCGTTTACACGAATAACGATGCGGTGACCATCAACCATGTCAACAACACCACCTCGTTTAGCAACTACGCTTGATCCAGAGTCACGAGCTACAATGTGTTCCATGCCGGTTCCAACCAGAGGAGCTTCAGCACGAAGCAAAGGAACGGCTTGACGTTGCATGTTTGATCCCATCAAAGCGCGGTTTGCGTCGTCATTTTCCAAGAAAGGAATCAAGGAAGCTGCAACAGATACCAACTGTTTAGGGGAGACGTCAATCAAATCAACATCGTTGCGATGAACAATGGATAATTCACCAGCTCTACGGCAGGTTACATATTCATCAACAATCTCACCTTTTGCGCCAAGATCAATGTTAGCCTGAGCAATGGCAAAACGTCCTTCTTCCATAGCTGTTAAATATGTCACTTCATTAGTGACCACACCATCAACAACTTTACGATAGGGACTTTCAATAAAGCCATACTGGTTGACTCGGGCAAAAGTAGCAAGGGAGTTAATCAACCCAATGTTTGGACCCTCAGGTGTTTCAATAGGACAAATCCGCCCATAGTGGGTTGGATGTACGTCGCGCACTTCAAATCCTGCACGATCGCGGGATAAACCACCTGGTCCTAAAGCTGATAAGCGGCGCTTGTGAGTAATTTCGGACAAGGGGTTTGTTTGGTCCATAAATTGAGAAAGCTGAGAAGAACCGAAGAACTCTCGCACAACAGCAGCTGCAGGTTTTGCATTAATCAAGTCATGGGGCATTACCGTGTCCACATCCACAGAACTCATGCGTTCGCGGATTGCCCGTTCCATACGGGCAAGACCTACACGATATTGGTTTTCTAGCAATTCACCAACAGCACGAACACGACGGTTACCCAAGTTATCAATGTCATCGATTTCGCCCCGACCATCTTTTAGATCCAAGAGGTTTTGAAGAATCCTGATAACATCTTCTTTGCGGAGAATGCGCACTGTATCAGGTGTTGTGAGGTTCAAGCGTGCATTCATCTTGACGCGACCAACAGCTGACAGATCATACCGCTCAAGGTCAAAGAATAACCCTTGGAAAAGATTTTCCGCCCCTTCCAAGGTCGGAGGTTCACCAGGACGCATAATCCGATACAGATCAAGAAGAGCTTCTTCTCGATTGAAATTACGATCTGCTAAAAGGGTATTGAGCAAATACGGACCAACATTAACATGGTCAATAAAGAGCACAGGAATTTCATCGTATCCTAAAGATTTTAGAAGCTCGATGTTTTCTTTAGTTAATTCGTCACCAGCCTCCAGATAAATCTCACCTGTTTGCTCGCTTATGTATTCTTTTGCAGAATAAAGACCTACAAGATCATCACTCTCGACAAGAATTTCTTTTAATCCATCGTTGTGGAATTTTTTAGACATCCGTGGTGTGATTTTACTACCTGCTTCGGCAATCACCTGACCTGTATTGGCATCAATAAGATCACGTAGTAATTTAACACCTTTCCAACGATCTGGAACATACTCAGTTTTCCAAGATTTTTTATGTTTTTTATAAGTAACAATAGAATAGAATGAATTAAGAATTTCTTCTCTGGACATTCCTGCAATCATATTAGCAGGTAGTTTTTCACCTTTGGCTTGATAATCAGCTCTGAGTTTTTCTGTCTCAGCACTATCTAAGGCCATTAAAAAGGTGGAAACAGGAAGTTTACGACGTCGATCAATACGAACATGAATTTGGTCTTTAGGATCAAACTCAAAATCTAACCAAGATCCGCGATAAGGAACAACACGTGCAGCAAACAGGTATTTGCCTGAGGAATGGGATTTGCCCTTATCATGATCAAAAAACACACCAGGGCTGCGATGCATTTGGGATACGATAACCCGTTCAATACCATTCACAATAAAGGTACCGCTATC
The DNA here is from genome assembly GCA_964542195.1 of uncultured Verrucomicrobiales bacterium. Taxonomy (GTDB): domain Bacteria; phylum Pseudomonadota; class Alphaproteobacteria; order Paracaedibacterales; family Paracaedibacteraceae; genus CAZITL01. The sequence continues at coordinate 165,141 of CAZITL010000002.1, forward strand.
GGTCATCAGGGGCATATCGCCCATGTAAACATCTTGTTCTTTAATATCACGGATGGAGCGAGCTGCTGTATCTTCATCTACATCCCAAACAACCAAACGCAATGTTACCTTTAATGGAGCGGCAAAGGTCAGTCCTCGCTGGCGGCATTCCTCTTCGTCATGCTTTGGCCTTTCCAACTCATACTTGTAGTATTCCAGCTGTGATTTTCCAGAAAAATCCTTTATTGGGAATATCGACTTGAGGACTTCATGAAGTCCGATTTCCTCACGTTCATTGTGAGGTACATTCATCTGTAAGAACTTTTCGTAAGATGTCTTCTGTAACTCGATCAGATTTGGCATGGGAGCCACTTCCCGAATGCGCCCAAAATTCTTGCGAAACCTCTTCCGACCGGTAAATGACCTTGTCATAGATTCCCTCTCTATCAACCGACTCAATTAAACTTAAAAAACCGTTACTCTAGTAAATCCCCAAAGCAACTTATCTATACTGATATGAGATCTTGACCATCTCATCACCATAAATAAGATGCCTTTTTATAGCCAAAAAGGAGGGTAAGGCCAAAATAGACCTTCCCTCTTTTCATCTGACAAAGTCTGATGTTATTTAACGTCAACCTTTGCTCCAGCTTCTTCAAGCTGCTTTTTAATTTTGTCAGCTTCGTCTTTTGCAACACCTTGCTTAACTGGCTTTGGTGCAGCTTCAACGAGATCCTTTGCTTCTTTCAAGCCAAGACCAGTGATTGCGCGTACTTCTTTAATCACGTTGATCTTGTTTGCGCCAGCGTCAGCCAAGATGACATCAAATTCAGTCTTAGCTTCTGCAGCAGATTCTGCAGCCATGCCAGCAACTGCGGCAACAGCAACAGGAGCAGCAGCGGAAACACCCCAGTGCTCTTCTAACTTCTTTGAAAGCTCAGCGGCTTCCAAAACTGTTAATTTGGATAACTCTTCAACGAGTTTATCAAGATTAGACATTTTAAAACTCCTTCTTTAATTTCTTATACAAGGTTTATTCACCACGACCACGGGCCGCAATAACGCGAGTAACACAACTTGCTGGTTCCTTAGCCAATACAGCCAAACGAGTTGCGGGTGTTTGAATAACAGCAATAATCTTGCTCCGCAATTCATCAAGAGATGGTAATTTAGCCAGGGCATCAACAGCTTTTGCATCTAAAACTCGACCATCTAAATACCCACCAACAATGCTTAATTTGTCATTGCTGTTAGCGAATTTTGCGGTGACTTTAGCTGCACTTACAGGATCAGAGGAAAATGCAATGGCTGTTGGGCCTTCAAGCATATTCGTGATTCCTTCAAGAGCTGTGTCCTTTACTGCAAGCCTTGCCAGAGTGTTCTTTAAAACCTTGAATTCAGCCCCAGCTTCTCTCATCGTGCGACGCAATTCTGTCACTTCAGCAACGGTTAACCCAGTTTGACGGGTAATAATGATGCTGGAAGCTTTGACTAATTTACTTCGAACTTGAGAAACCAGTTCTTCTTTTTCTGAACGGTTCATACTATCACTCCTTAAAGCTTGTTCTCGTCTGAGAACACTTTTATCTGATGGTATCCCATCAGTTGTTCCTGTCCCAGAAGGAGTTTTTGAAACTTTATTCCTTCTGTCTATTGCAGGCGGCAGACCATTAAACTGCTTAATTTGCAGAACCTACAGTCTTGGACAGCGGCAGATTTCTCTGCCTATTTTGGGGAGAAACTCCCCAAAAACTTATTTACAGGGCGAACTTAACGGACGGACCCATGGTTGATGTCAACGACATGGACTTTACATAAGTTCCCTTAACACCTGTTGGACGGGCCTTTTGCAAGGCATCAATCAACATTTGGATGTTTTCAATCAAAGCTTGTTCTGAGAAGCTGGCTTTACCTACGCCAGAGTGGACAACACCTGCTTTTTCTGCACGATATTCCACTTGACCACCCTTAACGGCTTTAACTGCTTGAGCTACATCCATTGTCACAGTGCCAAGCTTTGGGTTGGGCATTAAGCCACGAGGGCCCAAAAGTTTACCAACGCGACCGACAACGCCCATCATATCTGGTGTTGCAATACAACGATCGAAATCCATTTTTCCAGCTTGGACTAGTTCCATCAAATCTTCTGCGCCGACGATATCTGCTCCGGCCTCTTTAGCTTCATTTGCTTTTGGACCTCGTGCAAAAACAGCAACGCGATAGGTTTTACCTGTCCCATGGGGAAGAGATACAACACCACGGACGTTTTGATCCGCTTTACGGGGATCAACGTTTAGGTTAATAGCAACTTCAATGGTTTCGTCAAATTTTGCTGTGGCGCGAGTTTTAACAGCTTTGACGGCTTCTTCTAAGGTATAAATCTTATCCCGATCCAAACCTTCATAAGCTTTTTTTAATCTTTTTCCAACTTTTGCCATGACTTTACTCCACAACCTCTAGACCCATTGAGCGGGCTGAACCAATAATCATCTGGCAAGCTGCATCAAGATCATGAGCGTTAAGATCGACCATTTTCTTTTCTGCAATTTCCCGAATCTGGGCCATGGTCACCTTACCAACGGTTCCACGTCCTGGGGTCTGAGTTCCCTTGGTAATCCCAGCAGCTTTCTTAAGGAAGAAAGTATTGGGTGGTGTTTTCATCACAAAGGAGAAAGTCCGGTCAGCATAAACTGTAATTACCACAGGAATTGGTGTTCCTGGCTCAATGCTTTGACTTTGAGCGTTAAATGCTTTACAGAATTCCATAATGTTTAATCCGCGCTGACCCAAAGCAGGACCAATGGGCGGAGATGGGTTGGCTTTACCTGCTGGCACTTGCAGCTTGATATAGCCAGTGATTTTTTTTGCCATAACTTTACCTCAGTTTAGTTGTTATCGTCTGAGTTGGTGGTTTGAGGGTTGGCCTCCTCCCCCACCCAGGTTGTCAGGACACCCTGACCAGTCGTCCGAATTTAAGAAATCTTCTCCACTTGAGAATATTCCAACTCCACAGGAGTCGGACGACCAAAAATCATAACAGATACTTTGAGACGAGATTTTTCTGTATCCACTTCTTCTACAACTCCATTAAAGGTAGAGAATGGACCGTCACAAACGCGAACCTGCTCACCAACCTCAAATTCAATCATGTGACGTGGGCGTTCAACAGATTCCTTCACTTGTTTCATAATACGTGAAACTTCAGCTTCAGAAATAGGCGAAGGCTTACCCTTTCCACCTAAGAAGCCGGTTACTTTTGGCACATTACGAACCAAATGCCATGTTTCATCATTTAATTCCATGCGAACGAGTACATATCCAGGGAAATAATTTTTCTCGACATTTACTTTGGTTCCTCGCCGGATTTCGATTACCTCTTCAGATGGAACAAATATATCGCCAAAAAAGTCTTGTAATCCTTTTTTATCTGCTTGTTCTTGAATGGCTTGGGCAACCTTCTTTTCAAACCCGGAATATACGTTTACCACATACCACCGCTGCGCCATCTTTTAACAACTCCAAAATCCAATCTTTATCAATAATTCCTTAGCCATATAGGCTAGTTTTTATTGACCTAGTCCAAGTATATAATTGATTATCTTAAAAGCTACCTGATCAACGATAGCAAAATACACCGCAGCAATGGCGGCGAAAACAAAGACAAACGTGGTCGTGAGTGTGGTTTCTCTTCGAGATGGCCACGTTACTTTCCGCATTTCCTGTTTAACTTGCGGAAAAAATTCCACAGCTTGCTTAAAGAAACTTTTATTACTACTCATTTTGTCCTTACTTTCTTGATCAGAAAGCCCCAAACGCAAAATGGCAGGAGTGGAGGGTCTCGAACCCCCAACCTTCGGTTTTGGAGACCGACGCTCTAGCCAATTGAGCTACACTCCTGCGGCAAGTTCTAGACAAGGGCAATTGAGTTTTTATACAATGACTCAACATTCCAAGTCTAGAAATATTTTTACCTTACTTCAAAATTTTTGCGACGACGCCTGCGCCAACCGTACGACCACCTTCGCGGATCGCAAAACGCAATCCTTCGTCCATAGCGATCGGCACGATCAACTGAACGCCCATGCTGATGTTATCACCAGGCATCACCATTTCTACACCAGCTGGTAACTGGACGGTACCAGTCACGTCTGTTGTGCGGAAATAGAATTGGGGGCGATAGTTTGCAAAGAATGGTGTGTGACGTCCACCTTCATCTTTAGTCAAAATATAAGCTTCACATTCGAAGTCTGTGTGTGGCGTAATGGTGCCTGGAGCTGCCAATACTTGTCCACGTTCAACTTCTTCTCTCTTGGTTCCACGTAATAGCGCACCAATGTTGTCTCCTGCCTCACCTTGATCCAAGAGTTTACGGAACATTTCAACGCCGGTGACAACGGTCTTCGTGGTGTCGCGCAGTCCTACGATTTCTACTTCTTCACCAACTTTAACGATTCCACGCTCAACGCGTCCGGTTACAACGGTTCCGCGGCCTGAGATCGAGAATACGTCTTCAATCGGCATCAAGAATGGACGATCTTTTGCACGCTCGGGTTGAGGAATATAACGATCAACCTCAGCCATCAATTTCAAAATCGCTTCACGACCAATCTCTGGGTTCTTGTCTTCAAGCGCACACAATGCAGATCCACGGACAATCGGAATATCATCACCAGGGAAATCATAGGAGGACAGAAGTTCACGTACTTCTAATTCAACCAGATCCAACAGCTCAGCATCATCTACCATGTCGACTTTGTTCATGAACACGACTAGTGCTGGCACACCGACCTGACGGGCCAAGAGAATGTGTTCACGGGTCTGGGGCATCGGGCCATCAGCTGCAGAAACAACCAAGATCGCTCCGTCCATCTGAGCCGCACCGGTGATCATGTTTTTTACATAGTCGGCGTGTCCGGGGCAGTCCACGTGGGCATAGTGGCGATTGTCAGTTTCATATTCCACGTGAGCGGTGGAAATGGTGATTCCACGTGCTCTTTCTTCTGGCGCCTTGTCTATTTGATCATAGGCTGTGAATTGCGCTTTTCCACTTTCAGCCAACACTTTTGTAATTGCAGCTGTCAATGATGTTTTTCCGTGGTCAACGTGACCAATCGTTCCGATGTTGCAGTGCGGTTTATTCCGCTCAAACTTTGCCTTTGACATGATCCCTACCCTGTTGCTGGTTCTCAACAAAATAAATTGGAGCGGGTGAAGGGAATCGAACCCTCATAACCAGCTTGGAAGGCTGGGGCTTTACCACTAAGCTACACCCGCATACTATGGTGGAGGGAGTAGGATTCGAACCTACGTAGACATACGTCGGCAGATTTACAGTCTGCTGCCTTTGACCGCTCGGCCATCCCTCCAGTATACTTAATTTGGTTTAGTGGATTTACTTACCATATGTCAATGGTCTATTTATGTAAAAAAGCTTTTTTTTGGAAGAAAGATGAAAAAAAACTCTCCCCTATGGCTCTATGGCCAACATGCTGTTGACGCAGCGCTAAAAAATCCCAACCGCGAGATCTTAACGGTTGTCAGCACAAACCCAGATATAGCCATTCATCCTGATGTTATTAGCCGCCGGTTAAAAACACGAGTTGCAGATAAAGCTTGGTTCGATAAAACATTACTGCCTGGAACGGTTCATCAGGGCATAGCTGCTCAGGTTTTACCCTTTGAACCCATGTGTATCGAAGATCTTGAATCTTATCAACAACCCCATCAGATCGTCGTCGTGCTGGATCAAGTGACTGATCCCCATAACGTAGGAGCGATTTTGCGTTCTGCTGCTGCCTTTGGTGCTCTCGCTTTGATAATGACGGATCGTCATGCCCCTGAGGCGTCAGGTGTTTTGGCCAAAAGCGCAAGTGGCGCTCTAGAACTCGTTCCCATTATTCGCGCCAAGAACTTAGCTCAAGCCCTCGATGCATTAAAGAAGATTGGCTTTTGGGTGTATGGTTTTGCTGAATCAGGAACACAGTCTCTTCATGAAGTCAACTTAACCGGTAAGGTAGCTCTTCTCCTTGGCGCAGAAGGATCTGGAATGCGCAGACTAAGTCAAGAGAATTGTGACTTTCTCTTACGCTTACCAACTACTGAATCCTTCTCGACCCTAAATGTGTCTAACGCAGCTGCCATTGCTCTTTATCAAGCCTTTATCACTCAGAATTTTAAGACTTCGTAAAATGCCCCACCAACTCTAGATGTTCTGACCATAAAAACTGGTCTACAGGCACAACAGTATGGAGTTGGTACCCTCCTTCTTGCAAGAGTTTGGCATCTCGGGCAAAGGAACCAGGGTTACAGGAAATATAAATAAGCGTTGGAACAGATGAGCGTGCCAACTGTTCACATTGCTGCATAGCACCTGCTCTGGGGGGATCAATAACCACCACATCGTAAGGCTTGAGCTCTTGAGGATCCAAAGGTTGATCAAATAAATTGCGAGAAAAGGTTTGTACCGGCAATTGATAGCATTGTACCGCCTTATTCAAAGCAGCTAGGGCGGGATCGTCTAATTCATACCCATCAACTTTGCCATATTTCTGTAAAAGCATGGTAAAGGTGCCGCGACCACAGAATAAATCAGCAATTTTTTTAACCGCAGAAGGCATAAATTGAGCCACAGATTCTTGCAGCAACTGATCAGCTAAATCGCTGGCTTGTAAGAACCCCTGAGCTGACACCTCCACAGGAATACCTGAAAAAGAAATCATAGGTTTTCGATATTCAGCAACAACTCTATTCTTATAGGAAATACGCGCTAAATTGTTCTGCTGAGCAAAGCTGGCGAATCGTTCATGATCCTCCAAACTGAGCTTTTTAATTTGACCATTATGAATATCCACGTCCAAACCGACGGCTGTCTGCAATAAATTCACATGGCCATTCCCTGAGGCAATCCATTGATCGAGAAAAGCTCTTAATGATGGAATAAATTGTTCAATAGCAGGAATGACCAAATGGCATTCTTTCACATCAATCAATCGGTGGGTTGAGCGCACGGCAAATCCTACCGTCATGAGATCACCGCGTTTTCGATACTGAAGGGTAATGCGTCGTCTGACTTTAGGTGGCACTCTCTTTACAGGGGTTAATTGATAATCCTTAACCCCAAAAAAATCCAGATGGCGGCGAACATGCTCAAGCTTGAATCTTTCATACACTTCACTATTAATGTGCTGCAGACGACATCCTCCACACAAACTAAAATGGGGGCAAGGAGCAGACACTCTTAATGAAGATGGCTCTATAACTTCTTTGAGATGAACAAAAGTGCGCTTTTTAACTTTGACAATTTCTACAAGAACCTTGTCCCCAGGCGCTGTAAAGGGAACAAAAATTTTCTCCCCGTCCACATAACCAACCCCATCACCATCAGCGCCCCATTCGGTAATCTGAATTTCCGTAAACATGATCTTAGCCTATTGATTTTTATATCTTATGTTGGGTTATGGGCTAAAAGAACCTCAGGATCAAGTTTTTCTTTATTTTTATTGGTGCCGCAACTTACCTATCGTGATAGGCAATTGTTCAATAATATCGCTTGCCCTTAATGAATGACTTCCCGTGCGTGCCACTACTTCATCTGCTGCTTGACCTGCCACAAAAATACCCAATTGTGCTGCCTGATCAACACTGAGGCCTTGAGCTAAAAATCCGGCACAAATGGCTGAAAGAACATCACCACAACCTGCTGTCGTTGCCGCTGCATTGCCCGTAGTATTTTCATAAACCTGTTCATCTGGAGTAAAAAGACGCGAGGGAAAACCTTTCAAGAGAATGGAGCACCCCCATTTTTTAGCAACCTGTCGCCCATCCATATCTGGAGCTAATCCATTAGAGACCATTAAAGCCTGCCATTCTCCTGCATGGGGAGTGAGCAACCATCGACCCTTTGAATATTTTTCGATTAACCCCGCATGGTTTTGTAAAGCGAACAAACCATCGGCATCAATAACGATCGGCAGTTCGGTATGGGCTAAACATTGACGAATAAACTCTTGAGTGGTTGACAGCCTTCCCATACCACAACCGATCAAGACAGCTTTAGACCTTTGTGTTCCTTCTCGATAGGTGGCAAAAGCAGAGGCCAAACTCAGTTCGTCCCCGTGTTCCTTTAAGGAAAACCAGATAGCCTCGGGAATCACGGTCACTACATCTGGTCGGATTGAGTGAGGAAAAAACAAACACACGCCGCCAACACCCACTTGAGCGGCCGCATGAGCAGTCAGTCGGACTGTCCCAGGAAAATAACTAGAACCTGCGAGAATCGAGAGATATCCATTCAGAAATTTATAAGTTGAAGGCAAGCGCATGGGCAGGAATTCTTTGACCTTTTCTTGGGTAATCTTATTCACGACATCTTCTCCCTCTTGATCCTAGCTTTATTTTTACACAATCCCCTTTAAGATTTCTAAATTAATCCAGAAATGATGTAATGAAGAATTATTCCCACCATTCAAACAACGTTGTTACAGGACGTTAATCTTCGTAACTAAGGGTATATTTTTTATATCTTATCTAAAGCAAAATTACAGAGATGATGTGATACAAGCCTACCAAGACAAGGTTTGTTATCTAAAGATGTAATAGTGGTTGGAAAAGTTAATGGGGCTGTCCCAGATAACTAGTTTAAATTCCCTTTAACCCATTGTTTTAACA
>CAZITL010000003.1:0-155598 GCA_964542195.1 uncultured Verrucomicrobiales bacterium
GTTAAAACAATGGGTTAAAGGGAATTTAAACTAGTTATCTGGGACAGCCCCTAAAGAATTTTCTTGTGAAGCCAAAAATCATTAATTATTTGCCATAAATTTAAATTCATCTAGTTGAAATTGAAATTTATTTTAAATAATACTTCATTGGTTTTGGAGATTATTAAGTTAAGTATAGGAATATACTTCTTAAGGTTGTCACATGCAAAAAATAACCACTCCTCCTTTAACAAAGGAACAAAAGGAGTCTATAGGCCTTATTAATGTCGGTACCTTCCTAGAGTACTTTGATTTTTATACCTACATTCACATTTCAGTGGTTTTAAACACCATCTTTTTCCCCTCGACTGATCCTTACACCAAATCGCTTCTTATGGCCTTGTCTTTTTCTATGACTTACGTTTTAAGACCCATAGGCTCGCTTATCTTTGGTTTTCTTGGTGATCTTTGGGGCAGAAAAGTCACTATTATTGTGACAACCCTGATGATGTCCATTGCCTCCTTTTGCTTGGGATGCATGCCTACTTTTGAGCAAATTGGGTGGACTGCTCCGATTGCAGTTCTCGTTTGTCGCGCCATTCAAGGGATGTCCTCTGCCGTGGAAGTTATTGGGGCACGCATTTATACCTCAGAGATGATCAAAGCCCCAAAGTCTTATTTTTATACCGCCCTGATTAGTGTGGCCTCTGATGGAGGTGCGATCTTGGCCCTGGGGATGTGTTCTTTTTTCCTGTTCATACGGCCTGAGGACGGGTGGAGATATGTATTTTTCTTAGGCTCTGGTGTGGCGGTTGTGGGCTCTATTGCTCGCACGCGCCTTCGAGAAAGTCCTGAATTTCTGGCAGCAACACAAAAAATAGCCAACATGAACGATCAAAAAAAGAATGTCTTAAGGGTTTTTCAGAAGAATTTAAAAAATGTAATCTCTTATTTCTTTATTGAACTGCGTACACCCGTGGTTTTTTTTGTTTCATTTGTTCAAATGGGGGAATATTTATCTCAGCACTTTGGGTACACGCCAAACCAACTTATTTACCACAACTTACTGATTACTATTTTCTGTGCCAGCGTATACTTGGTCAGCGCCCTTTTGACCCAATATATTTACCCTTTGAAAATTATGCGTGTAGCTGCCATTGGACTCCTGCTCTACTCTGTCTTCTTTCCTTATTTCGTTGCCCAAGCTCATAGTCCCTTTGAGATTTTTTGCATTCAATCCATTCCTTGGGCTTTAAACATCACAGGGATTGGAGGAGCTCTTTTCATGAGAGGTTTCCCAGTTATTGGTCGCTACACTGTTGTTGGTGTCAGTTATTCTCTGGCAAGAGCTCTTGGAGCCGTTACCACATCCTATGCCTGTGTCTGGCTTATGGCTCATTACGGCATTCCAGGAATTTCCAATTTAATGATGGTTTTGGTTTTGTTTCACCTTATCGGTCTTTATGTCTTCACACCCAACCCTGAAGATCAACTTATTAGCAAACACTGGGGAAGGCAAGATCAAGCAGTGCTAAAGGAAGGTGTGTGATTGGTAAATGTTCGCCATTAAGGAATGATCATCCTATACTCTAAAAACCACGTCGAAATATTGCTTTGCAGATAACAGAACTTAAGAAGAGAGCAAGAGCAAACAAGATAACACTCGGACCTGTTGGCCAATCTTGAACAAAGGAGGTCATACTCCCCCCCCACAAACAGATCAGCGCACAGGTGCTTGACCCAAGAACCATACCTTCTGGGCTGCGGGCCCACACGCCCCAAGTAGCTGCTGGAAAAATCATCAAAGCTGGCAACAACAACGCTCCCACGGTTTTAAGCCCAATAGCAACCACCACGGCCAAAACAAGGGTTAACACCCCTTCAATCCATCTCACTGAAATGGCATGGACTTTTGCCATTTCAGCATCCAGTGTCACCAAAAGCAGAGCGCGCCAATTCCAAAGAATGTAGAGCAACGTCATTAAAAGACAAAAAGCAATTATCCAAATATCCCCAAAGGTAAGAGACAAAGGATCCCCAAACAAGAAAGATTGAGGATCAATTTTTCGCCCTGGAAATTGGGAGAGCGCAATCATTCCGCCTGCAAGACCACCATAAGACACTACGTTCAACCAGGTATCTAGAGATAATGCGCGTTCTTGATGAGCCCAAAGACCTAAAACGAGTGCCACCACCAAGCAAACCCCTAAAACGCCCCACATCAAGTCAACATGGAACCACAATGCCAACGCAACCCCTAAGAGACTGGCATGGCTCAAGGCATCGCTGAAAAAAGTCATGCGTCGCCATATGAGAAAGCATCCGAGCAGCCCACATAGTATGGCCAGCAGGGAACCTGCCATCAAAAATTTCTGAACGAATCCGGTGGCTAGCAAATCCATCATTTAAGAATGCTCGCAAGATGTATGATCATGGCGATGGTCATGATGATGGATATATTGGCCAAAAAGCTTATGATAACTGGGATCCAACTGGACAATATCGGGATGTCCTGAGCAGCACACATGACCATTCAGGCAAATTATCTCATCGCTAGCTGCCATCACAGTATGCAAATCATGAGACACCAAAAGCACGCCACACCCTTGGCTTACGCGAATGGTATTGATCAATTGATAGAGTTCGGCTTGGCCTAAAACGTCTATACCTTGATCTGGTTCATCTAGAATTAACAGATTCGGCTGCTGCATCAAAGCAAAGCCGAGCATAACGCGCTGCAGCTCTCCTCCTGACAAGTCTGCTAAATGTTGTTCGATCAAAGCTCGAATTCCGACCAGGGTTAACATCTCATCAACTCGCTGATGAAGCAAATCATTACTCGTAGGAGATGCTAGCTGTAGATAGCGCTTAACGGTTAAAGGCATGAGAGGATTTAAACTCATTTTTTGCGGCATATAACCTATTTTTAAATCCTTATCCTTAATGACCGTTCCCGCATGAGGTTGAATAAGGCCTAATAGCACTTTAATTAAAGTGGTTTTTCCAGCACCATTGGGACCAATAATTGTGGTTATCTGACCCGGACGTAAGGTTAAGCTTACGTGATCCAGGACCCAGCGCCGTTGTTTTCCGACCGGATGGGCCACACATATCTGATCTGCTTGAAGAAGGAACATGGGCGTTGAAATCATTTAAATTTAACTTCATGGGGGTAGACTCCCCATATAAATTTACGCGGCAACCATCCCCCGTATCCTTTAACCTGGATATAACACCAATTCTTCTTGCATTCCACCAACTTACCAATCACGCCCGGCTCTAAATAGGCGACAACGGATGCATCTTTTTGAGGTGACTTTAGAAGTTTGCGACGTTTTTCCTGAACAATGGCATTGCGTCGACCAGAAAGTAAGCTTTTATGAACCCAGGCTTGGGTACCCTGCGCATCTTTAATCTGGCGCCAGGTATCGAATTCAGCTGTGATCTCTACAGGCAGCCCTTGACGGACAAAGGTCCATTCAATAGGGTAATTATTTCCCGGCCCAACATGAGAGTTGACTTTATCGGAACGCAGAGAAGCAAACCGAGGTAAAGGTAATTTTTCGGGGGCAGCCTGAGCGCTCCCAACCAACAACCCCATCACAATTATTCCCCAGGTTACCTTATGCATTATTTTGGTTGCAATCCTGTCGATCCAAATCCTTGATGTCCACGATCCGTTTGATCTAATTGTCCAACCACTTGCCAATCAACAGTGCTGTGAGGGGCAACGACGAGTTGGGCAAATCTCATCCCTCTGGTGATACGGACGGGCTCATGCCCCAAGTTCATCATGATGACTTTGATTTCCCCTCGATAATCAGCATCGATGGTTCCAGGCGCATTTAACACTATCAATCCATGTTTGAAGGAGAGACCGGAACGTGAGCGCACCTGAGCTTCAAATCCTTGAGGAAGGGCTATAGCAATGCCAGAGGGAATGAGCTGACGCTCCCCAGGCATGATCACAATTTCATCATCAATCGCGGCTAAGAGATCCATACCCGCACTTAAAGATGTGGCATATTCGGGCAGAGGTAGTCCTTGACCATGAGGCAGTTGCTGAAGAGCAACGTTTAACTGCCCCTCAGCCTTTTTAAGTTGGTGATGCATTGAATTCATTCTTTGTAGCTTTTATGATATTTTACCCATATGAATACAGGATATACCACCCAACCAATTTTGCCAACTAACCTGTTGCATCCCCGCTTGTTTCATCATATCAGCAAGCTGATCTTGAGCTGGAAAACGACGAATGCTTTCCACCAAATATTGGTAAGATTCTCGATCTTGGGCGACTAACTCACCAAGCCAGGGAAGTAAAGTAAATGAATAAGTATCATAAATCTTTTGCAATAAAGGATGTTCCACATTGCTAAATTCAAGGCAGGCAAAAAACCCGCCAGGCTTTAAAACTCGAGTGGCCTCGAGGAGCGCTTCTTTAATGTGTGTAACATTCCTCAAACCAAAGGCGATGGTATATACATCCATACTGCGATCAGGGAAAGGAAGTTTCTCTCCATTACCACACACCCAGTGAAGACCCCGCACGATGCCATGATTAATAGCACGGTCTCGCCCAACCATCACCATAGCAGGTGTTAAATCACACACGACTACATCTAAACCTAGATGAGGGTGAGTTTCTTGGATTTGTCGGGCAATATCTCCCGTACCACCAGCAACATCTAAAATTCTCTGCCCCCCTTTTAAGGGCAACATTTGGACAAATTGACATTTCCAATAGCGATGAATGCCTAAGCTCATCAAATCGTTCATCACGTCATATTTTTGAGCAACCCGCTCAAAAACTTGACGAACTTTATGGGTTTTTTCGTCTGGTGTTACGGTTTGAAAACCAAAGTGGGTAAAAGACATCGGTGATCGCGTATCCAAAAATTTTCTTAAGAATACGCGATTTCAAGGGATTAAGTCAAAGATTCAGACGCTTCTTCCTTGGATTCGACACTTGCTCCATTGGCTTTAGTGTTTTCTTTACCTTTGGCCTTAGCCACAACATCAGCTGTAAACTGAAACCAGAAAATACTTCCTTGCCCCAGCTTACTTTCGACACCAATCTTAGCTTGCATTAAGTTGACGAGGTTTTTGACGATAGAAAGCCCAAGGCCAGTGCCTTCATGACTCTTCTTGCCCGTTTCATCATCCACTTGGAAAAAGTCTTCAAATAAAGTGTCCCGAACACCTTCAGGAATTCCTATTCCTGTATCGATCACCTGAACACAGATTTCAGTGCGATTATCCGCGATATTAAGGGCCGTCACATTGATTTTCACGGATCCAACCTTGGTAAATTTCAAGGCATTAGTCACCAGATGAAGCATCAATTGACGCAACCTGACCGCATCGGACTTGATGACGAGCGGCACATCCTCGCTAAAGAAAATCTCAAATTGCAACTTCTTTTGCACCGCAATCGGCAATAACAAACCATGAATTTCACTGACAAGTTCGCGTATCTTGACATTACTAAAGCTTAAACTGACCAATCCTGTTTCCAATTTGCTAAATTCGAGAATCGAATCAACCAACTTTAAAAGAGATTCGGCTGAAATTTCCATAGTATTGACATATTGGATTTGAGTTTGGGTCAACTCTGTTTCCTTTAATAAGTTGATCATCCCTAATATGCCATTCATAGGTGTACGAATCTCGTGGCTCATAGAGGCCAAAAACTTGGATTTCGCCACACTGGCAGATTCCGCCTGTTGTTTGGCTTTATCCAAATGAGCGGTCAACTTATTTAAATCATAAATAATTTCGTCATAACCCGAGGCCACTTTAAGAATTTGTCGACCAATGATCACCCCTAAAATACTCAAGATCAGGAGGACAATAAATCCAGTGGGTAACAAGAAAATTAAAATATCCTTCGCTCCCTCTCGAGGCGTCCAAGATAAATAGCCTAATATTTGACCATTGTTCTCCAAGGCTAAACTGGGATAAGGCGCCTTGCCATCTGACAAAGACGTGTAGTTTAGATCTCCAACCATATATTCTTTGGAAATTTTGGCCAACATCTCTTCATTTAACGGTAAAGCGGCAATCAGAAAGGCTGCCCCTACATCTTTACCACTTTGGCTATCAGGTGAGCGAATTTCAGATGCAGCAACCAAATAAATCTGACCATCATTAACAGCAAACCAGCTTACAGCATCAATTCCATCACTGCGTTTTTTATGAGAAGCTGAGTTATAGTGAATCAAATCTGTCACAATTTGGCTAAATTCTTTTCCTTTAGTAAATTCTTGATCGGACGTATAGGACACTTGCGGATTAGCAATTCCTTGAGCAATCATCACGGTTTTGATGCCAAAATATTTGGTAAAATCCTTAACGATATTTTCCTCAATCCATTGATCATTCTTGCGAGTCACAATGTTTTCATAGCTGGGCGCCCATTCTGAATAAGCATCTACAACACTGGAGATTTTTTGACGTTCCATCCCAAGAGCTCCCTTAACAGCCACAGTCGATTGTTCAACGGATACGTTAAAAATACGGTAGTAACTGTAAAAGGAAATAAATAATACTGAGGCAAAGCAAATAATAAACGCCACCAGAAAGTATATGTAAATATCCCGAAATATGATCCTTTTTGCATCTTTATTAAGTTTCACTGTTCCCTCCTGGAGCCTTTCGATAAATCTCAACCAAAGTCAAATCGTCAACAAAGCTCATCTCACCAATCATGTTTAGATACTCTTGAATCACTTCGACCATACCTCGACCCTTTAATTCCTGGATAAAACTGGGTAAGGCTTCCGGCAATAAACTGATCCCAGGAATTCCTTTATCTTCCCAAAACAAATCACTGTACAAAATTAATGAAGCCCCCTTACGAAAAGGCAGCGTTCTTAATGGATAGCTGTTGTTGGGAACAACCCCGAGAGGCATACCAGAACCATCACCAACTTCATAAGATGCGGTTTCTCGATAATAGACAATAGGATGGGTTGAACTAGCCGTTGCATAGCGAAATACATCCTGATTTAAATCAATAACTCCCACCATAAAGGTGGAAAATTGGCCCACAGGAATGACCTCCACCAATTTGCTATTTAAGGCACAAATCAAGGCCTCAGGATCTGGAGCTAAATGTTTAAACTCATTAATGAGGGTATGGAGACGAAAGGTATGCAAGGCTGCTCGAATCCCTTTACCAGCAAAGTCGCAAATCCAAGCAATAATCAAACCAGGACCTGCGTCAATTAGGCCCCATACATCACCGCTTAAAAAACGACAAGGGATAAAGATAGAATCAATTTTTAAGCTTTCACGATTTTCTAAATGAACTAAAACGTCTTTGCTTGGAAGCAATGTTTTTTGCACTTCCAAAGCCTGACATATATCTTGTTCAGCCACAGATTGATAGTTTTCCAGCTCTCGAATCAGATAGGCATTTTCCAATTGCACCTTTACTCGAGATAGAAGTTCAAGACGATGAATGGGTTTTGTTACAATATCAGTTGCCCCAAACTCCCATGCCTCTGCTCTTTGTTCTGGATCGCTAATGGTCGTTTGCACAAGAATAGGAAGTTGTTTGGTTTCATTCTTACCACGGAGTTGTCGAATCACCTCAGTACCATTCATCCTAGGCATGACTAGGTCAAGAATCAACAGATTGGGATCAAATTCTGAAACTTTAGCTAACGCCTCATCACCATCGGCTGCAGTCTCCACATATCGAAAACCTGCAGATTGAAGATAACTTACAATTAATTCGCGATTTAAAGCTGCATCATCAACCACGAGAATACGGCTATCTTTAAGAGTCGTGCTTGGAGCATGAGAGGCAAGATAACTCATGCCTCCCCCTTCTCCAAATTAAAGTTTAAGGAAATTGTTTGATGATTGTCTTTAAAGGAAATCGCATCCGTTAATTCTTTGATAATCGCTGTACCGCGAAAACGGTCGGAAGGTTCACCTTCCCAATAAATGGGCTTCCCATCCACAGAAACACGCACTTCTAAAGAAGCGTCTTTCCTAATTAGACCAAGTACTATATAGCGCTGAGCAAAACGGGAATGATCTAATTGACGAGCGATGATATCAGCAAATTCTAAAGGCCTCATTTGTCGTTCATAAGATTCCAGCTCTAGATTACTCCACATAATACCGTTGGCAATGGTCTCATGAACCACGGTTATAATTTGTTCAACCATCATCGGGTGGATTTTTTCTCTCTCCTCCAATGCTTTTTCAATCCAATGGATGAAGTCAAATGTATAAGCTGTTTTTGTGGTTATGGCCATGCCAATCACGAGTTTTTCTTCCCTCAAAAGACTCTTGACGTAGGGACAAGAGAGCCCTTGTACACCTTCAAGAAAGAGGCGATAATTTTCATACTCGGGTTTAAAGTAACATTGATCTTCCAACCCACCCATAAAGACGATCATTTGATCAAATGCAGGGGATATTAATCGAGAAGGCGCTATTCCTGAACTATTTTTAATATGATGTGCCAAAGACATAGACTTTCTCAAATTACTTTAAATAAGCTGCTAAAGTGACCCAGCTCTAACATTTTTTTTACCTGACCTTGGGCGCCTACGAGAACAATATCCCCATCTATAAGACGTAATTTATCTCGGGCAATCAGCAACATCCCCAATCCTGCAGAATCAATGAATTCTAATTCACTTAAATCAAGAAAACATTTTTTCACATTATGCTCAGAAAAAACTTCCGTCATCTCTCTAAAGTTACTGTAGTCAGCGAATGTTAGACGTCCTTTAAGGTCAATAGCTGTTTCTGGACCAATTGTTTTCAACGTATATATCACGGGATCCCCCTTAAACGATTTCCGTTCGCAAAGTTAGTTGTCCTTATGCTCCATTAAAGCAAATTTCAGTTAATGGAAAATTAATGGGGTCAAGAAGATGGCATTCCCTTAAAATCAGACGAAAGGAACATGTGAATATTTCCTTAAGTCTGTTAATGACTTGTCATTGTTATAAAAAGTCGTCATAAATCATAATAGAATAGATGGGCAAAATAACCGTGATTAGGCTTTAAGTTATGGCTTTTATTTCTCGTCGAAAAAAAAATAACACTATTGATATTTGGCCAGGATTTGTTGATGCCATGGCCACTTTACTTATGGTGATTATTTTCGTACTCATGACTTTTGTCCTCTCCCAGTTCTATCTAACGGACGCCTTAAGCGATAAAGATCAGACCTTGTCTAAACTGAATCAGCAAGTAGAAGAACTCACCATTACCTTAAAAGCCGCTCAAGAAAAGAAAGTAGCAACAGAAAGCGAAATTGATTCTCTACGGACCACATTAGCCCAGCTTAAGTCAAACCTGATTAGTCTTGAGTCAGAAAAGGAATCATTAGAGAAAGCCAATAGTGTCTCTGAAGCAAAAGTTACAACATTGATGGATCAAATCACGGCCTTAGAAACTGAGATCAAGCGCTTGTCCGATCTCCTTACAGCTGATGAGGAGGTCAAAAAAGCTAATGAACAGAAAATTGAGGATTTAGGTCAAAAATTAAATGCAGCTCTGTTAACCAAAGCAGAGGAGTTGGAAAAACTTAATCAGCAACTCCTAGCTGCTCAAGAAAATTCTGAGAAATTAAACAAACAAGTGATCTCCTTGGAAGAAGAAAACAAAAAATATAAAGGATCTCTTGGAGCTTATCGATCTGAGTTTTTTGGCAAGCTCATCAAAGCAATTGGAGATCGATCAGATATCCGTGTGGTTGGGGATCGATTTGTTTTTCAGTCGGAAGTTTTGTTTGATCTAGCTTCCGCTGACCTAGGCGAGGAAGGGAAAAAACAGCTTAATAATTTAGCCACAGCGCTTAAGGAAATTTCGAGCAAAATTCCAAAAAACATCCATTGGGTCTTGCGCGTAGATGGCCATACTGATCGTCTCCCCATCAAGGGTAAATACCCCTCCAACTGGGAACTATCAGCAGCACGAGCCATCTCGGTGGTAAAATACTTAATCTCCCAAGGAATCCCAGAGGAGAGATTGGTAGCAGCTGGTTTTGGAGAATTCCATGCCTTAGAAGACGGCAAAGATCCGAAAGCCCAAGCCCGCAATCGACGGATTGAGTTTAAATTGGATCAGCGGTAGACACAACACCCCCTTTGCCTGCCTAGGTTTCTTTTAAAATTCCTTGATTTCTTGAAGAAAAAATGTCTTTTATTTATTTTATTTTTTCACACCTCCTATTTATATTGAAATATTTAAATAATAATTGTAAGTAAGATAATCTATCTAGATAAAATAATTACAAGATAACTTTAAGAGAATTTTATGCGGAATTTTATTTACCTTTCATTCAGCCTTTTTTGCTCAAGCCTGACCATAGCAGCTGAAAAAGTAATCTTGGCTAAAATTGATTATAAAGACGAAAGATTCACCCGTATTTATGAAAAAATACAATTTCAAACAGAATTTGAAAATCTAACTAAAGAAAGGTTGAGTTTGTTTGCGGTAACAGGGGCTAAGCCGAGGGGGAATTTCACACCTCTTGTCGGAAAATATGCTTCTTTTAAAATCAACCCGGATTGCTTTCCTGAAAAGAGAGATGAAAACACCCCAGATGTTCCATCTCGTTCTGAGTTTTTGGACAAAGTTTCGCTTATCCTTTCTTTTAATTGGGAAGTTCAACTCAATTTGGAGGTAGCAGAAGAGATTGCGAAAGAATACAAGAAGTATCTCCAGCCCATCGAAATTTTTCAAAAATTTGACCGGTCATTGAACGTTTTTTCCAACCCTTCACTGGCAGATTATACATTTCCTGCAGAGCTCAATTATGACCATGTCGTTGGCCGTTGTTTTGCTATGAAGCAAAAGGCATTTCGGGGGTATCAGGATATTCGAAAGTGCTTTTTTAACAAGGATTACTTAATAGCTGGAAATTTGGCTCCCCTTCAAGGTTTTCTCATTTCCCCCAAATCAAGCAAAGCAAAGAGTTCCCCTGCAGTGGTCATTCTGCCCAGCACTACCAATATTGGGTCTTCAGAATTATCGCACGCTGAAACACTCGCTCGCAATGGTATGATCGTTTTCGTTGTTGACCCCTATTATTCTGGAAATAAAGTGGGTGGGTTAGACAACCCGCTGGAATCACTTCTTGAAAACGAGTTAATGGTTGCTTTTGCGGCAAAGCATCTTTTAAGTACTCACCCACAAGTTAATCCACGTAAGATTGGTGTAGGAGGCTTTTCAAGGGGCGGAACGACGGCTGATATGTGCAGCCGGAAGGAAATTTACCAGACATTATCCCACGACAAGGCTCCCTTTGCCTTTCACTTTGCCTACTACCCAACGATCATTGCCCAACAAATCGACCTTAAGGTTGCAGGCCCGCTGCTTTATCTTGCTGGAGACAAAGATGAATTTGTTGATATAGACTCCATGAAATCATATTGTCAGCGCCTTGAAGAAGCAGGGATTATTTCTACTCTAGTTGTATACAAAAATTCATATCATGGTTTTGATAATCCGGAGGAACCCCATGAGCCGACAGTGTCAGATTTTCCTGTTCTCTCTATGAAAAATGCTGGTGTAGCTTATGATGTGGTGAAAGGATTTGTCCCTCTTATAAAGGGAAAAATGCCAGAACAACCATTAACTTCATTTGTATCATGGGATATGCTTTTTGATTATCTCGGCCAAAATATTAGAAAACAATACACAAGTGCTCATAATCCTAAGCATACTCAACATGCCATGCAGCGCGTAATCAAATTTATTAAAGCATCAACAAATCAACTGTAAATATCAAGGCTAACTCATGACCTTTTTCCTTATCTCACAGGGAAAAGGTCAATCCATCTACCGCTAATGCTGTAGGAGAAAAGAGACCTTGGGTCTTTTGTTCAATCTCCATGAGATGATCATCGGTATGAGAAGGCGCGTGGTGAAATAAATAGAGCTTTTTGATGTGAGCTTTGCGGGCTAAATGGGCTGCCATGTTCCATGTAGAGTGCCCCCAGGTTGGCTTTTCCTCAAATTCTTCAGGTGTAAAAGATGCGTCATAAATTAAGACATCTGCTTGATAACAAAAGCGCTCAAAGGAAGTCATAAATTTAGGACTATGGGAGGTATCAGATAAATAAACGAGACTCTTACCTCCATGATCAAATCGATAACCGCATGCCCCATTAGGGTGATCTAAGGGAATGGTTTTAACGGTAATTCCTGGATCAGGATGCAAAGAAAAACCCATTTTAAAATCGTGAAAAAAAATTGTGCTGGGAACCTGGGTTAAAGGCACGGGAAAGAAAGGTGGCGCAAATATCCGTTCTAGACAGGCTCTCACACCACCGTAAGGTTGGGCTGTTCCACAATATATATGAAAACTAAACCCTGACTCCCAAAGACAGGGTAAGAACGGCAAACCTATAATATGGTCCAGGTGGAGATGGGACAAAAACAAGCTTAATTTTCGAGAAGAATTATGTGTGATCTCGTCCTGTAGATTAACTAGACCAGACCCTGCATCAACAATAAAAAGCTGATCTTCAATGGCAATCCTCACACAACTGGTATGTCCTCCTCCATGAACAAAGGCTGGGCCCGATTGAGGATAACTGCCTCGCGTTCCATAAAATTTAACTTCCATCAACCTACATTAACCAAAATTAAATAAAGTTTACTTAATATCAAGATTAAGGATAGGACATATACCCTTTTTTGGATAGAGGCATCCAGAAATGTATTAACTGAGGGTTGTCGAATTTTGATAATTTGTTAAAATTTTATATAATTTCGGCTTGTAAAAATAGGAGTACCACTCATGTACAGTAAGCTACCCAAAGGATCAGGTGATGCAAATGCAATGAATGCAGGCAAAGAAAAGAAGAAAGTCGCTATTGCTATACAAGGTGGAGGCGCCCATGGTGCTTTTTCCTGGGGGGCTTTGGATCGACTCCTAGAAGATGGCCGTTTTGAAATTGAGGGTGTGACAGGGACCAGCGCAGGTGGCATGAACGCTGTCGCTGTAGCCCAAGGATTAATGAAAGGTGGCCTTCAAGGGGCTCGGGATGAACTTAAGCTTTTCTGGTCCAGAATCTCTGAGTCTGGTAAAAACAGCAGTCTTAATAATCGCGGTCCCATTGATAAAATGATGGGCAAGTACACCATGTACAATTCTCCGGGATTTGTCATCTTCGATTACTTAAGCCGAATGTTCTCTCCTTACGAACTCAACCCCATGGAAATCGATCCGTTGAAAGACGTGATCATGCGCACGTTTGACTTTGAGCAATTGCGCAAATTTAAAGGCTGTAAAGTCTACCTGTGTGCGACCCACGTTTTTACAGGTAAATTGCGGATATTCTCTTTAGACGAACTAAAACCTGAGATGCTTCAAGCTACGGCCTGCTTGCCCACCATTCATAGTGCTGTTCTGGTTGATGGCGAATATTATTGGGACGGTGGCTTCATTGGCAATCCTGTCTTATTCCCACTAATTTATGATTGCGAAACCCCTGACATTATTTTAATGCAGCTTAACCCAACCATTCGGCAAAAGTTGCCAACCACGTCTCGGGAAATTGGTGATCGGTTAAACGAGATCACCAATAATGCTTCCATTGTCCGTGAAATGCGTGCGGTTGGATTTATCACCGATCTCATTGACCAAGGATTGTTAGACAGCAAGAAAATTAAGCGCGTCAACATGCACTTGCTGGAAGACGAAGAAACATTCCAAGAATTAGGTTGGTCAAGTAAATTGAATACCGAATGGGAATTCCTCACCCATCTTTTCGAGAAAGGTCGCGCGGCTGCAGACAGCTGGATCAAAAAGAACTTTGATAAAGTTGGCAAAGAAACAACTGCTCCCATGCGTGAACACTTTATCGGCGAAAAGTGGAACAAAAAATAATCTTTTTGCCCTGATCTAATTAAAGAAGCCGGGATTTACCGGCTTTTTTAATTCTGCCATTCTGGTTTGTATACTCTTTGGATATACAAGATAAAAAAGAAAGCTAGAATTAAGGTGATCGTCATTAAGGCGGCTATAGGGCGGAATTTTCCTGAATAAAAGTAGCCCGCAATCTCTAATCCTATAGCTGTCATAACAAGTCTTGAAGCTTGAATGATGGCTGCCATGCGGCCTTTTGCCTGCCTTTGTGTTTCTAAGGCCAGTGGGTAAAGGATATTGACGGGCATGACCACGCCAAGGGAAAACAACAACAAAGTCCCTGTGATGATAAGGGGTTGCTGAGCATTTACAAACCCAACACAGCCAATCAATATTGTCGCTAATCCAGTTAATAAAACCCCCGCCTTAAAACACTGATATTGACCAAAGAAACGGAGCAACGGTGCACTACCCAAACTGACGAGCGCGAAAGTAATGGCTAATGCCCCTTGATAAAATCCGAAATTTTTTAATTCAACACCCATATCCTTCATATAAAGAATAGGTGCCATTCCAATAAAAACCCAGTAAGGAACCACCAGGCAACAAATAGCCATGGTAAACATCATGGATTTAGATGATTTAAACAAAGAAAGATAGGCCTGCAAGGGAGAAGGTGAATGCCCTTGGGGAGTAACTTGATCTTTTGGAATCCAAAGATAGGTTAGCAACAAGCTTAAAACACCCATACCAAGCAAAACCATAAAGTTGCCTTGCCACCCCATCCATAAATTAACATAGCTGCCAACCACTGGTGCAAATGCCATAGCTAAGGTGACAATACCATTCAAAATTCCTATAAGTTTTTGTTGTTTTTCAATGGGGTACTTATTAGCAATAATCACAAAAGCTAACACGGAAGGCCCCGAGATGCCAATACCCTGCAAGATTCTTCCCCCAATCAAGCAAAGGAAGGATGGAGCATAAACGCAAAGTAAACTACCTATTATAAAAATTAAAAGGCCACCTAAAATGAGCGGACGACAACCATAGCGATCTCCTAGATCACCCGCCCATAAAGAACCGATACAATAGGAACAAAAGTTTGCCCCCAAGGTTAGCTCTACCCATAAAGGCGTTAATTGGAATGTTTCTTGCAGTTCTGGAAAACTTGGGATAAATAAATCAACTTCAGCGCCTGCTAAAATACAGATCACAATTATTGTGATGATTTCCAGCTGTCTTGACATTCTCT
This sequence comes from uncultured Verrucomicrobiales bacterium, assembly GCA_964542195.1. GTDB lineage: Bacteria > Pseudomonadota > Alphaproteobacteria > Paracaedibacterales > Paracaedibacteraceae > CAZITL01. The sequence goes on from CAZITL010000003.1 coordinate 15,087, forward strand.
AGCCCCATCCTCCCAGGTTTCATCCGTTTTAAAACTTACATTATAATTTATCAAGAAATCAGATTTAGATTACTGATTTAGAAAAGCTCTGGGCATAATTTTAGAGTGCTATCAACATCAACGGTAACAATAATAATTTTCGCGCACACGCTGCACATAATTTCGAGTTTCCGCATATGGAATGAGTTCCACCCAATCGACCACATCTACTCCAGGTTGGCGTGGATCTCCATATTGAGAAATCCATTTATCCACCGCATGAGCACCAGCATTGTAAGCAGCCGCTGCCAGAATCATGGAGCCATTATAACGATCCAGAAGCTCCTTTAAGTGGGCACTGCCCAGCTGGACGTTGGTTTTAGGATCATGAAGAGGAAGATTTTTATTTTTTATTTTCAATTTTTGGGCCGTCTGTTTGGCTGTTGCCGGCATCAACTGCATCAATCCTTTTGCTCCTGCGGAACTAACCGCATTTGACTTAAATCGACTTTCCTGGCGAATGATGGCATGGACAAACGCTGTATCGACAGAAGCTAAATGTTGAGCATGACGTTTATCCACTCTCGGATAGGCAAGCGGAATAAGGGGGATCTTCTTCTTAGTTGATTTTTTACATACATCTACTGCACCATAATGCCCCAGTTTCTCGTGGGCCAATTGAACTAATAATATTTGCTCATCTACATCCTCAATCTCTTGCGCTAACGCATGCAGGAACGGTTCTGCCAAATGAGTTTCATTCACTTGATGGAGCAAGTGAACAATTTGCACCATTTCCCTTTTTTCAAAAGCGCGACGCTTGGATTGAGAAATGATCGCAGGCTTTAAGTTAATTGTTGGATCTTTGCCCACCATATGTTTATGAGCCAGCTGACCATAGTAAGTCGCAGGATGTTCCATCGCCTCAGTGAAATAGATTTTAGCTTGTTCTTGATTCCCCATAGCCTCAAAAGCTCGCCCTAGCCAGTAATTGGCCCGAGACACACTAATGGGAGTTGCAACTTTACTCAAAAGATTTTGAAAGTGACCCACAGCCGATTCAGGCTGTCCTACAAATCTCAAGGCCAGCCAACCGGCCAACCACTCACCATTGGCGAAATTCTCCCCTCGATCCAGTCCATGACCTTTAGCCAAGGTATAAGCCTCTTGATAGCGATGCTCATCCATTAAGCGTCGAATGAGAATATTGGTCTCCCGCCAATAATACTCCCGCAAAGTCTCTGGAATGTCCCGTCCTTGAAGGGTCTTAAGCATCTTCTCATTGTTTTCTTGTTTGCGATAAAAGCGCACTAAATCCAATACCAGGCCTGGGTCTTGTAAAGCTTCTGGCGGCAAGAGCGCTACTAATTGATGGCTTTGAGGCGATTGCTTTTGCAAGGTTTGGCGGGCTTGGATAATTTTCTGATGCGGGGGTGATAGTTTGGTGAGCAACCAGGGAATCTGACTATTTTGCTCCTCGTTTAACAGATGAGACGCTCGAGCAAAATAAGCTTCTTCTGTCATGAGGGAGGCAAATTGACTGGACATTTGCTCCAGATCCTTCAAATCCATAGAGAGTTTGGGCCAAGTGGTTTGGAGATAAAGCTCAGCTTTCTCCTTTTGACCAAGACTTAAGAGAGCACGGATATAAGACCTTGCACCAGTGGCCGTCAACGGTGGATATTGGCCAAACCAATCCACAATTTGAGACGCAGGAATAGACGCATTTGCTAAGCGTTCTTCAGCAAGCTTTTGGAGTTTTTGAATCCGTGGCCAGTAAGGATGATTTTTGATGAACTGTTGAAGTTCGGAAAAACTGGCATCTCCTTGCAATCGTAACCACATGATAAATTGATGGGTCAATGGGCAATGGCCCTTGCTTACAGAAACACTCGTATTGCCTTTAATGGCCGATCTCAAGGCATGACCACACTGGGCCCCTTCAGAGGACAAAGAAGCCATAACAGGGGTTGTTAACAAACTTGATGTGAGCAAGAGCTTGGCAAATTGAGCAATAAACTGTATTGTCAGAGCAGAATTTTTCATTTTATTACACAGAGGTTGCTGGTGATGTTTTCCGGTTCAATTGTCGCTCTAATTACACCATTTCACAATGGGGAAGTTGACTTCAATGCCTTAAAAAAACTTGTGGAGTGGCATATCAGTACTGGAACCCATGGTATCGTTGCCTGTGGATCCACCGGTGAAGGCCTTTTGCTTAATCCACAAGAATGGCGCCAAGTGCTCACCACCGTGGTTGAAGTTGCCAACAAACGCATCCCCGTCATTGCTGGATGCAGCCTATCTTCGACAAGAGAAGCTATAAAAATGATTCAAGAGGCTCAAGCGTTAGGGGCAGATGCCGCACTTGTGGTTACCCCACCTTACGTTAAGCCCTCTCAAGAAGGGGTCTATCAGCATTTTTTGACCCTCCATGAGAGCAGCCAGCTTCCTTTAATCATTTATAACAATCCAGGGCGTGCTGTCGTTGACCTATCCGTGGATCTGATTGTCCGGTTAAGCCAACTGGACCGTGTTGTTGGTATCAAAGATTCCAGTTCAGATTTAACCCGACTCATTCAATTGCGTGAAAAAATCACCAAACCTTTTGCGTTTCTCTCAGGGGATGACCCCACTGCCGCTGGTTATTTAGCCTTGGGTGGCCATGGCGTCATTTCTGTGACTGCCAATGTGTTACCCCATTTAATGGCTGAATTGACGGAATCTTGGCGCCAGCGTCATTTAGAGCGTTTTGCTCAATTACGAGATGACCTTATGCCTGCCCACTTGGCCCTTTTGGCTGAAACCAATCCAGCGCCCTTAAAATTTGCTGTGCATACCCTCGGTTTATGTCATAATGAATTGCGTTTACCATTACTCCCCGTATCCCAGAAAACAGAAGAGCTCATTACCCACGCTTTATCTCAACACCCTATTAAAAGAGCAGCATAGCCATGGCCAAACCTGTCACCAACCACAAAATAGCAGCTCAGAACCGCCGAGCCCGGTTTGACTATGCGATTTTAGAAGTGGTGGAAGCAGGTATTATGCTATCGGGAAGCGAAGTCAAATCTCTTAGAGCTGGCCTGGCAAGCATTAACGAATCGTATGCGGGAGAAATGCAGGGAGAGATCTACTTATTTAACGCCAATATTCCCGAGTATACTCAAGCTAGCCATTTTAACCATGAGCCGAAAAGACCACGCAAATTATTGCTACGCAAGCGCCAAGTGAATAAATTTTTAGGAGCCATCAGACGTAAAGGTCTAACCCTCATTGCGCTCTCCATCTATTTTAATGAAAAAGGCAGAGCCAAGGTCGAATTAGCTCTCGGCAAGGGTAAAAATGTGGTTGATAAGCGAGAGACCATTAAAGAGCGGGATTGGAGCCGGGATAAAGCTCGAATCTTACGGGATCGCTGACATGAGATTGATGAGGGCTGTGTTAACCGTTGGTGGCTTTACCGCTCTTAGCCGAGTATTTGGCTTGGTACGGGAAAGTTTGATCTCCCATTTTCTGGGCGCTTCCATTGTCACCGATGCATTTTTTATTGCCTTTAAATTTCCGAATTTATTTCGACGAATTTTTGCTGAAGGCGCTTTTAATGCCGCCTTCGTTCCCTTATTTTCTGAACAATTGGTCAATCACGGCTTAGAGGAAGCCAGAAAAACCGCTGAACGGGTATTTGCGGTGATGCTAGTAATTTTGACTATTTTCGTGATTGGGGTAGTCGTCATGACGCCGTGGATCATTCATTTTATTGCCCCTGGGTTTGCCACCACCCCTGAACGCATGGACTTGGCCATTAGCTTTACCCGCATTACCTTTCCATACATTTTATTCATTTCCTTGGCGGCTCACTTGTCGGGGGTTTTAAACTCTTTAGACCGATTTGCAGCAGGAGCCGCGGTTCCCATCGTTCTCAACTTGATTATGATTGCCAGTTTATTATTGGCGCCTGACCTTGGTCTGTCTTATGGCACCAGTTTGTCTTGGTCGGTGTTTTTAGCAGGCATCGTGCAATTTGGATGGTTATATTTTTGTTGCTGGCGTCATGGGTTTCCCATTCGACTTCGCTGGCCTCAGTTAACACCAGAAGTCAAAACCTTAGTTAAATTGATGATTCCCGGTGTCATTGGTGCAGGGGTGATGAACATCAATGTATTCATTGATATGATGTTAGCCTCCTACTTGCCAGAAAAGTCTGTTTCCTTTTTATATTATGCTGATCGATTGAATCAGCTTCCCCTATCTATTTTTGGGATTGCCATTGGAACAGCTCTTCTACCAACACTGTCGCGCCAACTGCGCTCAGGTGAGGATCACAAAGCCTATAAAAGCAAATCTTTAGCCACAGAATTTGCCCTTCAAATCACGCTGCCTGCCGCTCTAGGATTGATTTTACTAGCTCATCCCATCATCGATCTGATTTATGGCTTACCCGCTCAAGAAAGTGCCGCAACAGCTCAAGCTTTGGCTGCCTTTGCCATTGGAATTCCCGCATATGTGCTTAACAAAGTCTTTATCACGGGCTTTTTTGCCCGCCAAGATACCAAAACACCGGTTAAAATTGCGTGTTTTTGCATCTGTATCAACCTGATTCTCAATCTTATTTTAATGCAATGGCTTGCTCACGTTGGGTTAGCACTTTCCACCAGTTTATCCGCCTGGCTGAATACAGTCCTTCTCTGTTTATGGTTGCATCACCGTAAGTGGTTTACCTTCCCTTGGGACTTGGCTAAATTATCAGGAAAAGTTCTGTTATGTTGTTTTATTATGGCGCTCGGACTCCTTCAACTTAATCTGGCAGAAAACTTTGTCCATGAAGGCATGGGAACCGCTCTTTTCAAAGTAGGGCTTGCTATTGTAACGGGTGTAGGACTTTACAGTGCCAGCGCCTTTTGCCTTGGTATTCTCAGTATTCAACGATTACGTCAAGCGTTCAGCCGCCAATCCTAGGAGCACTTCATGCAAATTAAACGTGTTTTATCGGGTGTACGACCAACAGGCAGTATACATTTGGGGAATTATTTAGGAGCAATTCGCAATTGGGTTGATTTCCAGCCTAATGTGGAAGAGAACTTCTTTTGCATTGTCGACTTACATGCGCTTACCACCGTTGAAGAAACACAAAATTTGACTGACAACTCTCGTATTGTTGCCGCGGCTTATATTGCTTCAGGCATTGATCCGCAAAAATCCAGTATATTTGTCCAAAGTCATATTGCTGCTCATGCAGAGTTATCATGGATTCTAGGGTGCTTAACCCCTTTGGGTTGGCTCAATCGCATGACCCAATTTAAAGACAAAGCTGGCAAGCATAAGGATTTAGCTTGTCTTGGATTGTATGCCTATCCAGTTCTTATGGCAGCAGACATTTTGGTCTACAAGGCAACGCACGTCCCTGTAGGCGAAGATCAAAAACAGCACCTGGAATTAGCCAGAGACCTGGCAGGTCTTTTTAACCGCCAATTTTCTGCTGAGGTATTTCCTTTGCCTGAACCCATTATTATGGGCCCTGGAACAAGGGTAATGAGTTTGAGAGACGGTAAATCAAAGATGAGCAAGTCAGAAATTTCTGAATTTTCTCGCATCAATCTCATGGACACACCAGAGGAAATCGCTTTGAAAATTCGCAAAGCTAAGACGGACACCGATCCACTCCCGGATCACATTGATCACCTCACAGATCGCCCAGAGGCCCGTAATCTCATCAATATTTATGCAGCTCTCAGTGGTAAGTCCGATCAAGAAATATGTGCCCAATATGCCGGCAGCACCTTTGCTCCCTTTAAAGCTGATTTAACGGATCTATTGATTGCTAAACTATCCCCTATTCGCGAGCGCATGGTCGAGCTCTTAAAGAATCCCCATGAACTGGATTTGATCCTCCAAAAGGGTGCGGAAAAAGCTCGTAGCTTAGCTGAGCGACATATGCATGAAGTTCGTCAAGTGATTGGTATGCTGCCTTAAAACATTATAGGGTAATTGTAGATAAGACAAAGGCCCTTGAACAGAAGGAGGAAGTGATTAATCATCACTAACCTCCCGTCCTTTAGGGTCATACTTGACAAGAGGATGGGTTAAAATCCCCTTATCGAAGGTTCCTTCCTGTTGAACGTTACCATTTTCGTAATATCCAACACTCTGTCCCTGCAATAACCCCTTTTGATACACTTCATGACTGAGCAATTTGCCACTGGGGTAGTAAGAATAGCGGTCACCTTCTAACAGATCATTGACATAGTTTTCTCGGATTTGCAGGCCACCTAGGGTATTGTATATAAGGGTTTCGCCCTGTTTTTTTCCTTGTTTCATACTGATTTGTGCTGCCACTTTGCCGTTGGGAAAATAGGTGATGACCAATCCATCCTGTTTGCCATTCACATAATTGGCTTTGAGCGTCAAGCGACCATGAGCATAAAACTGAGCAGCGCCGTGCATTTGCCCTTGATCAAACGCAATTTCAGAGATCAATTGCCCTGCGTCATCATAGGTTTTAACCACACCCGATAATTTTCCACCTTTAAATGGCATCCGTTTCAAGATCTGACCTTGAGCATTAAGGACCAGGGACTCCCCTTCCAACACATCATTCTGAAAATTGAGTTTTTGGATTACATTCCCTTGGGCATCTTTAATCTCCACCAGCCCGTTTTGGGGGTTGGGTTTGCTTTTTGTTTTCGCCGCATTACTCATCGGATTACCTCTTAGCCTAAACTAATGGAGGGAGCGCTAACTGTCACAGCACTTCCTCCCGAAATGGTGGTCGTCCCTCCACTTTTAACGGTGGCAGATCCTCCTCCTTCCATGGTTGCAGTGGCCCCTCCTTCCACTTTAGCAGTAGCCTCACCCGTCATACTGGCCTCAATACCTTCAGCCGAAAAGTTACCTGAGGCTTCAATGGATGTGTTGCCTGAAGAAATGATACTGATATTTCCAGAGGACTGAAGGGTCATATCCCCTTCACTTTGATAGGTCATGCTTCCACTGCTGGTCACTGTTACATCACCTGAAACATCCACGGACATATTCCCACTAATGGTGGCAGAAACATTTCCTCCGACAGTGGCGGTAATATCACTGGAAACGGTAATTGTGATACTGCCATCATCAAGGGTGATGATGAAATTACCTTTGGTAATATGAATGGTGTTATCCCCTTTAACAATATTAAGGGTATGATCGCCCTGATTAGGGCCTTGGCCTAACAACTCTACCAAGCGCGAACCCTGATTCAGGGTTAGGGTGTCATTTCCGCGATTATCCTCTTTAGAGTAAGATTCTCCATCCAGGGTATCACCCGAACCCGATTCAGCATGAAGGGTGACGACCCGATCGCCTTGCATAATATCGGTGGTATCGTCTCCCATATTAATCGTTAAAGTACGATTGTCTTCCACCACCGTATTCATATCTTTTTGTGCATGGATAAAGATTTCTTCTTCCATTTTTTTATCTTCAAAGCGGATCTCATTAAACCCACCACCTCCCTTTGTGGTATTGGATTTAATGGTGCTTTTTGACGGTTCGTCTTGAGCGTACATCGGCATATTATCACTGTTGTAAACACAACCGGTGATTAAAGGCCGATCAGGATTCCCCTCTAGAAAGGTGACGACCACCTCCATACCTACCCGGGGAGTCCAAAGACCTCCCCAATTACTCCCGGCCCAAAGTTGAGCGACTCGAATCCAACAAGAACTTTTTTCATCATAATCGTTATACTGATCCCAGTGAAAATGAACCTTAATGCGGCCATACTCATCACACCAAATCTCCTCCCCTTCTTTTCCTGTGACCACAGCTGTTTGAGTACTTGGAATGACGGGTTTAGGGGTAACAATTAAAGGGCGGAAGGTAATATCATCAGGGAACGCTTCAAATTCATTGGTATACACATATTTACGGTTGGAGAGATCAATGGCTAACTCATGAGATACACGATATATGACGTAAGATCGATTGAGATCATCGCGAGGATGGTCAGCCACAGAAAGTGTGTACATGGGGAGCAAACCAGGCGCCGTTGACACCCCCTTTATCATATTTTTGTACCATTCCAACTCTTGTATACGATTGGTCGCAACCGTATCTCCTTCACTCGAGGTCAAGTAAATCCCAGGATAACGATAGACTTCACCTCCACCGCCATCTCCATCCACTGTGTTGTAAAGTTTGGTTGAAGCTGTCTTAAAATTATAATCAGCCGTTGCATAGCTTTGAGTAACCACTTGGCGGTTATAATGGAGACGCAAAATATAATTCATGTGGCTGTGGTTCATGGTGGACGTGACAACTTTCAAGTCATCGTCGACAGCAGGAGAAAGGCTTGAGGACGCATCGCACAAGACCATGGTGGAACCACTCTCAGTGTGCGTGAAGTAATAAAAAATCCCCTCTTCTTCCATTAAACGAGAGACAAAATCAAAGTGACTTTCCCCATATTGAACACAATATTCTCGCTCATTCCGTCCACAAGACGTGGTTTGATCGTCTAAATCAGTCACCCCTCCCGCATTTAAAACTTGCTTGATAATGTCAATGGTCTGCTGATTTTGAAAAATGTGATAGTCTTGAGTAAACTTCAACAACCACAATTGAGGGTAAATTTTAGCCACGTATTTGCAATAGATGTGATCATCAGCTTCTAATGTATCCTGCTGTTCAATATGACCAACGATGCCAGAAAAATATCGCTTTTCCTCTCCATAGGTTAAAGTCACGGTCACGTTTTGGGTAATAATGCTTTCAAAATCGATGCTTTTCTCCACGCTATGCATGGTAATTTCAAAACAATAAGGGGTAGAGGTACACTCGATCCCACGCAATTGATCCACTATCAGGACGTCATCCCCCAACGGTGTTGAAATTGTCACATCTAAATGGCTTTGTTCTTTAAGCATTCTTTGACCATAGGTACTGGTGATTCTTGAATGAAATTTAGCAAAATTTTATCAAGATTGACGAGCATAAAGTTGGGGCTCTGAAAACGGGCAGAGGAATATAAAACTATTTATAGCTTGAATCTTGAGAGTAATGGAAAAAGCTGCGATTACTTTTTATCAAGGATGGCCACTGTCAGACGGCTAACGCAAACCATTTGCTGGGTATTTTTTTCTTCTATCCGAATATCCCAAACATGAATCCGTTTACCGATACGAATCGGTGTGGCTTTTCCTACCACATACCCTTGGGCGACACTGACCAAGTGATTAGCATTAATTTCAAGGCCGACAATCATTTGCTTATCAGGATCGACACACAAAAAAGAAGCAAAGCTACCCAAGGTTTCAGCCAGGACACAAGAAGCGCCTCCATGCAATATCCCCATGGGGGTACGGGTACGTTCATCAACGGGCATCTGGGCTTTGATATAATCAGGTCCAAGTTCAATCATCTCAATACCTAAATGCTGAGGCATAGACAGATTCGCCCTTTGCTGCAAATCCGACAATTGATAATCTTTAAACCAAATAGCCATGACACCCTCTCCTTATTCTATCCCTACCAGTTTACCTTACGATCTACTTTAGGTCTACAGAATGCCAAATATTTGTTAATTTACGAAGGATATTCTCTTCTTGAAAAAGCAAGAGCTTTCCTTGCTCACATCATTCCTAAAACAAACTCCTTAACCCCTTGTTAGCTTTTTTCAGCCCTCTTGATTGCAAACTATAATTGTACCTTAATTAAATATAATAACCATGACTGGTGTGTGAGATCGTCCATAAACAACGATACCCCCCTGAATGATCCGCATTTGACATGGGAGAGCCTAGCTAAAAGAAAACTTTGGAATTGAAGGTCTCAAGGGGTAGATATGGCAATCTTAGTCACTGGGGGAGCTGGATTCATCGGCTCAAATTTTATTTTAGAATGGCTTGCTTTAAAGGAAGAAATGGTGATCAACTTAGATCAACTAACCTATGCAGGCAACCTTAAAAATCTCCATTCTGTCAGACAGGATCATCGTTATGCCTTTGCCCACGGCAATATTGGAGATCGTCGCCTCGTTCAACGATTACTCACACAATACCGTCCTCGAGCTATCCTAAATTTTGCCGCCGAATCCCATGTGGATCGCTCTATTAAAAGCCCCGAATCCTTTATTCAAACGAATGTTGTCGGAACTTTCCATCTTTTAGAATGTGCTCACGCCTACTGGAATGAGCTTGAAAGCAAAGAAAAAGACGCTTTTCGATTCCTGCATATTTCTACCGATGAGATATATGGTTCTCTGGGATCTCAGGACACCCCATCTACAGAAGATAGCCCGTGCGCTCCCAACAGTCCGTATGCTGCAAGCAAAGCAGCTTCCAATCATCTGGTGCGTGTTTATCACCAAACCTACGGATTACCCACTCTTACAACCAATTGTTCTAATAATTATGGTCCCTATCAGTTTCCAGAAAAATTGATCCCTCTCATGATTCATCGCGCTCTCAAAGGAGAACCTCTTCCCCTGTACGGAGATGGAAAAAATGTTAGAGATTGGTTATACGTCAGTGATCATTGTTCTGCCCTGGCTCGAGTTTTGGAAGCAGGAAAAGTCGGTGATGTATATAACATTGCCGCAGGTAATGAAAAGCAAAATATTGAGATCGTTCAAAGGATCTGCAAACTTCTTGATGATATGCGGCCAAATTCAGCTGGATCTTATACGCGTTTGATCACTTATGTGAAAGACCGCCTGGGGCATGACCACCGCTACGCCATCGATACTACTAAAATTCAAAGAGAGTTAAACTGGACGCCTTTAGAGACTTTGGAGACAGGTTTGATCAAAACCATTCAGTGGTATCTGGACAATCAAGACTGGGTGGCCGAGATCGTCAATGGTGACTATCAAGATTGGGTTACAACCCAGTATGGAGCTCGGTCATGAAGGAAATTGGCTCGAAGAGAAAAGGCATCATATTGGCAGGGGGCTCGGGGACCCGCCTTTACCCGGTCACTTTGACGTTGTCCAAACAGCTCCTTCCTGTGTACGACAAGCCCATGATTTATTACCCCTTGTCCACCCTCATGCTGGCTGGCATACGAGATATACTGATTATCTCAACTCCTCAAGATCTCCCCCTTTTTCAACAAATCTTGGGTAATGGGCACCGCTGGGGCCTTAAGATTGACTATGCCGTTCAACCTTCACCCGATGGGTTAGCTCAGGCCTTCATTATTGGTGAATCATTTATTGGTGATGCACCATCGGCATTGATTTTAGGTGATAATCTTTTTTATGGTCAGGAGTTTGTACGACAGCTCACCAAAGCCAATCATCGAGAAAAAGGAGCCACAATTTTTGCCTACCCTGTTAGAGATCCTGAACGTTACGGGGTTATAGAATTCAACGAACAAAGAGAGCCCATATCTATTGAGGAAAAACCTGAAAACCCGAAAAGTCGTTATGCCGTCACAGGGCTTTATTTTTTTGACAATCAGGTCTGTAAGATTGCCAAGAGTCTAAATCCATCTAGCCGTGGAGAGTTGGAAATAACGGACATTATCCGCCATTACCTTCATAGCGGAGCCTTGAATGTGGAAATGATGGGCCGCGGCCAGGCCTGGCTTGATACAGGTACCCATGATTCACTCCTTGATGCTTCTCATTACATCCAGACGCTTGAAAAGAGACAAGGCCTTAAAATTGCTTGTCCAGAAGAGATTGCCTGGCGCCAAGGGTGGATTGACAATACTCAAATGCAAGAATTAGCCCATTCCTTAATGAAGAGCGGTTATGGAAACTATCTTTTAAGTTTGTTGGAAGATCGTCTTTTCTAGAGGAAAATTTTTGTATAGATGAAGCTCATTCAGCGCCGTGCTTACGGTTTTAAAAACTTTGAAAATTATCGTTTACGAGTTAGAGTAATATGTGGATAGTCCTCCTGCCCCCATTTTTGGAAAAGAGCCGACCTCTTGCCCCCTTATTTGGGATAGAGCCGGGGTTTGCTTGGTGGGCCCTGAAGGATTCGAACCTTCGACACCCTGATTAAAAGTCAGGTGCTCTACCAACTGAGCTAAGGGCCCGTGCGGGAAATGACTTTTCCTTTATATCGATTTCCCAACCTCACCGTCAAGTATTTTTCCACACCATTAGGAAAATTTCTTCTCAAGAGCTTGAGCCACCACATCAGGAACAAACTGCCGAATATCCCCCTTAAAACTAGCAATTTCTTTCACCAAACTGGAAGAAACGAAATGGTGTTTATCTTGTGCCATTAAAAAAACGGTTTCTAAATCATTAGCAAGACAATGATTGGCATTGGTAATTTGAAACTCATAGTCAAAATCAGATACAGCTCTAAGTCCGCGAATCATTACTGTTCCCTTAACTTGTCGTACGTGCTCGACCAGAAGACCAGAAAAGGAGGCCACAGACCAAGAAAAACCAGCTCCCAGAAGGGAGAGACTTTTCTCCAAGAGATCAACCCGCTCAGATACATCAAATAAAGGGTTCTTTTTAGGATTATTGGCCACAGAGATGATTAAATGATCAACGAGCCGTCCGGCTCGTTGTATAATATCTAAATGTCCCCAGGTCACGGGATCAAATGTACCAGGATATACTCCTACCTTCATGCGCTTTTTGTCGCGCCTTCGGTCTTGGCGGCCGTTAAGTATCCTTCCAAACTTTTCTTATCAGAAGGTGTAATCATCTTAATACTATCTTTTTCAGCCAAAATACTTGTGGGAGTTCCTTGCAAATTAATCTCTTGAGCCAACTCAGCATTGGTATCGAGAGCTTTTTTCACTTCTTCCCCGTTCATTTTTTCTTCTAAAACTTTAACATCATACCCAACATCTTTAGCCAGTTGCAGGGTTGTTGCTTTATCTAGTGCTTCTTGACTTGTGGCAACCTTTTCCAGAACTTTGGTAAATTTGCCATGATCAACTACTGCTGCTGCGATGAGAACCTTAGTTGCCTCAACTGATTTATCTCCAAGGATGGGGAGAAGACGGTAAACGATTTCAAACTTACCATGTTCTTTTTCAACTTCTTGGAGAACCTTGTCATATTTGCGGCAATGGGGACAGTTGGGATCTAGAAAGACCACAAGTTTAGTTGAAGATCCTTTCGCTCCCAAACTAACAGCGCCTGCTTGGGCCAAAAGCTTATCTCTATTCTTAGCAATGGCTTCGTCCATAGCTTTCGTTTGCTTCAGTTGCTCTTGCTCTCCAAAATTTTGGATGGCTTTAACCACATGCTCAGGACTGTCAGAAATGGTTTCAGCCACAATACGCTTAATTTCATCAATCTGTTCCTTACTAAACTGAACAGAGGATTTTTGTTCATTTGTCTTTTGAGTAAGGGCTTCTGTTTTTAGAGCTGGCTCTTTTTGTTCCACCGTTTTACCAAGTTCTGTAGGCACTTTGTCATCAGCGATAGCAGCGGTGGAGAGAGCTAGAAGTGCAATTATGTACTTTGTGGTCATCGTAATCCCCATAAAATTTTAGATTTGTCCAATGGTAACTTTACGGGGATAAATTGCCAAGAATTTTAAATTGTTAAACCACTCTTTTCCCAATCTGCCATAAAGGTCTTCAGCCCTATGTCTGTTAAAGGATGGGTATAGAGTTGACGAAAAACCTTTGGAGGAATGGTCGCAATATCTGCACCTGCTTGCGCTGCTTGAGCTACATGGAGAGGATGGCGCACGGATGCTGCGAGCACCGCAGTATCAAATCCATAGGTTGTATATAGATGACAAATCTCTTCTATTAATTGCATACCGTCACTACCATGATCATCAATCCGACCGATAAAGGGAGAGATAAACGTTGCACCTGCTTTGGCAGCTAGCAAAGCTTGATTAGCTGAAAAACAGAGCGTGACATTGACCATGATGTTATCAGCTGTTAAGGCTTTACAGGCTTTCAAACCATCCATAGTTAAAGGCACTTTAATGACCACATTATCAGCGATTTTTGCTAATTTGCGCCCTTGGGCAATCATGGACTCAGCATCTAAAGCAATCACCTCTGCACTAATCGGACCTGAGACTAACTCAGCCATGGACTTAATTAAGTCTTCAAAGGAAATACCACTTTTAGCCGCTAGAGATGGATTGGTGGTTATACCGTCGATTAAACCTGTTGTGACCAACTCTTCCACTTCTTTAATATCTGCGGTATCGAGAAAAATATCCATTTGGAAAACTCCTGCGTTAAGTTTATCTTCGTGATACACTGGTATGACAAGAAGCGCAATTTATTCTTGAACAAAATGATCTATCCCATCCTCCTTCCACTTGCTCTTGATCGTCCATTTAGTTACGCTTCACCCACGCCTTTACGGCAAGGAGAATTGGTCAAAGCCCCCTTTCGTGGCAAAGAAATGGTCGGCGTTGTTTGGGGACAAACCCCCACAGATTATCAAGGGGACGTTAAGGTAATTACTCAAGTTCTTCCCTATCAACTTCCATCCACAATGATCCAATTTATTACCTGGGTTGCTGAATATAACATGGCTCCTTTAGGAGCGGTTCTTAAAATGAGCTTACCCTCAAGCGCTGTTCAAGATAAGAAAAGTCGCACCCCACTCTTGTTACCTTCTTTGACGGACAGTCAATCCTTAGCAACTCTTTCTCCAGAACAACACCAAGCCTATCAAGCCATCAAAGAGGCACTTGGACACTTTCACCCCTTTCTCTTGGATGGGGTCACAGGCTCAGGAAAAACAGAAGTCTACTTTCACGTATTAGATGATATTCTTCGCCAGGACAAACAAGCCTTGATTTTGCTGCCTGAAATTGCCTTAACCTCCCAGTGGCTTTCTCGTTTTGAGAATCGATTTGGCGCCCCCCCTCTTCTCTGGCATTCCCAACTCAGTGAAAGTATGCGTCGGAAAACCTGGCAAGCTATCATCAAAGGTGAAGGACAGGTAGTCGTTGGAGCTCGTTCAGCACTCTTTCTCCCATTCCCCAATCTTGGACTCATTATTATCGATGAAGAGCATGACCCCTCTTACAAACAAGAAGAGCAAATTCTTTATCATGCGCGGGATATGGCTGTTAAAAGAGCACAACTTACCGAAATCCCCATTGTTCTCGCCTCAGCAACCCCTTCTCTTGAGACCTTCTTAAATGCAGAAACGGGACGCTATGGCCATCTTAAACTACATAATCGATTTGGATCAGCTGTACTTCCAGACCTTCATTTTATTGATATGCGCCAACAACCTAAGGGATGGCTTTCCCCCCCATTATGCAAGGCGATTGAAAAAACCCTTGAAAAAGGTGAACAAGGAATCTTGTTTTTAAATCGTCGAGGTTATGCCCCTTTAACCTTGTGCCATGAATGTGGCCATCGCCTTCAATGCCCCGATTGTCACACCTGGCTTGTTGAGCATAAATCCAAAGATCAATTACTCTGCCATTCTTGCCATTTTCAAAAGCCCCGTCCCCAAGCTTGTCCTGAATGTTGCGCCGTTGATACCTTGATTGCCTGCGGTCCAGGAGTAGAACGCATCGTGGAAGAGGTGCAAAAAAAATTCCCCAAGCTCCGCCTGGAAGTCTTGACCAGTGATCACATTCATAACATTCAACATTTAAAGACTATTGTCGACAAGGTCACCAATCATGAGATTGATCTTTTGATCGGCACTCAGATTCTCGCTAAGGGATATCACTTTCCCTTAATGACCTTGGTAGGTGTTATTGATGCAGATTTGGGATTAAGTGGCAGCGACCTAAGAGCAGGCGAGAAAACCTATCAACTTCTTCATCAAGTGGCAGGAAGGGCAGGAAGAGATCAACGTTTAGGCCAAGTTCTTCTACAAACATTTAATCCTGATCACCCGATCTTTCACGCTCTCAAACACCACGATCGACAAGCCTTTCTAGAACTGGAAGCCCAAGAGCGAGAATTTCATGGTATGCCACCCTTTGGACGCCTCATTAGCATTACGATTTCAGCTCTTAAGTCGGACTTAGCTTCAAGAGCAGCGCAGATGTTAGCTCAATCTGCCCCCCACAACCCGGGCATCAAGATTTTAGGACCTGCTCCCGCCCCGATAAATAAACTTAAAGGTCGGTTTCGATGGCGTTTTCTTGTTAAGGCTGACAGGTCCCTTAAGATTCAGCCTGTCATTAAACAATGGTTGCAATCAGCGAAAAATTTAGGCAATGTGCGAATAAGCGTAGATGTAGATCCATATACATTTACATAGGATTCTGTGAACCCGTCTTATCGAAAAAAATAAAAACTTTTCACATAACCGATAATGATGTTTTGTGTTTCTGTGCAAACCTGGTTAAAATCACCACACTGAGTTGATTGTTTTTTTTGATGTAAGGATGAATTAAGTTGCTCGCACCTGCCCCTCTTCAAACTTCCCCCCACTCCCCTCAAGAAGAATGGAATGAAGTTTGTCAACACATCATTCGTGAATTTGGGGAGGCTGCCTACAAAAGTTGGATTGCCCCGCTCAATCTCATTCAAGTTCAAGGGGGAGCAGTTCAGTTAAGTGCGCCTACTAAGTTTATGCGTGATTGGGTGATGACCAATTATGTGGAAAAAATTCGCGAATATTGGCAAGACATCAACCCTTCCCTTGATATCATCGACGTCATTGTAAAATCCCAACAATCCACCCCACCCCCTACTACCTCTGCGATAGAAGAACCAGTTGTTGCAGAAGAAGCTCCTGAAGGGGAAATTATTGGTGCTGCTCTTGATGCTCGGTGCACTTTTGAAAATTTTGTGGTCGGCAAACCTAATGAATTAGCCTACGCAGCAGCGCTCAGAGTTGCTGAATCAAAAACAGTTCAATTTAATCCCCTCTTTCTTTATGGCGGTGTGGGATTGGGAAAAACTCACCTCATGCATGCAATTGCATGGCACATTAAGAAATGCCATCCGGAACGCCGAGTAATTTATTTATCGGCTGAGAAATTCATGTATCAATTTATCCGCGCCTTGAGATTTAAGGATACTGTTGCATTTAAAGAGCAATTCCGTTCTGTAGACGTATTGATGATTGATGACGTTCAATTCATTAGTGGTAAAGATACCACCCAGGAGGAATTTTTCCATACCTTTAACGCCTTGGTTGATCGTAATCATCAAGTCATCGTTTCAGCAGACAAATCTCCTTCAGACCTACAAGGCATGGAAGAGCGCCTCAAATCTCGCTTGGGATGGGGATTGGTTGCTGACATACACCCAACAACCTATGAGTTACGCTTAGGAATTTTACAGGCAAAGGCCGAGGGGCTGAAAGTTTCCATTCCCAAAGAGGTTATGGAATTTTTAGCTTATAAAATTGTCTCTAACGTTCGTGAATTAGAAGGTGCTTTAAATCGAATCGTCGCTCATGCCACGCTTGTGGGGCGAGAAATTACCATTGAAACCACTCAAGAAGTTTTACGAGATTTGATTAAAGCCAATGATCGACGATTGACCATTGAGGAAATCCAAAAACGAGTGGCAGATTACTTTGGCATTAAAGTGTCCGACATCCAATCGTCGCGACGCACTCAGAACATTACACGCCCTCGTCAAGTGGCTATGTATTTAGCCAAACTTTTGACCTCTCGCTCTCTTCCTGAGATTGGCCGAAAATTTGGCGGTAGAGATCACACAACAGTCATTCACGCGGTTCGCAAAGTGGAAGAAATTTTAGAGCAAGATCGCGAATTTGCTGAAGATTTAAGAATATTACGACGTACTTTGGAGGTTTAACTGATGAAGCTGACCATTGACCGCAGTGTCTTTTTAAAGGCCCTTTCCCATGGCCAGAGTGTGGTAGAAAAACGCACCACCATTCCCATCTTAAGTCATGTGCTTTTAGAGGCTGAAAAAGACACCTTGAGTCTGACGTCAACGGATATGGATCTTGCCCTGATTGAGAACATTCCTGCTACAATCGAAGTCCCCGGAAAGATCGCTGTTTCTGCCCATATGCTATTTGATATTGTTCGAAAATTACCCGACAATGCAACTATCGAGCTCTCACTTAATCCAGACAATGGTCAGGTTTCTTTAAAAGCGGGAAAATCCAACTTTAAGCTTGCTTCACTGTCTGCCGAAGATTTTCCTCAACTTACTCAAGGTGAGTTACCTCACAAGTTTAACTTACCATCAACCACCTTTAAACGTCTCATTGACCGAGCCCGCTTTGCTATGTCTGTCGAAGATACCCGCTACTATTTAAATGGTATTTATTTCCACTCTTATACCCAAAAAAGCACCCCAGTACTGCGGTCTGTTGCAACAGATGCCCATCGTCTGGCCTGCATTGAAGCCCCACTGCCGGAAGGGGCTGAAGATATGCCAGGCATTATTATTGGACGTAAAACCGTCATTGAGATTCGCAAATTGCTGGATGAAACGGATGCGGACGTTACCATTAAATTATCACCTACCCGCATTGAGTTTGTCTTACCCAATGCAGTTTTAAGTTCTCGCCTCATTGATGGTGCTTATCCCGATTACGAACAAGCCATTCCGAAAAACAACGATAAGCCTTTGATTGTAGACGCTAAAGCTTTTGCCTCGGCCGTAGATCGAGTTGCCACTGTGGCTACAGATAAATTGCGTATTGTCAAAATGAATGTTTCTAATAATTCTCTTGTTCTTTCTGCGGCCAGCCATGAACTGGGCAGCGCAACAGAAGAAGTTCCTGTGGATTTCCCCCATGATCATCCCATCGAGATTGGATTTAACGCCAAATATCTCTTGGATATTGCGCAACAAATTGGAGATGATGAAGCTCAAATTATGTTGGCTGATTCTTCCTCGCCAGCGTTGATTCAAAGCATGAACGATCAAGAGTCCTTATTTGTTCTCATGCCGATGCGTGTTTAACGAGTGCTGGGTTCCATGCTGAATGACTCCCCCTTTCAGTTTGGTATAACCCAGCTTCATCTTACTCATTTTCGCAACTATACTCAGCTCGCGCTCCCTATTCATGCGCCTTTGGTCGTTCTCACCGGTCCCAATGGTGCGGGCAAAACCAACATTTTAGAAGCTCTATCTTTACTTACCCCTGGGCGAGGATTGCGCCAAGTCAAACTCAGTCAAATGACCAATTTGGCTATCTCTTCCTCTCATGGAATCTCGTGGGTTGTAGGATGTCAGGCCTTTGTCCGAGGAAGCGATCACTTTTTAGCCACCGGCCTTGAGATCACACCTTCAGGTGGCGAAAGACGGTTGGTCAAAATTAACCACACGCCAGCCCGTTCCCAAACAGAGCTCTCCGATTATTTAGGCGTTGTTTGGGTTACGCCTGCCATGGGCACATTATTTATTGAGGCCAGTTCGGTAAGACGTAAGTTTATTGACCGCATGGTGACAGCCCTTGATCCTAATCATGGTCAACGCTTACATCGCTATGAGCATTATATTCGGGAAAGAAGTACCTTACTTAAAGAAGGACGTTTCGATGCCACCTGGATCAGTCAGTTAGAGAAAAACATCTCGGAAGATGGCGTCGCCATTGCCATTGCCAGGCATCAGCTGATCAAAGCGCTGGAGGAATCTCAAGCCGATGCTTTAGACTCTCCTTTCCCCAAATTTGCTGGTCACATGTCTGGCTTGGTGGATGCTTGGTGCCTTGAAGGACCAGCCATTGAGGCTGAAAGTCAACTTGCTCAAGCTCTAGCTACGAGCCGCCATGCGGATAGTCAGGGGGGGGCCAGTTTTGGGGCACATAAGAGCGATTTATCAATAGTTCATCTTGCCAAAAGCTTGTCTGCTGAACTATGCTCTACTGGAGAGCAGAAGATGTTGTTGATGGCTTTAATCCTAGCCTTTGTTAAGGTTCAAGCGCACCAACATCAACGTAATGTAATTGTATTATTAGACGATGTTGTGGCACACTTAGATGAGACTCACCGTACATATTTGCTTAATGAACTGCAAAGGTACGCCGATGGACAAAACGCGTTACAAATATGGCTCTCGGGAACCAGCGTGGAAGAATTTGGACAACTGAATCATGGAGCACAATTTGTGCATATTGAGCAAGCAACAGTAATCAACGGTTAAGAAAGCAATGACAAAACACAGCCAAGAACCAGTCGATCTTAATGATCAACCTCAAGAGTATACCGCTGACTCCATTAAGATTTTAAAGGGCTTAGATGCGGTACGCAAACGTCCTGGTATGTACATTGGAGATACCGATGATGGGACAGGCTTGCATCATATGATTTATGAAGTGGTCGATAATGCCATTGACGAGGCTTTGGCCGGCCATTGTGATCGTATTGATGTGATTATTAATTTAGATGGTTCTGTCACGGTGCGCGATAATGGGCGCGGTATTCCCGTTGATATTCACCCAGAGGCAGGCGTTTCGGCAGCAGAAGTCATTATGACCCAACTTCATGCCGGCGGTAAGTTCGATCAAAATTCCTACAAAGTTTCAGGCGGTCTTCACGGCGTGGGTGTTTCTGTGGTCAACGCCTTATCCAAGATTCTGGATTTGACCATCTGGCGAGATGGGAAAAAGCACACCATGCGTTTCCGACATGGCGTTGCTGAGGGCCCCTTGAGTGTCGTTGGTGATGCTCAAGGCATGACCGGTACGGAAGTCACCTTTTTACCCTCCACAAACACCTTCCGCTTTATTGAGTTTGACCGCAGTACTATTGAACACCGTTTACGAGAACTAGCCTTCTTGAATTCGGGTGTGCTTATTGCCTTGAGAGATGACCGTGGAGATGATCCTTATGAAATTATCCTCCACTATCAAGGAGGAATTACCGAGTTTGTCCGTTATTTGAATCGGGGCAAAAATTCACTTCAATCGAAACCGATTACCGTTACTACCGTTAAGGAGCCCATTACCGTTGAAGTAGCCCTAGAGTGGACGGACAGTTATCATGAAACCATGCTTTGCTTTACCAACAACATTCCCCAACGGGATGGTGGAACTCACTTGGCTGGATTTAGGGGGGCTTTGACCCGAACCATCTCCAACTACATGGCCAGCAATCCCATCGGTAAAAAAGAAAAAGTATCGGTAAGTGGCGAAGACGCCCGCGAAGGATTAACGTGTGTATTGTCCGTTAAAGTCCCTGACCCCAAATTCTCTTCTCAGACGAAAGACAAGCTCATTTCCTCTGAAGTTCGACCTGCAGTGGAAAGCGCCGTGGCAGAAGCCCTTGATCAATGGTTTGAGGAAAATCCTGCCGAAGCCAAAAATATTATTGGTAAAGTCATTGAGGCCGCTGCCGCTCGGGAAGCAGCAAGACGAGCTCGCGAATTAACCCGGCGTAAAGGCGCTTTGGATTTTGCCTCCCTACCTGGAAAATTAGCTGACTGCCAAGAACGCGATCCATCCAAAAGCGAAGTTTTCATCGTAGAGGGAGATTCGGCCGGTGGGACAGCCAAACAAGCCCGCAATCGTGCCTTTCAAGCCATTCTTCCTGTGAAAGGTAAAATTCTTAATGTGGAGCGCGCTCGGTTTGACAAAATGCTGGCGTCCGCAGAAATCGGCACCATTATTACAGCGCTTGGCACCAGCATCGGGTCAGAAGATTTTAACCCGGATAAGATTCGTTATCATAAAATCATTATCATGACCGACGCTGACGTTGACGGTAGTCACATCCGCACCCTATTGCTCACCTTCTTTTATCGACAAATGCGTCCTTTGATTGAACGCGGTTATCTCTACATTGCTCAGCCCCCTCTCTACAAAATTAAACGAGGTCAATCCGAGGTTTACCTAAAAGATGAGCGAGCTATGGAAGCATACCTTCTCGATGCCGCCTGTCAAGAATGTGTGTTCACAAGCTCTGACGGGGTCAGTTTTACTGGTGATCAACTGCGTACTTTAGCCGACACCATGTTAAAAGCTTACCATCATGTTCATGGACTTTCCCGCAAACTTAATAAACCTATTCTTATTGAACAGGGATTAATGGCTGGCCTCTTTGAAGATCACCCTATCGACTTAAATTCGTTAGTTGAAAAGCTAAATAAGACCAGCGCCTCCCTTAAAGATCCTCATCGACCTAATTTGCGTCAATCCTGGAGTGCTGAGCGCCAAGAGAGCGATTGTATTTTCACCCATACTGTTGCTGGTGTTTCCGAAAACTGGAAAATCGATACTGGCTTTGCGCAAACCCCTGAAGTACGCGCTTTAAAGAATCTGAAAGGGGAGATTATTGATCTATTTAAGGAAGTTGGCTCCCTTACCATTAAAGATAAAAAACAAGTCATTACAGGACCGACAGCCTTCATTCAAGCCTTGTTTGATCAAGGACGCAAAGGGATTTCCATCAGCCGTTACAAAGGATTAGGCGAGATGACAGCCAATCAATTGTGGGAAACCACTTTGGATCCGAATGTGCGCACCCTACTTCAAGTTAAATTGAATCATTTGGAAGAAGCGGAAGAAGTCTTCTCCACTCTCATGGGTGATATTGTGGAGCCTCGCCGCGAATTTATCCAAACCAATGCCTTGAAAGTGGTTAACTTGGATGCATAGGACAGAGAGAGAATCTTCTCTCTCATCCTAAAAAAACAGAGCAATTTTTTGGTGCATTCTTTACGAAGTTGTGACCGGTGAATATCCCTTGTCCTCATCACTGGTCGCCTCTAAGATTTCAAAATGTCTGACTCCCCACAGGAAGCCAAAAGTCACTGGTAACATCAGAATCCACAATCCCCAGTGACCTGCAAATCTCGTTAAATAGACAACACCAAAAGAGGTAATTACATACATTACAGTACTTTTAAGGGCGTATAAAAAACTACTGATGGTGAATCTTTTCAATACAGGAAAATGTCTGAGTAGAATCGAATCCCCCGGGATAGCCGATAATGCTACTAAATGCAAAGCTGTTTGAATCAGAAATATTTCGTATAATTCAGTGCTGTACTTGATGGCAAAGGGCAACCAAAGCGTAACCCATCCATGAAACAAGCCTCGAATTTTGAGAATATTAAGAGGATTAACTTTATAACTTAATCCAGCCAAAAAAGCTGTTATAGCCAAAGAAATCAGGGATAATAGAAAATTGTGGAAAATGATGTCATTAGAAGAGTATCCAAATTGTTCCTTTAAAAGAGGATTGAAATACATAAATGAAACATAAAATGACATGGGCCATCCACTGTAAATGAGGAAGTAAGCAAGGGATGTTTTTGAGTAAGCTTTAACGGTTTGATTTTCTGAACTCAAAGACTCATATTTTAATTTTTTCTGGTGCTGAGCCATGAGAAATTCCGGTGTTTCGCGAAGCCTAGTCCGGGCAACGGAACCGACAACTGCAATGGCAGCCCCCATCCAAAACGCGAGTCGCCAATCGAATGTCGTATTAGTGACTAAGGTTGCAATTCCTAAGGCGGACACCGAGCCTACTGAAGAGGCCACGCTGATAGAGGATACAGCAACATATTGGTGAGGTGGCTTAACAATTTCCGATACGTAGATTTGAGCCCCTACAATCTCACTCATGGACGAAATACCTTGAATAATTCGGCACAGGGTTACAATCCAAGTTGCTGTAATCCCAACTTGAGCATAAGTGGGAAGATTAGCCATCATAATACAGGAGAAAGCCATCATCATGGTGGTGATGATAACTGTGGATTTCCTTCCCATGCGATCTCCCAGATAACCAATGAAAAGAGCACCAAAAGGGCGAAAAAAATAGGTAGAACAAAAGGCAAAAGCTGCTAACAAAGCCTCACTGTGAGGATCTACTTTTGGAAAAAACACCTCGTTGAGCAAAATCGCCATGTGCACATAGAGCATTAGATCAAAGTACTCTAAAAAAGTGCCGATCTGAAGGAGGCCAATGGCCTCCTTTTGTTCTCTTTTAAGCATAAAGCTCAGACCTTCATTAGGAAAAGCTACTTAATCGGTAGCTTTTCATCCCTTTCATTTTCAATGAGAAATATGATTGGTAATTCAGCTTGTAAATTTTTAAGAATGAATGTCTCATAAAACAACTTCATATTCCGGCCTCCAAGCAGGGTCGACAATGCACAAATATTGCAAGGGAACTTCGCTGGTATTTTTGATGATTCTAACCTCACCTTTTGGAATGTAGATCACTGTCCCTTGTTTGAAAGGGTAGCGAACCCCATCACAAATAAAAACACCTTCCCCCTGAAGACAATAGGATACTTCTGCCAAGTCAAATTTTGTTGCAGG
This sequence comes from uncultured Verrucomicrobiales bacterium, assembly GCA_964542195.1. Taxonomy (GTDB): domain Bacteria; phylum Pseudomonadota; class Alphaproteobacteria; order Paracaedibacterales; family Paracaedibacteraceae; genus CAZITL01. The sequence goes on from CAZITL010000003.1 coordinate 39,181, forward strand.
CCATTCATGCCCTACTTCAATGGTAAATAATCCAAAACTAAATCTTACATCAGGTGTTCCATGACGGGTTGTATCATACCCATCATTGTAACAAGCCAAGGGATGAACATAACTTTTTAAGGTTACGCCAGGGAAAGCCTCTGGGGAAATCTTGGTCTGGTTACCGTCAAAAATAATGGCCATATATTCCTCTTAATACGTTGAATGTTGACATTCCAGGATATAATTAATTAAGTTACTTATGTAAAGTAGGTACCTTTTTGTAACTAAGGATTTTGACAATGGGAGATCAAAAAATTCAAACTAAGTGTCCGGTGGATGCGTTCTTAAAAATCATTGGTCAAAAGTGGAATGCTTACATTTTACACATTCTCTTAATCAACGGGCCCCAGAGATTTGGCACTCTAAAAAAATGTATACCTGGCATTTCCCAAAAAGTTCTCACAGAAAAATTAAGGGAGTTGGAAGAGGCAAAAATGATTTATCGTGACTATCAGCCCACCATCCCTCCTGCCGTTACTTATGGTTTGTCAGATCGAGGTATTGACATTATCCCTTTACTCAAGATGGTTTCAGAAACTGCTCATCGTTGGCGTATGAAAGGGTACCTATAAAAGACAAATAGCAATGAAAGGTATGCTAAATAAACGGTCTTGTATTAATACAATCTTTAAATCTTATACTATATTTTTGGGATAGCTCTTAAGTCAACTTACCTCGAGACTAATCATGATCAAAATCACTTTTCTTGCCCTTGGCGTTATTTTGAATCTTGGATTTTCAACGCAATCCCACGCGATGACTGAGTCTGAATCTTCTTCAAATTTTACTACAGACAGCCGCCATGAAAATGAATTATCTCAGGAGGAACGCAAAAAACTGATTGCCAAAGGATATGCAATCATCCAAAGAGTCATCCAAGGAAAATCCGTTGATCATAGACTTGAGATCTTAAAAAATATTGACTGTCATATCCGGCTTCCTAAAAAGCAAAACTGCATCGAGCAGAATAATACCCCCACTCAGCGACAGGCCTATTTAGAAAGTCTCATTGCTGTTATGTGGGCTTTGTCGGATTATGCTGAGCAAAGTGGTCAAGGTTTTGTGAGTGGTGCATTTAGTATTATCGATGAAGGTGAGAAACTATACAAATTCTTTGAAGGTTATGCCCTTTTAGCAGGCAACGTAGATCATGTATCAGACTTATCCTATGGCTCTTTTAAACCGATTAATCCTTTTGGTAATCCTTTTGTCTACAATCGTCATCCTAAAAGCCCGATTATTTCAAGTTCCAGTCATTTTAAAACGTCTACAATTACTCAAATCGGCGTGGATGCTCGCTTTGGAGTCAACAGAGATGATCACTATAAAGCACCTGCTCTTCCTATTCTGCCCTATAAAAAAACCCACTTTATTTTTGGGAAAGTAACAACCTTGGCAGGCGTGCCCAAAACCTTTATAAAACATGAGTACCATGGCTTGAGTGACCTCTCCTCATGGACCAATCATGCTAAATCTTTTCTAAAATCACAGAAGAATCGGAATGACAAACAACGCAGTGAAAAAGACATTCCTGAAGCTTTAGGTCAAGCGATCATGAAATTTGCTCAAAGCCTTAAGAATACTAATGCCTTGGATATCAATTATTTCACCCAAACCGATCACAGGATTCATGAGACTTTAATCAATTTGACAGACGTTCGCACCTTGAAGGCAAACAGTTCCTTTGATCTGTCCGGTCTTTATGTTTTTATCAAAAATGTGATACAAATCTTAGAGCAACCAAGTCGCGGCAAGCGACGTCAGAATGTTCATCAAGATCCTATTCTGAGCGCAGGACTTCATGTTCTCCAAGTGATGGAAAACATTTATCGCGATGGTATTTTTAACGGGAGCCCTAAAGTTTATTATCGAACAGGAAATGAAGTCATTATTGACTTACATGAGCTTGAGATAGGGATTCCAAAAGCCCACCAATCCCATAGCTAGGGCAGAGATTAATCCCCTGCCTCAGCCAATTTGGCCGCTTGATCTTCAGCAATCAATGCATCGATGATTTCATCTAAGGCTTCCCCTTCCATAATCTGTTGAATTTTATAAAGGGTAAGGTTAATGCGATGGTCGCTGACCCGACCTTGAGGAAAGTTATAGGTACGGATTCTCTCCGAACGGTCTCCTGAGCCAACCTGGTTCTTACGATCTGCCGCCCGCTCTGCCTCCAATTTCATCCGTTGAGCTTCATACAAGCGGGCACGGAGAATTTTCATGGCTTTCGCTCGATTTTTATGTTGGGAACGTTCATCTTGCTGCGTGACAACCACGCCAGAAGGAATATGGGTGATACGAACGGCACTGTCTGTGGTATTAACATGCTGACCACCGGCACCGGATGCTCGATATACATCAATTTGCAAATCTTTTTCATCAATGTGAATATCCACATCTTCCACTTCTGGCAATACCGCCACAGTTGCAGCAGATGTGTGAATCCGCCCCCCTGCTTCGGTCTCGGGAACCCGTTGAACACGGTGGACGCCTGATTCAAATTTTAACCGAGAGAAAACCCCTTTACCTGAAATAGAAGCACTGGCTTCCTTAACCCCCCCAAGACCTGTTTCACTGGTGCTGAGAAGCTCGAATCTCCACCCCTTATGGGCTGCATATCGTTGATACATACGCAGCAACTCGCCGGCAAAGAGGCTAGCTTCCTCACCGCCTGTTCCTGCTCGAACTTCAAGAATAGCGTCCCTTTCATCGTCCGCATCTTTAGGCAGTAAGCTTAACTTAATTTGATGCTCTCTTTGGGGCACAACGTCTCGAAGGGCCTCTAGTTCCATTTGAGCTAAAGCACGCATCTCTCCATCAAGAGAGGGATCTTTGATCATGAGTTCTAATTCATCACGCTCAGCAATGGTTTTGTTAAAGTCCATGATCGCCTCAGCCACGGGACCGAGATCAGAAAATTCTTTGGAAAGTTTGGCAAATTCTTGAGGATCAACTTTAGAAGAAGTCAGTTGATCTCTCAATTCATTATAACGATCTAAAACTTTCTGTAATTTCAGGGCAAAAGACACCGCTAAAACCTTTTATTATTTTATAAATGTTGGCGAATAATTGGTTTTAAGATAATCAGCAATTTGCCCTAATGCCACATTTTTTTGCTCCCCTGTGGTTAAATCTTTAACGGTGAGCTGCTGTGTGGCGAGCTCTTCTTGACCCATCAGGATGGCCACCAACGCATTAACTTTATTGGCCCGCTTCATTCTTTTACCCACGTTGCCACTGAAAATAAAGTCCACAAAGAAGCCCTGACGCCTTAATTCCATACTTAAGTTAAAGGCTTGATGGTGAACCTCGTCTCCTACAGGAATAACGCAGATGGGCGCATATTCTGGCGTTAAATCACCCATCATCAAAACCAAGCGCTCAATCCCCAAAGCCCAACCCACACCTGGTGTTTCAGGTCCACCCATCTGGCTCATCAGACCATCATAGCGCCCCCCTCCAAGCACAGTGCCTTGGGCACCAAGGGTGGTGGTGACAAATTCAAAGGCCGTGTGGTTGTAATAATCAAGACCACGCACCAGGCGGGGATTGACCGCATACGCAATCTTTTGAGCTTCTAACCCTTGGCACACCTGGGCAAAATATTCCTTAGACTCAGGCGTCAAATAATCTTTAAATTGAGGGGCACCAGATACAATTTTTTGGTCACCCTGATCCTTGGAATCTAAAATGCGCAAAGGATTGCGCGTTAAGCGTTGTTGACTATCTTCAGATAGCTGGTCTTTAAAAGGGACAAAATAGTCTATAAGCGCTTGGCGATAGGCTTTGCGCGACTCAGTATCCCCAAGAGTGTTGATCTCCAATTGAATGTAATCCATGACACCCAGTTCGGTTAAAATGTCCACCCCCAAGGCAATGGTTTCCACATCAATAGACGGGTTCATCACCCCTAAGCATTCGACACCAAATTGGTGAAATTGACGACGTCGACCCATTTGTGGCCGTTCATAGCGGAACATAGGACCATGATAAGCCAACTTGAGGGGTAAAGATTGGGTCAAGCCATTGGAAATAACAGCACGAATCACCCCTGCTGTTCCTTCAGGCCGAAGGGTTAATTCTTCACCACCTCGATCGGTAAAAGTATACATTTCTTTACCCACCACATCCGAGGTTTCGCCCAAAGTGCGCTTGAAGACGGGGGTGTATTCAAAAATGGGTGTATCAATGAGTTGATATCCATACCGCGCCGAACATTTATTGGCGATATGAATGATACGTTGATGTTTGTCCATCTCGAGCCCCAAAAGATCTTGGGTACCACGTACAGGCTGAATTTTTGACATAATGGATCGTAATTCCTATATAGTTAATACAAGTCCTTTAAAACTGTTATGCAGGGCATTCTCCCCATAATTACCATTGTTTTAAAGGTCAATCTATCGTAAATGAGAATTATTATGAGTCAACTTATCGAATTATTTTTAGAAGCCCTTTTTAAAATTGTTGGTGTCTTTGTAAGAACCTGGTTTGCCTTACCCTCTGCTCGCTTTAAAACCAAACTGGAACTTACCCCTGAAGAATTATCAGACGACAAAAAGTCTCCTAAGCAAACCGTTGAAAAAGGGACGGTTCCACCAAAAACGATTATCCGCCGGGGGGAAAACTAAAGACCTAGGATCTTTCATTAATACACAATGAGAATCCAGAGATAGCTCTTCCGCATCCAACAATCCTGATGGTTATCTCCTTAGGCCCCCATTAACCTTGAATTAATCTTCCTAGGCTAAAATGATCGTATGAATATCTTGATTTGGCCCCTAACCATGACCACAACCTTATTGACTTTATCCCTGTACCTGCTGAATTCAGCCTTTGCCATGGAAAAGCCCACCCAAGACCATACAGATGATTGGGAATTCTCTCAGCAAGAGATTCACCCCAAAGAGATGGCCGAGCTGAAGGATTAAAGCATCTGACAGGATTATTGAACCTTAGCACACGCAATTAATGGGGCTAAAGATTTAGGAAAAACCTAACCTAAAAATCACCCAAGCCGATGAAGATTATAGGGAGAATATACTTAAACTCCCCACACATCCTTAAACCTTGACTCTCTCATCAATTAACTTAATCATTTCTTGGATCCCATAAAGAGCAATAAAAGAGCCCATGCGTGGTCCCTCGCTTTGGCCTAAAAGGACCTCATAAAGGGTGGCAAACCACAACCGCAATTCTTCAAAAGGATGGGCCTTACCTACCTCGTAGACCAAAGTTTGAATGGTCTCTACAGTGGCGTCCGCTGGTAATTCGGCAAGACGCTCTTTTAAATCCCGTAACGCTTTCGTCTCCATCTCATCGGCATCTCGATAATTTTTAAATGGCTTCACATAATCGCGATAATATGATAGCGCATGACGGATGAGCTTATCCAAGTAGGGTGTCTTCTCCGGAGAAGCCCCAGGTTGGTAACGGCTGACAAACCCCCACAAAACCCCGGGATCTTCAGTGTTACAAACAGAAGCCAAATTTAAAAGAATACCAAAGCTCAAGCCACTCTCTGGCTTTGGCGGATGGCCTGAGTGAATATGCCAAACAGGGCTATCAATTTGCTGTTCTGGACTTTGATGGGGATATTTATCTAAAAAGGTCAAATAATCATCCACATTACGTGGTATCACATCAAAGTAAAGCCGCTTTGCCTTTCGGGGTGCCTGATACATAAAATAGGCTAAACTTTCTTGAGGCGCGTAGTTGAGCCATTCCTCAATGGTCAAGCCATTACCTTTCGATTTAGAAATTTTTTGCCCTTCTTCATCCAAGAACAATTCATAGGTGAGATTTTCAGGGGCACGGCCGCCGAGGACACGACAGATTTGACTGGATAATTTGACCGAATCAATCAAATCCTTACCCGACATTTCATAATCCACATCAAAAGAACGCCAGCGCATCCCCCAATCCGCTTTCCATTGTAATTTACAATGGCCGCCAGTGACTGGAACTTCTACCAATTTACCGGTCACTTCATCCCGATAAGTAATGGTCGCAGAATCAATATCCCGAGAGAGAATCGGCACTTGTAACACAACCCCTGTGCGCTCGCAGACGGGCAAGAACGGACTATAGCTGGCACGACGTTCTTCTCTTAAAGAGGGGAGCATGATGGCCATAATTTCATCATAATGCATCAAGACTAGCTTTAACGTTTCATCAAAACGACCACTGCGATACCACTCGCATGAACTTTGGAACTCATATTCAAATTCAAACGAGTCCAAAAAACGCCGCAGCATCGCATTATTGTGATGACCAAAACTCTCGTATTTACCAAAAGGATCAGGAATGCGGGTCAGTGGCTTGCCTAAATGCTGGCGTAACATATCTTGATTAGGAACATTATCAGGCACTTTACGAAGACCGTCCATATCATCAGAAAAACAATAAAGACGCGTTGGAATAGGGGAGAGAGTTTGAAAGGCACGACGTACCATGGTGGTCCGCATCACCTCGCCAAAAGTGCCAATGTGGGGTAAACCGGATGGACCATACCCTGTTTCGAACAAAACGTAACCTTTGTTGGGTACTTGATTTTGCACTCGATTCAAAATACGTCGAGCTTCTTCAAAGGGCCACGACTTTGCTTCATTGGCTACCTCTGTCCACAAAGACATCGTAGATCTTTCTAGTGAAGTTGATGGCATGCTGTCCCTAATCGATTGTTTTATTGATTCTTTGATGAACCCTACTCACAGATCACAAAAATTTCAAGTATTTCAGTCATCTGTTAACCTTAAAAAGCCATTACGGCTACACATGAAATTTTATCATGGGTTAAATTATAGGAACCATGAAGGATACATTGCCCACGTCTAACCTCTTCTCCATCCATAATCTTCAGCTTTCCTTCTTGAGGGTGGGCTTCACCCATTTTGGTTTTCAATCCCATGGCTTGCCTTGGTGTTAATATACTGCGCAGGGTGCCTTTTTGAGCGGAAAGCACAAGCCAATTTCCCACCAATTCTCCCCGTCCGTCATTACCTTGAACACTAAAAACCCCTCCAATTCTACTTTGAGGCGCATATGATGGGGATAATCCATTATACTTTGAAAGATGGACCCAAAATTGGTCTTGTTCTTGAGGGCGAATAATTCCTTGCCCCTCACCATTAATTACTCCTTGGCCAAATCGTTCTTGAGCATGGGGATCATTTCCAGGAATATAGCCAAAAGCATCTCGATACAAATGATAAGCAAGGGCATAGCGGTGAAAGTCTTCAACAGTTGCTTTCAAGCGAGCTGACTCAATAAGATCTTGGCCTTTGAAGATAGCCGCTGTTATAATACCGACGATGATCATAACAATGGATAGTTCAATTAGGGTGAAACCGGGCAACTTTTTAGGCCATTTTCCCCATATGGAATATTCCTTTTTGGTGTGAAACCGATGCCCTTTAAAAACAAGGAAACCCATGGTACGACTCTATCTTGCTCAACTTAGCCCTTCCCCATTTGATCTTGACAAAGACCACGCTCACTATTTAAAAAATGTCCTTCGCCTACAAATCAATGATACCCTCCATGTATTTAATGAGGGAGGTGAATGGAGAGCGCAAATTCTCGAGTTAAAGAAAAACCATGCAACCATTAAACTTGTGGAGAAAGTTAGAGAATCGCATCCCCTTCCCTTTGTCGGCTTGGCATTTGCCCCTTTAAAACATGATGCCCAACATTTTCTCTTGGAAAAAGCAGCCGAGTTAGGCGCAACTGATCTTTACCCTGTTATCACTCAACGAAGTAATGTACATCGAGTCTCTATAGAAAAATGGGTTAAAAATACCATTGAAGCCACGCAGCAATGTGAGCGTTTGAGTCCCCCAATCCTTCATGACCTTCAATCTCTGGATCAGTTTTTAAAGAATCTGGGAGAAAACCACCACCTCCTGGTAGCGCGAGAGAGGGGAGATGCACGCCCGATTACCTCCGTCTTGTCTGAGCTGGACTCATGCCAAAAATGCATCTTTTTGATTGGTCCTGAAGGCGGTTTTACGCCGGAGGAATTTCACACCATGGCTCGGCGGTCAAAAGTTCATTTTATAACTCTTGGACCTCGTATCTTACGTGCTGAAACCGCTGCTCTAGCGTCCCTTGCTTGTTTCCAATCTCTTCTAGGGGATTGGCAAAGGCAGAAAAATTTGTCAAGGTGAGCATCATATTATTTATGGAGAATATCAATGACACAACATGCATTACCCCCCCTGCCTTATGATATGTCTGCGCTTGAGCCCCATATCTCAGCCAATACACTATCTTTTCACTATGGCAAACACCATCAAGCGTACGTAACCAATCTGAATAATTTGTTACAAAACCATCCGCTTCAAGGAGCAAGCTTGGAAGAAGTCATTCGTCAATCGGCTGGTAAAGCCGATATGGTCGGCATTTTCAACAATGCGGCTCAAGTTTGGAACCACACTTTTTACTGGCATTGCATGAAACCCCAAGGTGGTGGTGAACCTTCTGCTGCTTTAAAAGCTAAAATTGAATCAGCTTTTGGATCTATGGATCAATTTAAAGCAGATTTTAAGCAAGCTGCTCTCACCCAATTTGGTAGTGGCTGGGCATGGTTGGTGGTAGACGGTCAAGGTCAATTGAAGATCATCAAGACAGGCAATGCCGATCTGCCTATGGTCCATGGTATGACAGCTCTCTTAACCTGCGATGTTTGGGAACATGCTTATTATCTCGACTACCAAAACCGTCGTCCTGACTATGTAGACATTTTCATGAACCACCTGATCAATTGGGATTTCGTTGAATCTAATCTCGGTTAATTATGTTCTCTGAGTCTTGAATGAGCGCTTAGCTCATTTAAGGCTTTCCAAACGTTACAAAATTTTGGGTCTCGAATATAAATAGAAGCCCATGCTCAAGAAAAAAGGGCACCCATGGGTGCCCTTGTGTTAAAATCACACAAATAGGATTAATAATAATTAAATGTGTTTTTTCGCCGCTTCAATGGCTTCAAGGATCACCTTTTTCGCTTCCTCAACGCCCTGCCAGCCCAGCACTTTTACCCATTTGTTTTTCTCCAAATCTTTATAGTGGGAGAAAAAGTGGGCAATCTGTTCCAGTTTAATTTCAGGAATGTCGGTGTAATTTTTCTTAGATTCATAAATGGCGCTGATCTTCGGTGTGGGTACAGCCAGAATCTTTTCATCTTTTCCGGCTTCGTCTTCCATCACCAATACCCCAATGGGAGATACGGGAATGACGCATCCTGGTATCAACCGCTCATCGCTTAAGACCAAAACATCTAAAGGGTCTCCGTCAGCTGATAAGGTATGGGGTACAAATCCATAGTTGCACGGATAATACATCGCTGTATGCAACATACGATCCACAAATATTGCGCCCGATGTTTTATCAATTTCATATTTAACCGGGTCTGATCCCATAGGCACTTCAATGATCACATTAAGTTCATGAGGGGCATTTTTTCCAACGGAAACTTTTGCAATATCCATAGTATTTGCTCTCTTAAAATTCGCTTTTTACCAAAAAAGTGCAGCCTGTTTTGTTTTCTGTATGCTGCATAGGGTATTCAAGTTTGGCACCCTAACATATAACTGGGAATCTGACAACCAACTTTCAATGGAAAGTCCTTGCAGTATCAACTCAGAAGTTCATCTCTGACTCTACAGAGAATGAGTTCAAGAAGACTACATCCCATACATTTCTCTATGAAGCAAAAGAAACGGAGATAGGACGCTCCATTCTCATCAGCCCACTAAAGATCACAAAGTTAGCAGCAATACCAACTAACGCTCCATCAATTCCTGTGGCCTCAGAAAGCCATAGATTCCACACAATGACACTGCCAATCCCACCACAGGCCCCATACCAAAAACATTTTGCCGATCCTCGATACCCTAAAATTCCAGCCACGAGGGGAACCAAAATGAAAGGTGTCCAAAAATTGTAAGCATAGAGAAGAATATCAAGCACACTGCCAATACTTAAGGAAAATATCACTGCTGCCAGGCCGATCAATAACGAGGAAAGACGAGAAATGGCAAGTTCCTTCTTACTGCTCAGCATACCCTGTTTTAGAGGTATGACTATATCTTGGGTAATTGCAATGGCTGCTGCATTTAAAAAGGCATCGGCAGAGGACATAATTACTGCAATCATCCCCGCAATGGCTAAGCCTTTTAATCCCACAGGCATAACTGTGGAGATGACGTAAGGCAAAGCAAGATTGGGGTTAATTGCCGGATTTATATGCAGAGCAATAAGTCCTATGCCACCTACAAGGGCAAAGAAAGCAATGGAAAGCAGACCACTCCATAATGTGCCACGCGCTGTTTCTTTAAAATTTCGACCAATCAAGAGTCTTTGGACGTAAGGTGGAACCAAGGTTTCCCCAAAAAAGAAATTCAAAAACAATCCTAAGACGGCGAGAATGGGCATTTGATCAAACACCATCCAATGGGAATTGGGCGTGGTCTCAATAATAGATGTCATCCCCCCGCCATGAATCAGACCAAAGATGAAAACCAAGGGAAGAGCAATGATGAGAACACAAAAGTGTATAACATCATTGGCCACCACAGCTTTCATCCCCCCCAAAGAAGCATAAAGAATGACAATAATCGCTCCTAAAAGAACCCCATAAATGGGTTGGATGCCCATCAGTACCTCTAGAATATATCCAAAGGCGCCAAATTGGGCCCCTGCTATTCCAGCACAAACCAAAGCCGAGGCTAAACCTGTCAGAATTCTTGCTCGAGGACCATAAAGTCTACCCATAATATCCCCTACCGAGACCGCATCTTTAAAGGCAACCATGCGGGGCGCTATCACTGTTGCCACCCATATTTCTTTCAAGCTAAATCCCCACATAGCCACCACGTAAACAATACCCACGCTAAACACTTTTTCCGCCAAACCACTGGTAAATCCTCCGCCTATAAAGGCCGAAGATAGGGTTGCAAAAATGATTGCCGCTGAGTAAGAACGGTTGCCTGTGGTAAAGTCTTGAGCTGTTTTAACGCTTCTTCCCACCTTAATTCCGATCATCAAAACAGCAACAAAGTAGAAGATAATTACAATAGTATCTAAGGTCATCTTTCGCTCCGATAGGGGTCCAAATGTAATTTAAAGAAAATGCATAAAATATTATAGTTAATTTTTTTTATGAATTTTTCTCAAGTGTGTGTATGTGGTACTTGGATGAACAGAAAACAAAAAAAAACGCAGCCGGAGCTACGTTTTTACCTTCAGAGGGAAAAGATTAGTGAGCTAATACTGCTAAAAGAAGTAAAGCCACAATGTTGATGATTTTAATCATGGGGTTAATGGCAGGGCCAGCTGTATCCTTGTAAGGATCACCAACGGTATCACCCGTTACAGCAGCTTTATGCGCTTCTGAACCTTTACCACCCAAATGACCATCTTCAATGAACTTTTTCGCATTATCCCAAGCCCCACCACCGGAGGTCATAGAGATGGCAACGAACAGTCCGGTAACAATGGTTCCTGTCAACATGGCACCAAGAGCTGAAAAAGCAGCCACTTGTCCTGCAATAGAGTTAATAATAAAGTACAAAGCCACAGGAGCTAACACGGGAAGCAGAGAAGGAATCACCATTTCCCGAATAGCAAACTTGGTCAACAAATCCACAGCTTTACCATAATCTGGTTTTTGTCTTCCTTCCATAATACCGGGCAATTCACGGAATTGGCGACGCACTTCCACCACGATAGCAGCGCCAGAACGGCCAACAGCTTTCATACCCATAGCCCCAAAGAGGTAAGGCAATAGACCTCCAATGAAAAGTCCAATGAGCACAAACGGATCTTTCAAAGTGAAATCTACGGTCAGATGAGGAAAATAGAATTTCAAGTCTTCCGTGTAAGTTGCAAATAGCACGAGAGCAGCAAGACCAGCAGAGCCAATGGCATACCCTTTGGTGACTGCCTTTGTCGTATTACCAACGGCATCGAGAGCATCGGTGATGGTGCGAACTTCTTTAGGAAGGTTAGACATTTCAGCAATCCCTCCTGCATTGTCAGTTACCGGACCATATGCATCAAGAGCAACCACCATACCAGCAAGAGCAAGCATAGAAGTGGCAGAAATGGCTACACCATAAATACCAGCATTTAAGTATCCAATGATAATCCCCAAACAAATGACAATGACGGGAAGAGCTGTAGATTCCATTGAAACAGCAAGCCCTTGGATGATGTTGGTTGCATGACCCGTAGTGGAGGACTCTGCTACACTGCGCACAGGGCGATATTCAGTGGAGGTATAATATTCCGTAATCCATACTAAAAGGCCAGTAACGATCATTCCAGTAAAGGCACAAATCATCAGATTTGTCTCATTAAAGGGAATCAGATGCACGGGAAAGAATTGAGCCATATGACTGTAAAGGGCATGAGTCACCCCAAAAATCGCAATGGCAGAAATGATAGAGGTTGCTACAAACCCCTTATATAGGGCCCACATAATCCCTTTACCTGGTGTAGGACTGACAAAGAAGCTTCCGACAATAGAGCCAATAATACATACCGCACTGATCATCAGTGGATAAAGCATCATAAAGGTTTGCAATCCATCTCTGAAAAAGATGGCCGCTAAAACCATGGTGGCGACAATGGTAACCACGTATGTTTCGAACAAGTCCGCAGCCATACCCGCGCAATCCCCCACATTGTCGCCAACGTTGTCGGCGATTACTGCTGGGTTACGGGGATCATCCTCAGGAATACCAGCTTCAATTTTACCCACCAAGTCCGCACCAACATCCGCGCCTTTGGTAAAGATACCCCCGCCCAAACGAGCAAAGATGGATATGAGAGAAGCACCAAAACTGAGAGAAATAAGAGCTTCCAATAGGGAGCGTTGAGGCATTTGAAGGGTAAGGAGATATTGATAGTAAAGGACAACACCAAGAAGCCCTAAACCAACCACCAAAAGTCCAGTAATAGCACCGGAGCGAAACGCAATAGCAAGCGCTTCGGCCAGACCTTTACGGGCAGCTTCAGCAGTCCTCACATTAGCTCTAACCGACACATTCATACCAATATACCCTGCGAGTCCTGACAACACAGATCCAATCACAAAGCCGATCGCAGCATAGGTGGACAAAAAGTAGGACAGGAATAGGGTGATGACAATCCCAACCATAGCAATGGTGGTGTATTGACGATTAAGATACGCTTTTGCTCCCTCCTGAATGGCAGAAGCAATTTGCTGCATTTCCAAATTGCCAGTACTGGCAGCTAGGATAGAACGGCTTGCAAATACAGCGTATAAAACCGCCATTACCGCACAGCCGATAATCGCAGGAAAAATGTACTCCATATGAAATGACCTTTTCTTCTAAAAATTAGATTTTCAAACTCAGAATACGGCTAAAATGACAAAATATTAACGAAAATTTTACTAAATATTAACTTTTTTCGACGATGGTCTTAAAAAGGAACAAAATTAGCCATTTATTAGTTTCTTTGCCTTATCTTAAAATCATGAAATTATTGATTTTAACTGCTGGTCTCGGCCTATATATTGTTTTGGGGCTCTTCGTGCTTTTCACGCAAGGGAACATATATTTGCGCCTAATGGCTCTCTTTATTTTTCCACTCGCCTTATGTGTTATTATTCTCTACCCACACATTAAAAAAATCATCAGACCTTGGTCTGAGGGGAAGAAAAACCAGCGCTCCCTAGAAGGATCATCCATGACTTTAGACATGGCTTACCGCATATTAGATTTACCAAGAAATGCAACCCATGAACAGGTGAATCAACAGTATCGAAAGCTCATCCATGTGGTTCATCCTGATGTAGGTGGCGTTACACACTTGGCAAAACTGTTGAATGAAGCTAAAAATATTATCATTAGTCACACATCTGATTCAAAATAAAGTATTAAAGTGATGTCTACTCCCATTCGCACTGCTATCTTCCCTGTTGCTGGTCTTGGCACCCGGTTTCTGCCTGCAACCAAGGCCATTCCTAAGGAAATGCTGGTGGTCGGGGAAAAGCCCTTGATTCAACACGCCGTTGAGGAAGCTCGCGCATCAGGTATTGAGAGATTTATCTTTGTGACCTCTCAAGGGAAAACCGCCATTGAAGATCACTTTGATGTAAATCCATTACTAGAAGGCACCCTTTTGCAAAGAGGGCGACAAACAATTGTAGAAAAGTTGCGCGACAGTCAATTAGCCCCAGGGGAAGCCATTTTTATCCGTCAACAACAACCCCTAGGCCTGGGGCATGCGGTATGGTGTGCCCGCAATCTTATCGGGGATCAGCCTTTTGCTTTAATTTTGGCTGATGACCTGATCCTGAGCGATAAGCCTTGCCTTGCCCAGATGATTCAAGCCTATCAAGAAATAGGACAAGGTAACTTTGCCGCCGTTATGGAAGTAGAAAGCGATCAAGTTTCTCGGTATGGGATTTTAGAGATTGAAAAAGAGTCCGGAATGGTCGTCAAAGCAAAAAGCGTTATTGAAAAGCCAAAACAGGATCAAAGCCCTTCACGTACAGCTATTGTGGGTCGTTATATTCTAGAGCCAAAAATCTTCGATCTTCTTGATCAACAGCATCCTGGGATTGGTCAAGAAATTCAACTCACCGATTCCTTCAATCCGTTAATGAAAGAATCTGGTTTTTTTGGTATTCGTTTTAAAGGACAACGATTTGATTGTGGTACCAAAGAAGGATGGTTAGAAGCCAATATCGCTTATGCCTGTTCCGATGAAGATTTTTGCAAGCATTTTGAGACGATTATTCCTAAGTATATAAAAAATAATATGAATAGAGGCTAATGGATGCGTATTACTATTATTGGCTCTGGCTATGTAGGCCTCGTAACAGGCGCTTGTTTTGCTGAATTTGGCCATTATGTTACATGCGTTGATAAAGATCAGACCAAGATTGATTTATTAAAGTCTGGCAAAATCCCTATTTATGAACCTGGCTTAGAGTCTTTGGTTCAATTGACTCAAAAGTCAGGACGACTTGTTTTTACCACTCAAGGGCGTGAGGCCATCGCTGACGCTGATGCTGTCTTTTTAGCTGTCGGAACCCCCAGTTGTAAAACCACCGGAAAAGCTGACTTAAGTTATATTTTCCAGGCAGCTGAAGAAGTAGCTCAGGCGATTCAAAAATACACTGTTGTGGTCACCAAATCTACAGTTCCTGTGGGAACTGCTCGGCGTGTTGCGCAAATCATGAGGCAGGCCAATCCTGGAGCTGATTTTGATGTTGCCTCAAATCCAGAATTTTTACGAGAAGGCTCAGCGATTAACGATTTTATGCGCCCTGACCGGGTGGTGATTGGAACCGATCCTAACAGTCAAGGTCAAGACCGGGCCCGTGCTGTATTACAACAACTTTACCGCCCTCTTTATCTTATTGAAACGCCCATGGTATTTACCAATATTGAAACTGCTGAAATTATTAAGTATGCAGCTAATGCTTTTCTTGCCACCAAAGTGGCCTTTATTAATGAGATGGCCGATATTTGTGAAAAAGCTGGCGGCAATGTACAGGATGTGGCTAAAGCCATCGGCTTGGATGGGCGTATTGGTCGCAAATTCCTCCATGCTGGTCCCGGCTATGGCGGGTCCTGTTTTCCTAAAGACACCCGAGCCTTAGTTCAAACCGCGCAAGAATTGGAAGCCCCCACTCGCATTATTGAATCTGTCGTACGCTCCAATGATAGCCGCAAGAAATTTATGGCTGATAAAATTATCCAGGCTCTGAAAGGAAGTGTTAAAGGCAAAAATATTGCCATATTAGGTGTGACATTCAAACCGAATACGGATGATATGCGTGAAGCTCCCAGTTTGGATATTATCCCATTACTTCAAGAACAAGGCGCTCAAATCAAAGCCTATGATCCCGTTGGTGAAGAGGAAGCGGGTAAAATTTTAAACCATGTCCAGTGGTGCTCTTCAGCTTATGAAGCCATGAAAGACGCTCACGCCACGGTGATTATTACAGAGTGGAACGAGTTTAGAGCTCTTGATTTCACTCAACTTCGAGAGCTCATGAGTTATCCTTTATTAATCGATTTGCGCAATATCTACCGTGTGGAGGAAATGGAGACCGCAGGCATTGACTACCTTTCCATTGGTCGTCCCCCGGTTTATGGTGCCCAACTTCATCAATATCGCAAACGAGCATAATTTTTTTAATGACGCAGCATACCTTTAACCCGCTGATCCTTCGTGAATATGACATCAGGGGGACTTTTGGCAAAACCTTGAGCACAAAAGATGCCCTCTTGTTAGGACAAAAATTGGGTACCCTGTGGCACCAGCAGGGATTCTCTCTCATCTGTCTTGGGCGGGATGGCCGATTGAGCACTCCAGAGCTTTACCAATCTCTGGTGGAAGGGTTAACCCAAGCGGGGATAAATATCTTGGATATTGGCGTAGGCCCCACTCCCATGCTTTACTTTGCTGTTCAGGAAACCCCAGCTCAGGCCGGCATCATGATTACTGGGTCACACAATCCAAAAGAGGATAACGGCTTCAAAATAACCTTGAAAGATCGTCCTTTTTATGGTCATGACATCC
Organism: uncultured Verrucomicrobiales bacterium; assembly: GCA_964542195.1. Taxonomy (GTDB): domain Bacteria; phylum Pseudomonadota; class Alphaproteobacteria; order Paracaedibacterales; family Paracaedibacteraceae; genus CAZITL01. The sequence continues at coordinate 55,792 of CAZITL010000003.1, forward strand.
AGCGTTTGCCTGACCAAGACGTCATTTTATCGTCAAAAAAAGGCTCAATTGAACACATCGATGTCCGCCAAGCTTATGTCCAACGCCTTCTTAAGAATGACCAATCATCTACTAAAACACTCACCATTGCTTGGGACCCTGGCAACGGAGCATCTGGAGAAATTGTCAGTATGTTGACAGGCCTTCTTCCTGGCATTCATCATGTGATTAACGCAACTATTGATGGAAATTTTCCCGCTCATCACCCCGATCCCAGTGACGAAAAAAACTTGATCCAGCTTCGCCAAGTCATTAAGGAAAACAAATGTGATTTAGGGATCGCTTTTGATGGGGATGGGGATCGAATAGGTGTTGTAGACAGCATGGGGCGAATTTTGTGGGGGGATCAGCTGCTGACCCTGTTAAGTCAAGACCTACTCCAACAGCACCCTGGTGCTGCCATTATTGCCGATGTGAAATGTAGCCAGATGTTCTTTGATACTGTCCACAGTGCCGGTGGCCAAGCCATTATGGGACGCACGGGACACTCTGTTGTTAAAAAGCTGATGAAAGAAACAGGAGCTTTATTGGCCGGTGAGATGAGCGGCCATGTTTTTTATGCCGACGATTATTATGGATATGATGATGCGTTATATGCAGCAATCCGAGTCATTCGGATGCTTAATCACTCTCCTTATACCCTGGCCCAGCTATTCGACCAGCTACCTCAAATGGTTTCCACACCTGAGATGAGAATTCCTTGCCCAGATGCTACAAAATTCCAGATTATTGAAAATATTTCAAAAGCCATGGATCGTCTTGGTATTCCCTTTAACAATATAGATGGTATTCGCGTTCAAACAGAGGATGGATGGTGGTTATTGCGTGCCTCAAACACTCAACCGGTATTGGTAGCCCGCTGTGAAGCTTCAACTCGTGAAGGGTTAGAGCGATTAGAGACTCAGCTTAAAGAGATGCTCAACAGTTATCTTTGACGGAAATAGTCATTACTTAAAAAATTTTTAACGTTTCCTTGCTAACATTTGAAGACAACAAGGAAGCGTTTTCATGGCCCTTTTAGACATCTTAGAGTTATACACTCATCTGCGAGGCATGCCTTATACCCAGGAAGCCTTGATGGCAGGCCTTCCTTATCCCAATGATCCTTTTGATCGAGAATTTTTTGAAAGGGTTGCTGCACGAATCGGCTTAATGGTTAAGTCTGACAAGCGAGAGGCCCAAGATCTTACTCATTTTTCTATGCCTTGCATTGTCTTATTGCAAGATGACCAATGCGCCTTAGTCATTAAAGCTACCGATAAAGATATTACGCTCCTTTATGCTGAAAATAAAGACCAACCCACCCATATGAGTTTGGATGATTTCATCAAAATATACACCGGAGAAGCCTTTTTCCTGAGTCACACGTTAAAGCCACCTGATGACTACTTTTCCGTCTTTGGGTGGTTTTTTCAAATTCTTAAAAAAAATCGAAAACTCTATATTCAAGCCGGAATTGCAGGCGGACTAATTAACTTGTTCTTGGTGATCACCACTTTTTATGCTCTTACCGTATATGATCGAGTAATCCCGCATCAAGGGTTTGAAACCCTTTGGGTTTTAACGTTTGGGGTTGTGATTGTTTACGCCTTTGATGGAATTTTAAAGATCATTCGCACCTACTTCATCGACCATGCCAGTAAAAAAGTGGATATTCAAATTGGTTCTGAATTATTTGAGAAAATGATTAACCTGCGCATGGAATCACGACCAGCCTCTTCTACCTCCATGGCTTATCACTTAAAGGAATTTGAAAGTTTAAGAGACTTTTTATCATCCACAACGCTTGTAACCCTCTCCGATCTTCCCTTTATTGGTTTTCTCCTTTTGGTTGTTGGCCTTATTGGTGGATGGATCGTTTTAATTCCAATTATTGCGATCATTGTGATTTTGGGCGTCAGCATTATTGCCCAACCGTCTCTGGCTAATTATGTGCAACGCCTTAACCAGATTAGTGAGAACAAATATAGCGTTCTCATTAATTCCATTGCCAATGTAGAGACCATTAAAACCTTTAACATGCATCGAAAAATTCAAACCCAATGGGAAAATATTCTCACGGACTCAGCCGAGGTCAGCAATCAATTGAAAGGATTTAACCATATAACCGTCTCCGTCACTTCCTTCATTCAAAATCTAGCGAATGTGGCGACCATTGTGGCGGGTGTATATTTAATTACCTCTGGCCATTTAACCTTTGGAGGCCTGATTGCCTGTTCTATTCTCGTCTCACGATCTGTTGCTCCTATCTCTCAAGTTGTTGGTTTGATCAGCCGGGTAAATCAATCTCTTGCCTCAGTACGAGAATTGGGGCAAATCATGAATCTTCCTCAAGAACGACAATCTGAAATCAGCTATCAACCGCGACCGGATTTCAAGGGCAGTATTGAGTTTGTTAATGTAGATTTTAGTTATCCCAATCAACGCCTTAAAAGCATCAAAAACTTTAACCTTAAAATTCCATCTGGTAGCCGTGTTGGGATTATTGGTCGTATCGGGTCAGGCAAAACCACCCTCGAAAAATTGATCATGGGCCTTTATCAACCCAATTATGGGCATATTCTCATTGATGGTGTGGATAGTGCGCAGACAGACCCTTTTGAGCTGAGAAGTCACATTGGCTATATTCCTCAGGATGTCACCCTTTGGCGTGGTACCTTAAAATATAACATCATAGCTGGTTTAATTAATGTTTCTGATGAACAATTCTTGAAAGCCTGCGAAATTGCTGGCGTTACGGACTTTGTCCGTCTCCATCCCCTCGGATTTAATATGCCGATTGGGGAGGATGGCTCAGGCCTATCGCAAGGACAAAAGCAAGCGGTTGCCATTGCCAGAGCGTTAGTTTTAAATCCTCAAATTTTGCTCATGGATGAACCAACAGCCTTCATGGACCCCCAATCTGAGCGATTATTCCTTGAACGTTTAGGAGCTGCCTTGACCAATCAAACCTTTATTGTCATTACCCACCGCATGCCGATCTTAAATCTGGTAGATCGCTTGGTAGTGGTTGAACAGGGACAAGTGATGATTGATGGGCCTCGCGATCAAGTTTTACAAGCCCTTCACCAACATTCCTCAAACAATTCAAAACCAGAACCCACCCACTCCTCTCATGTAAACACCCCCATTGAGAGGCAATCATGACATTTTTAAAGAAATGGTTGATACAAAAATGGGGGATGGCACGAGAAATTCTGATGGGGAGAGGTTCGTCTCCAACCCAAAAAGGGAGGAGAAAAAAGAAAGGGAACCGCAAGAAGTTTTTCACTAAACGACAGATCATCATCTCACTTTGGTTTCGATCTAAACTTAAGATAAAAACTTTTTTCCAGAGCTGCTGGAACTCTGTTAAAAACCATATGGAAACCTATCTTCGCTCATCCCTTTTGCCACACAGAGGAGAACAAGAAGTCACCCTTGCTGATCGCTTGCAGCTCTTTTTTGAGAAACACACAAAAGATACCGCCTATTTAACATTGAAAATTATTGGTGCGATTGTCGTTATATTTTTTGTTTGGGCTAGTGTGTTTCATATTGATGAATCCGTCAAAGGAATAGGGCAAATCATTCCCTCTAAAAGACTCCAAGTCATCAGTAATTTAGAAGGAGGTATTGTTGAAGCTATCCATGTTCAAGAAGGTCAAGTCGTCAAACAAGGACAAGCGCTCTTACAGCTGGATCAGACAACCAATAAAGCCCATTTAGAAGACATTAATAAGGATTTTTACCGCCATACATTGACCATTCATCGTCTCAAAGCTCAAATAAACAGAACCAAATTTAAACCTTCCGAAGACATACAAAAGATTTTGCCAGAATTTACAAAGCAAGAAGAAGAGCTCTACCAATCTTCTGAAGAAAAACATCGTAAAGATTTGGCCATTGCTGAGCAGGAGCTGGAATCCATAAAACATGACCATCAACAAGCAGAAACAAAATTAAAGTATGCCAAAGAAAAATTGCCCGTTTTGGAAGAACAATATTCTATTACAATGCAACTTTTCGAGAAAGGCTTGTACTCTAAATTGCGCACTTTGGAATCTAAACGTCTTGTCTTAGAGGCAAAGGGCGAAATTTCCAGCCTTAATGACCAACTATCCAGCCTTCAAGCCGACATTAAACAAGCAGAAGCCAAGGTGTTAAAGGTTAAAAGTGAATATGACACTCAAAATCAAAGAGAACTTAAAGAAGCTGAGTTAAAATTAGCCGATGCTGCCAGCAATAAATCTATTTATGAGGATCGATTAAAACGGCAAACTGTTGCTTCTCCTATTGATGGGATTATCAAAGAGCTCCATGTGAAAACCATTGGGGGCGTCATCAAACCCGCAGAGAATATCGTCACTGTTGTTCCCCTAAATGATGAGCTTTTAGCCGAAGTCAAAATTGCGCCGGATGATATCGGCTTCGTTCATCCAGAATTACCTGTCATGATTAAGGTTTCTGCGTATGATTTTACCATTTATGGACGATTAAATGGAGTCGTGCAGACGATCAGTGCAGATGCACTTCAAGATAAAGAAGAGAAAAATTATTTCAAGGTGTTGATCCAATCAGATAAAAATTATCTGGAGAAATATGGTAAAAAATTATACCTCACGCCAGGAATGCAGGTGGATGTAGATATCCAGACAGGAAAAAGAACCGTTTTAAGCTTTCTCCTAAAACCTCTTTTAAAGGGCCTTGATCAATCTTTTACAGAAAGATGACCAAGGAAAGGGCTAAATAATGTTTAAACAACGGTTTTATTTTTTTCTGCAATGACTGTGGGGAACATCCCCTGAGAATCATAAATTACCTCTAAAGTCGTGAATCCAGCTTTTTCCAAATGGACGCGGGTTTCCTCTTCGGAGCGAAATGATTGCCATTTCACTTGTAACACATCGCTAAATAAGGCTTTTTGTTTCAACACATCGGCAAGATTATAATTTTTCCAAGGAGACTTGGGATCTATTGTTGGAGGAGGGGTTAGAAAGCTCGTCACAAAAGTTCCCCCAGGACGCAAGGACTGATATATCTTTTTATAGAGCTCTATCACTCTAGCTTCATCGGGTTCATAAATATTTAATCCATTGCTGGTCAACAAATCATACTCTTCTTGAATCTCCAAGTTCCAAGCATTCTCGTTCAAAAATTTCACTTTTGCAGGAGGATCAATAACGATGGTATTTTTTTCAGCTCGTCTTATAGAATCAGGATCTAAGTCAATTCCGACAAGGGTTATCTGGTCGAGTCCTGTATAATTCAGCGTTAAAAGATCATCCATTAAACCGCAAGGCAGAGAGGCTAGGGTCATTCCTGAACGAAGGCGGGATTGAATCTCTTTTTGGAAAATACCAAATCGCTCCCGAGTGGCACGAACAGCGGGCGCTTGGTGAATCACCCACTTTTCAAGCGGATGTGACAAGTCCAAGGTGGGAGCTTTTGAGATGATGTACGCTGTCCATTCACCATTAAGCCCCTTATTGGCCATCAAAAAGCGTCCCAAATCAAACTGAGTGACTTGTTGCAAAAGCTCTAATTCTTGGTCCAAGGGTAATGTTAAAGAAGGATGGGCTTGAAGCCTTTCTCTCTCCACATTTAAACTTATTTGATAATCAGAATGATGACTGATAAGAGTGTTTTTAAGATCACAAGCCATAACCATTTGAGTCATAACGCCCCCAAGGACAAGTGTTTTTAACAAAGACATAATTATTATTCTCTTCACGCAAGTTTGCATAAGTCATATTTTATTTTGCGTGTTAGGGCAATACTTTAAAAGATTTGTTTATTCTTACACCCAATTTGTAAAAACAGGTAAGCTCCAGGGTGATCTTTTCTCCACCCTGGACCGGGGTTACTGAGGAAGGTTAAATATCTGACGAATGGCAGAAGTCGGGCCCGTTGTGGTTGGAATATCTTCCTTATCAGAATAAATGGCTACGTGCAGTACACCATTTATAACCGCCGGTTGGCTTGATCCCTCATCTTTGATCTCTTCTTCCGTCAAACTGATTATGGGTTTCCCGCCATTCAACAAATCAAGGGTTTGCTTAAAAGTAATTTTAAAACCACTTTTTTCTGCCACCACCGTCGTTGTCGCTTCATGTTTTTGTGTGCCTTTACTGTCCAAAGTTGCATTTTGCGTAATTTGAACCGGAATTCCCTCTACAGTTTTATCCCCTTGAAATTTGTGAACAGCAAGGAGTTTGTCATCAGGAAGTTTTTGCTGTGCTGAGGCAATTACTGGACTTTCACCTTTTGTACCTTTAAAGGCAGCAAAAATCTCTCGTGTAAACCCTGTATCCTCGGCGGGATCGCTAAAGTAATCATCTAGCTCTTTTAATTTTACATCCGTTTTTAGGGTGTCCTTATGTTTCTCTTGAATTACTTGCAAAGCTTTAACATCTGGATTTTCCTGTGAGGTTTTATTTTTTGCATAATGGCTTGGCCCTACCAATCCTGAATCTTGACGATAATCATCAATAGCCATCGCAGCACTGCTGAATATACTTAAAGCTAATAATAACAAGTATTTTGAATTCTTATTCATTTTGATCTCTATTAAATTTTTAAATAAATGCACCACCCCTGTCTTACAAGATCCTAAATGATGGCGTCAAGGGAATGTAATAAGGGTGGATATTTCCTAAACACCCAGGTTTAGAAGATATTTTTTTAAGCTTTTTTAAGATTACAAATAACTAGGTGACTCCATCCTCCCGCCCATAGATAATAAAAATAAAGCGTGAGGAGAGTAAATTATTTGCCATGATTAAAATCATCAATCCTGCAACAGGTGAGGTCATTGAAACCTATAGTCCACACACCGCTGAGGAGGTGACTGAGCGTATCCAACAAGCAATCAACTGTTCTCACGATTGGAAAAAAACAAGTTTTAACGAGCGTGCTACACTCTTAAGAAAATTATCAAATCTCTTTCACGAACGCCGTCATTCTCTTGCCACCATAATGGCCAATGAAATGGGCAAGGTAATTAAAGATGGCTATGGGGAGATTGCAAAGTGTATTTGGGCTTGTGAATTTTATGCAGACCATGGAGAAGCCTTTCTCGATGACATTCCCATCATCACGGATGGATCCAGTAGCTACGTCACCTATCAACCCTTAGGGATTATTCTAGGCATAATGCCCTGGAATTTTCCCTTTTGGCAGGCTATACGCTTTGCCATTCCTGCTTTAATGGCCGGCAATGTAATTTTAATGAAGCATGCATCTAATGTCACTGGATGTTCTCTGGCTATTGAACAGCTTTTTAAAGATGCTGGTTTTCCCACGAGTGCTTTTACATCTCTCTTGCTCGTTGGGGAGTCTGTACTTCCCTTAATTGATCATCCGTCCATCCGTGGCATTGCTTTTACCGGTAGTACGGAGGCGGGACGGATTGTAGCGTCCAGAGCAGGAGCTATGTTGAAAAAGACTGTCTTAGAATTAGGTGGGAGTGATCCATATATTATTTTGGAAGATGCAGATATTCCTACTGCAGCCAAATTATGCGCTCAAAGTCGCCTTATCAATGTCGGACAAAGTTGCATTTCAGCCAAAAGGTTTATTGTGGCTTCCAAGGTAAAGCGTGAATTTGAAGATCATATGATCCAAATTTTTAAAGATATTAATTGGGGTGATCCCCATAATCCTACGACGCAAATTGGTCCATTAGCGCGAGCCGATTTAAGGGATACCCTTAATCATCAAGTCAATTTAAGCGTGGCCCTTGGTGCCTCAATCCGTTTAGGAGGATTCCTTCCCGAGAATACAAGAACCTACTATCCCCCCACAATTTTGAGTGATGTGCGTCCAGGCATGCCTGCCTTTGATGAAGAAATGTTTGGGCCTGTAGCGGCGATTATTGAGGCTCAAAACGAGCAAGAAGCCTTTACCCTTGCCAATCAATCGCCTTTTGGCTTAGGAGCTGCTGTTTTTACCTCTAATCCTATACGCGGCGAACAATTGGCTCTTAATTACCTAGAGGCAGGACAAGTTTTTGTTAATAACTTTGTTCGCTCTGACCCGAGACTTCCCTTCGGGGGCGTCAAAGATAGTGGCTACGGCAGAGAATTAGGTATGTGGGGTATACGGGAATTCACCAACATCAAAACAGTCTTTGTAGCTTAATGCCTGACGCTCAACTTATGGATAGGGCCATGTCTCAGTTTAAAGGCTCAAATAACGCTTCCAAGTCTGATGGCGAAAACAGAGCATCTGTACCATCACTTTGCGCATTAAGAATCCCCGTCAGCAAGGTTGATTTACGCTGCTGCATGGCCATAATTTTTTCTTCAACTGTACCCACGGTCATTAATTTATAAACGAATACGGGTTTATCCTGACCAATCCGATAAGCACGGTCAGTTGCTTGATTTTCCACCGCTGGATTCCACCATGGGTCAAAGTGAATGACCGTATCTGCTGCTGTTAAGTTCAGACCGGTTCCTCCCGCCTTTAAGCTGATTAAAAATACCGGGACTTGACCTGATTGGAAAAGTTCAATTTCTGTAGCCCTATCTTTGGTTTGCCCTGTCAATTTTGCATAGCCAATGTCTTGACGTTGAAGTTCTTCCTCAATCAAGGCTAGCATACTTGTAAATTGGGAAAAGATAAGAATCTGCCGTTTTTCCTGAATCATCTCTGGTAAGGTATCCATCAAAAACTGCATTTTCGCTGATTCCAAGACATGACGAGCCGCATCTAGTTTGAGCAATCGAGGATCACAACAAATTTGTCGTAATTTTAATAAAGCATCCAAGATCACGATATGACTGCGATTTAAGCCTTTTTCATTTATTTCTTGCTGAACTCGTTCATGCATGGTGAGGCGAACAGTTTCATATAGGGTACGTTGCTGAGGCAAGAGCTCAATACTTTGAATGATTTCCGTTTTGGGGGGCAATTCAGAAACGACCTGTTGCTTGGTACGGCGCAACATGAAGGGTTTTACCCGGCGTGCAAGCAAGAGGCGGCGATCTTCATCCCCTTCCTTTTCAATAGGAATCCGGAATAAACGATTAAACTTTTTCTGATCGCCTAAAAATCCTGGCATTAAGAAATAAAACAAAGACCAAAGTTCACCTAAGTGGTTTTCCATGGGTGTACCAGTCAAACATAAACGATGACGTGCAGAGATTTGTTGGACGATCCGATGGGCCATGGTGTTCGGATTCTTAATGACTTGGGCTTCATCTAATACAACCAAATGGTATTCATGGCGTAACAAATTGTCTTTATCCCGTGACAATAAAGGATAAGTGGTCAATACCAGATCATGCTGGGTGATTTCGTGGAATAAGTCTTTTCTTTCCTGGCCATGAAGCACTAAAACTTTTAATGAAGGCGCATACTTTGCCGATTCCGTTCGCCAGTTCGTCATCAAACTGGTCGGCGCAATCACCAAAACTGGCTTATCCAGGCGGCCAGCATCTTTTTCTACTAAAATATGAGCAAGGGTTTGAACTGTTTTACCTAACCCCATATCGTCAGCCAAAATACCATTTAAATTATGAACACGAAGGAATTGTAGCCAGCTAAGCCCCTGTAACTGATAAGACCTTAGAGAACATTGAAGACCTTGCGGGGGATCAACTTGCTCAATGGTGGTAAAATCGCGCAATTTAGCACCCAGCAAACGTGCTTGATCATCTCCAAACCAGCGCATCTGGGCAGCCTTCATAGCTGCTTCAATCTCAACCAACTGGGTGGATTGCCAAGCAGAAAGACGAAGCTTACCCTCGTCCGTTAATGCATCCCCATCATAAAGCTCTATTAGGGTTTGGGCAATGTAGCGAACCTTATCACCTGGGACGGGAAGAAGCTGTCCATTATCCATCGGGACATAAATCGGTGCTGTATCCTGTTCCTTAATCGCTGATTCCACCTGAGCACGACCTGAATCTTGACGTAACATGCGTACCAACATTGGTAAAATGTTGACTCGTTTACCATCAATCATTAATCCCATTTCCAAGTCAAACCAATCGGTAGGACCAGAAATTGTTCCCCCTCCCAGTTCAGCATACCACTCCCCTTCTTGTTCAATGGGACGAAACGGAAAGGATTCATCAATTTCCACAACCCACCCCTTTTCGCGCAACAAAGGGATCAGTTTAAAATAAATATCCATGGCCAAATGAGCCAGGTTCTCAGACTCAGTCATGAGGACCAAATTGGCTCGCTCCAGAATAGCAGGGTCAATATAACTGGCAAAACCCTTGATTGGTTTCCAACTATAAGATTCAAGAAGAGCTAAACGATCTCCTTCAGGAAGTTGATCTTGTCCTGAAATACTAAATCGAGCCAAAATACGAGATGTCTTTTTTAAAGACGCCCAAGGTCGATCCTTGTAACTAAATTCGGCTGTAAATAATTTAAGGCTTATAGCCTCAGCCGCCTCTTTGTGCGAATCTGACAAACGATCTGAGACAACTATAGCTTGTGATACAGAAGGCATTTGACCCAATTTTTAAAAGTGGAAATTACTATTATATATAATGATTACTATGTGAAGTTTAACCCCCACGATCCCAATATTATAGACGAGAAAAAATGAAACTGTCCATTGTTTAATTATTTGATTCTTTCTAATGGCTTTTGCTCAATCTCTGGTCTTTAATGACTTTTTTGTGGAATCAGCCTTATGAGCACCACATGAATCTCCATAAAGTGTCATTAAGAGACACAAAACGACGGTGTCATCCAAAATTGCCTGGATCTCCCCGCCCTGCCCCCTGGCAGGGCTCGTGAAGAAGGACGACTATCCTCTTTGATGAATCTCACACAACCTTGATGGCTCCTAATGAACCCTTAAAGAGAATATCAACGTCCTAAAAGGGCACTTAATTGGGAAAAGATAAAGGGGTTAGCAGCCAAGACACTTCCACTTTTAAGCATTTCTTTACCACCGTTAATTTCACTAACATAGCCGCCTGATTCTTTTACTAGAAGTAGACCAGCAGCAATATCCCAGGACGACAACCCCATTTCAAAGTACCCATCATAGCGCCCTGCAGCAACATAAGCTAAATCAAGGGCAGCTGCTCCATAACGACGAATCCCGCCAACTTCTGGGACAATTTTTTCCATAAGTGTCAGAAATTGTTTAGAAGAACCATGGCGACTAGAAGGTGTTCCTGTCCCAATAAGAGTTTCGTCTAGATGCTTGCGACCAGAGACCCGTAATCGGCGTTTATTTAAAAAAGCACCTTTACCTTTTTCTGCCCAGAAAAGTTCATCAATGGCCGGGTTATAGATCACACCTGCTACAATCTCATCACTGGCTTGTAAGGCTATAGATATGGCAAAATGTGGAATTCCATGAAGGAAATTAGAAGTGCCATCGAGCGGGTCAATAATCCATGTTTGGTCTTTGTCTTCTCCAGGAACTACACCTGATTCTTCGACAACGAACCCAAAATTAGGCCGAGCCTTTTTCAATTCCATCATTAATATTTGTTCTGCCCTATGGTCTGCGGTGGAGACAAAATCTCCTAAACCTTTCTTGGAGACTTGCAAATGCTCAATTTCACCAAAGTCACGGACCAAAGAGCGTCCTGCTTTATAAGCAGCTGCTACCATAACATTTATTAAAGAAGACCCAGTGGTCATGCGTTGCGTGTTCATTGTTATTTCCTGTCAAATTTTTCCAAAGAGCAATTCAATGTTGGTTATAATTAAATAAGTTTTTTTAAACCTAGATTATTTTCCAGATTGTCCTAGCTTTAATGAGTCTCGCTGCGACTCTTTCCTAATCCATAGTTTGCCTCGTCGAGGCAAAGGTTCTTCTGGTAATTACAAAAAGAGAAGAGTCATCGCGATGACCTTTTCTTTTATCGTCATCGCGAGGAGAACAACAACGCTGCGATCCGGATTGTTTTTGCCATTTGCGACTCGCTATCACGGAAAAGGAGTCATTGCAGTCTCGCGATGATGACACATAGTCTCAATATTTTTTTAAGCCGTTAGGCATAAAAAATCAATTAATCCTTTGCTCTTTCTACATAGCTACCATCAGCTGTGTTAACCACCACTCGCATGCCGGTATCAATGTGAGGGGGGACCATGATTTTTAACCCATTTTCCAACATTGCTGGCTTGTAGGAAGAAGAAGCCGTTTGGCCTTTAACCACGGGCTCTGCCTCCGTAATCGATAAAATGACCGTATCTGGCAACTGAACAGAAATGGGCTTTCCTTCATGGGAAGACACATTCACAACCATGCCATCTTGAAGAAAGTCGGCCGCATCTCCGACAAAATCACGCGCAATGGTGATTTGTTCAAAAGTGTCTTGATCCATAAAAACCAAGTCATCCCCTTCTGCATACAAATATTGGTAAGGACGCTCATCCAAGAAAACACGCTCAACTTGCTCAGCAGAACGGAAACGCACGTTGGTTTTGGTTCCCTCTACAAGGGCTTTTAATTCCACTTGCATATAAGCTCCACCCTTTCCAGGTTGGGTATGTTGGGTTTTAACTGCGACCCATAGTTTTCCTTCATACTCTAGAACATTACCAACGCGAATGGCATTGCCATTGATTTTCATATGATGACTCCTTTAGCTTTTACGAAAAATCTCTGTCATTTCTTTCAACATGCCCATGGCCTCCGGGCGTGACCTTTGGAAACAATTTCGACCGATAATAGATCCATTACCCCCTCCAGCTGCAATAGCCCGAGCATCACTCATAACATCACTGACACTCTTGGCCTCTCCTCCTGAGAATACGACCAAACGGCGTCCATTAAAACAAGATTGGACCACGTGGCGAACCCGATCCTCTAAGGTATCGATTTTGATTCCCTTTTCTTGGTAAATCTTTTTAGCCTCAGACATTTCCAGATGAGCAGTTGGTAGCTTCACTTTGATAATATGGGCACCAAGCAGCGCTGCCATATGGGCACCATAGGCAATCACATCCACTGCAGTTTCTCCCTCCTTGCTCATCTCACCTCGTGCATAAGACCAAATGATTACAGCAAGGCCACAAGACTTTGCCTCAAGAGACAATTCTCGAATTTCTTCAAACATTTCAAGGGACGCATTAGACCCTGGATAAATGGTAAATCCAATGGCAGAGCAGCCTAATCTTAAAGCGTCAGCAATGGATCCGGTGACAGCTTGATCAGGAGCATTGGATTTGCCATAAAGGGTATTGCTGCTGTTGATTTTTAAAATTGTTGGGATGGATCCTGCAAAGGTATCAGCCCCTGCTTCTAACCAACCCAAAGGTCCTGCATAAGCAGAAAGACCAGCATCTACGGCCATTTGGAAATGGTAATGGGGGTCAAACGCTGCTTGATTGGGGACAAAGGTGCGAGGCCCATGTTCAAAACCTTGATCCACGGGTAGGATAATCATTCGACCAGTACCACCCAAGCGACCATGCATCAGCATACGCGCTAAATTGGTTTTGGTTCCAGGGTTGTCACTCTCATAGTACGATAAAATTTTTTTAACTTTTTGGGTCAGACGCATAATCAGCCTATGTGCTCAACGTTAATAATAGACCCCCTAGCATCTTGCTAGGGGGAGTGTCAAATAGAGCATAAAAGATTTTAGACTGTTTAGGTATCCAAAAAGCTACGTAATTTACGAGACCTGCTTGGATGTTTTAATTTACGCAATGCCTTGGCTTCAATCTGACGAATACGTTCACGGGTTACCGCAAATTGTTGACCAACTTCTTCTAATGTGTGGTCTGTATTCATCCCAATCCCAAAACGCATCCGCAATACCCGCTCTTCTCTTGGGGTAAGCGTGGATAATACTCGTGTTGTTGTTTCTCTCAAGTTGCTATGGATCGCAGCATCCACCGGCAAAATAGCATTCTTATCTTCAATGAAATCCCCAAGATGACTATCTTCTTCATCACCAATCGGCGTTTCCAAACTAATAGGTTCTTTGGCAATCTTTAAAACCTTGCGCACTTTCTCTAAAGGCATCATCAACTTATCAGCCAATTCCTCAGGAGTTGGTTCTCGACCAATCTCGTGCATCATTTGACGGGACGTGCGAACCATTTTGTTAATGGTCTCAATCATGTGGACCGGAATACGAATAGTTCGCGCCTGATCTGCAATGGATCGTGTGATTGCTTGGCGAATCCACCATGTGGCGTAAGTAGAAAACTTATAACCACGACGATATTCAAACTTATCCACAGCCTTCATCAACCCGATATTTCCTTCTTGAATCAAGTCTAAGAACTGCAACCCACGATTGGTGTATTTTTTGGCAATAGAGACAACCAACCTTAAGTTAGCCTCAATCATTTCTTTCTTAGCTCGAGAAGATTCTCTCTCGCCCCGTTGAACAACGGTCACGATGCGACGAAACTCTCCAAAAGGCAAGCTTGTCTCTTCGCCCACTTCTTGAACAATCAAAAGCAGCTCTTCTAAGTCAACGGTATGATTTTCTAAGAAGTTTTTCCAACCTTTACCTGTATTTTTATGAAGACCTTCTAACCAAGCCCGATCAAACGTCGTATCGGTGAAAGCCTTTAAGAACTGTTCCCGTTTAATACCGCTCTTATCTGCAAAAGCGGCCAATCTGCGCTCCAAATTAGCAACCCGTCGATTAACTTTGTTATGTTCTTCCAACAGATATTCAATGCTATCGGTGTTAAGCTTGAGTTCTTCAATAATACCAATCAAACTCACTTTCAGATTATTGTAAGATTCAGCTTTGCTGATTTCCTCTGCCTTTTTACCTTGAGCAATCAGATTTTGGTGGCAATCCCAGAGTTGAGAGTAAATTTCCGTATAATTGGTCAATAATCCCATAACCTTAGGAAGTAAATTTTGTTCAACGGCCGACAACGGTTGAGCAGGCGTATCATTCTCTATGTTTTCGCCGCCTTCTCCTTCCTCAATATCCTCAACTTCTTCACCAGCTTCACTAAAATCTTCAGCATCCTCATCAAAGCTGCTGCTGGTATCAATGGCAATAATATCCCGCAACAACATTTTGCCAGCTTCCAACTGTTCGCGCCAATAATCAATGGCTCGAGCGGTCAAGGGGCTTTCACACAAGCCGCCCAACATCATCTCTTTGCCTGATTCAATGCGCTTGGCAATAGCAATTTCCCCTTCACGAGAAAGCAACTCGACATTACCCATTTCGCGCAAATACATACGAACAGGATCATCCGTGCGACCAACAACAGACTCGGCCCCTTCTTCGTCTTCTTCATCATTATCGAAATCAGCAAGATCGCCATTCAATTCATTATCAAGAGCACCTTCTTCGATTTCGTCACTGTCTACGATACTGATCCCCATTTCTGAGATCAAAGACATGGCTTCGTCAATTTGATCAGAAGATAACTGATCCTGAGGCAACGCTTCATTTAATTCATCATAGGTAATATATCCCCTTGCCTTGCCTCGACTGATTAATCGTTTAAGGGAAGGATTGGACTTGCTCAGTTCCATTAAGGGAATATCATTGTTGCTTTCAGCAACATCTGGAACATCCGCTTTGGGTGCCAATTTACTTGCCATAATCAGGTAAACTCCTTTTTAGTTTCTTGGTCGCATTAAGAGCGACTGCTTGATTAGTTTTAGGCGTTGCCAAGACCCCTCGTCAAACGAAGACGCCATAGATGCTATGGCCTGGGTTGCTTCATCATGCAAAAACTGTTGTTCTTGAACGACTTGCCAAATTTCGCGCCATCCCTGGAGAGCTTCTTCATAACTTGCTGATGGGCTCACAAATTTTCCATGAGTTTGCCCAAAATTTTGTTCAAACTCTGATATAATTTCAGAAAAACCGTTTTCTTGCAACCTGTTAACCAATTCCTCTCGACTCATATCCGGCGACTCTACCTGTAAAGTCAATAAAGCATGCCGTAATTCATCAATAGAATCATTGACCGCTTCAAGGATCATTAATTGTTCTGCGACATCTGCTATTAATGTGGGGTGATTTATCACCGTTGCCAATAAAATTTTTTGTCCTTGTAGTTTTTTTTGTGTGCTTCCTAATAAGGGTCGGTCAGAAGGATTAATTTGAGGCCCTATAGGAGCCCGTTTTTCTCGAAAATCTTTGGTCAGCAATGCTTGCAGACGGTAATTTAACTCTTGTCGATAAAAATGTCTTGTATCTGGATCTAGAATGCTTTGCGTTAACTCAATGAGATCTTTACGCGCTTTAGCTTTTTGCTCTGGAGTCTCTAACACTCGCTGATGCATGAAAATTCGCCACAACACATCCATTAAAGGTATAACTTTGCTTAAGCATTGTCGGGCCGCTAAAGTTCCTTGACGACGAATTAAGGAATCTGGATCTTCTCCTGACGGCAAAAAGGCAAATTGCAAACTATAGCCAGGCTTTAAAACCTCTAAGCATTTTAAAGCAGCTCGCTCTGCTGCTCTTCTCCCCGCCTCATCTCCATCAAACCATAAAATGGGTGTCTCACAAGTTTTCCATAAAAGTTGGATTTGCTCTCCTGTCAAAGCTGTCCCCAATGGAGCTAATGCTGATTTGATCCCACCTTGATGAAGGGCAATGACATCCATATAGCCTTCCACAACAATAAAAGGCTCCCCAGAGCGAGCATGGGCAAGAGCGTGGTGCATAGCATATAAATTTTTGCCTTTATGGAACAAAGGCGTATCCGGTGAATTTAAATATTTTGGTTCACCTTGATCAATAATCCGACCACCAAATCCAATCACTCTACCTTTGGCATCCTGAATAGGGAACATTAAACGTCGACGAAAGCGCTCATACGGTTCTCTACCCTCCGGTTGAATTAACAACCCAGCTTGAATGAGAACATCTTGAGAGAATCCTTTGTTTTGCAAATAGGTTTTTAGCCCACCTTCGGGAGCATACCCCAAACGAAAGTGAAGCACGGCACTTTTAGTCAGACCACGTTGTTTTAAATAAGGCAATACCGATGTACAACTGGTGACCCGCAACTGTTCTTCAAACCATTGGCAGGCAGCCTCATTAACTTGATACAGAAGTTCATAGCTGTTTTGAGCCTGAGATTGCGCGGAAGACCCAGTTATTTTTGGCAAACTCAAACCCGCTTGATCAGCTAAAAGCTCCACCACCTCTTTAAACGGCATGTGAAGCTTTTGCATAACAAAATCAAACAAATCTCCATGAACCCCACAACCAAAACAATGATAAAATCCTTTATCATCATTCACTGTGAAAGACGCGCCTTTTTCATTATGAAAAGGACATAGTCCTACAAATTCACGCCCTCGGCGCTGTAATTTTACATGAGAGCGCACCACGTCTGATAGACGCAAAGTTTGTCTTAACTGTTGAACAAACTCTTGATAGGTGGACATATTTTAATTACTCACCCTCAGGTAAATGCACCCAATACGGAATATGAGGCGTCAATGTAGCTGCCCCACAGTGTAAAGATGCAGAATTTTGCAAAGCTTCTAGTCGCAATAATACCATAACAAAGTAAGGATTTTGACTTCGAATTTCTCCCACTTCCCGATCATTTTGCATAACGACTGATTCAGTTAAAGAACCATTGTAAGAGCACGGAATTAAACGTTTGCGAATCAACCCGCGATAACGAGTACGAGCTGTTAATTCTTGCCCCATGTAACAGCCTTTATTCCAATCAATGGCATTCAACTCATCTAAACCACATTCCAAAGGTATAGCCTTATCGACAGGCATATCCTCCTCGAGCGGGACCCCAAACTGTAAACATAGATGACGATACTCTTCTTGGTTCACCCGTTCCCAGTCATTAGGCAAAAAGACTGGGTTGCTATTACTCCCAGAGTGGATGACTCTAACACCAAGCTCTGGCAGCCTTGGATCGTTAAAGGCAATGGAATAAGGGGAATACGTTCCAATCTCAGGGCCAACTTGCATCTGTTCATCTTGCGCGTTGGTATTCCCCCAACAAGCAAAAATAGTGCAATTCTTATCCACGTCAAGGCAGATGGATGATTTTAATTTGAAAAGATTGAGACGTTTTTTAAGATCCTCCAATCGGGAGGCTTCTGCTTCAATCCACAATTCCTCATCAATCTGGATGATAAACATATCATACTGAAATTTGCCCTGAGGACTTAACAACAAGGTATAAATTGCTTTTTGATGTTTCAATTTGTAAATATCATTGGAGATCAAACCTTGCAAAAATTCAAATCGATCAGGACCTGTAACACGTAAAATCCCTCTATTGTCAAGCAAAGCGCATCGCAACATATCGTTCCTTAATATTGTTATTTTGGAAGAATCAACCTTATCTTCCATAAAGTATCATTCTAAGACCTTATCGCCAACAAACTTTATTCCACTAAAAGTTTAAAATACTTTGCTCTATTGCCTACAACATACTTCCAAAGCCACCAAGATCCACACTGAATAATATCTCATTATCACTTAGATTGCGTTGACCACTTAAGGATGTTATAAAATCGTCCCCATTATCTCCCTCTTTTAGACTAGCACTCTCTTTTTCTTTTTGGTTTGTTCTATCCTGATTGGGATTTAATGACAGCACATTGTGCTCTAAATCGGCATGAGGCAAAAACAGGTTTTGATAAATTTTATTGACCATACAAGGGCGCACATATTGATGTGGCTCTTTATAAGGAGAGGCATTTTCATCCATTAGATGAAGAACCAACCCTTTTTTAGTAACGTCTGAAGTCATACTGTGGAGGATAAATAAGGTATTACCTATTTTAAACGATTTAAGTTCATAACAGATGCGCATGTCATTGTACTTAATGGGACTCAAATCATATGATTGACGAAGGTTTTCCATATAGTTAGAGAGCTTTTGGGTTGTAAAGGAAAGAATCGGCTTATACCCTAATGGTGTATCAAAACCTAAATAACCTACTTGGATGGGATCTTTTTTGCAATCTTGATAACCAGCCATATTTTTAAATGACAGACGCAAAACAACTTTTCCTGTAAACCAGATTTGACAGTGTTCTCCAATTAAGGGAAAACCTCGAAGGTCGACGACAGCCCCTTGATCGCGAAGTGTAAATTTGAACAAATCTCTGGCTAAATAATTCAAGCACTCATAATAAACTTTAAGCGCTTCATCATCATAGGGCTCAGTTGTCGGCGCTTGGAAGTACCTCGCGTTGGTTTTAGGGTTGGGATACCCAATAAGAGGCCATGTTGATTTTAAATTTGAACCAATTAAAGCCACTTTCACTTGAGACTCATTTTTATTTTTTTCAATAAAATCATCCTCAAAAGGAGCGGAATAAATTCTTTCCTTGGGCACAGGATCTTTCCCCATTGCAAAGAAGCCAACAAGTTGCTTTATATATTCAGCGCTATGGCTTACGGATATAAGGCTTAAGAATAAAACGATAAATTTCATGGTACCTCGCAATGTCATTAATGTGATAGATGGGGAGAAAGACACCATTTTCAAGACGACCCAATTTATATATTTCATCTAACCTGGGTTCGGAAGAAGAAAAATACACTAAGAGAAAGAAATTTCCCCAGCTTATTGCTTTGGCGAGACCTGTAGGCTAGGGGTACAATACTTTAACTTTACTCAGGAAAAAAGCGATTCTTAAACCGCGCATAATCTTCAGGGCTAATCTGCAATTGTAAGTGAATACTCTCTTCATGATCTTCCCGATACGCAATAGCTCCTTGGCGATAGAGCCAAGCTAGGGCTTCACCTCGATCAAGAGGGAGATCAAGTTCTAAAGTCATTTTTCTACGGTTTAACTGTTGGTCAATGAGCCGACATAGCTCATCTATTCCTTCTCCTCTCACCGCAGAGAGCAACACAGCATTTGAACTGTGACGTAATGAGTTGATCAATACCTCTCGAGCATCGTCTGCAAGGAGGTCCGCCTTGTTATAAACATTAATTACCCTACCATCATCAAGGGCCTCTTCCAAGTCTAACTCTTTTAAAACTTTCTCCACTTCTACAGCCTGTTGCTTGGTATTAGGATGAGCACAATCACGGACATGCAGGATAAGATCTGCTGAGCAGACTTCCTCCAAAGTGGCTCGAAAGGCCATAACCAACTGAGTGGGCAAATTCGAAATAAAGCCCACAGTATCTGATAAAATCACATCACGTCCGCTGGGCAGGCGCACTTGGCGCATGGTTGGATCAAGGGTTGCAAAGAGCATATCTTTGGCCAAAACTTTGGCTTTCGTTAGGACATTAAACAGGGTAGATTTGCCTGCATTGGTATAACCGACCAATGCAATCACGGGGTAAGGCACATCTCGTCGAGCTTTACGATGGAGCCCTCGGGTGCGTTTGATCTGGTCGAGCTCTTTGGTAATTTTCAATATGCGATCATCAATAATGCGTCGATCTAGTTCCAACTGAGATTCGCCAGGGCCACCTGTAAAACCAAAACCTCCACGTTGTCGTTCCAAGTGAGTCCAAGATCTTACCAATCGACTGCGCTGATAGTTGAGAGCCGCCAATTCCACCTGAAGCCGACCTTCAGCTGTGAGAGCTCGCTCTCCGAATATCTCTAAAATGAGCCCCGTGCGGTCAATGACTTTGCACTGCCAGGCCTTTTCCAAATTACGTTGTTGAATGGGAGAGAGGGGAAAATCAATGACAACCAGCTGAATATCCTGGGCGGCAATAATAGCTTTGATCGTATCAACATTTCCACGGCCCATCAAAGTTGCAGGAACGAGTTTGTGAAGCTGAATAATCTGCTGATGAACCACATCCAAATCGATCGCCATTGCCAAACCGATCGCTTCCTCAAGACAAGCCTCAAGATCCAGCTTATGGGCTGATTCAAGTTTTCTAGAGATGTGGACTACGTGTATGACGCAAGTCTTTGTGCGCTTGCTCATTGTTCTTGCGTCATAAACCAATGTCTACTCGAAGATTTCTTCTGGCTGGGATGAATTAGGTGAGGTTGATTCAAAAAGTTGAATGGGGGTCTGAGGCATGACTGTGGAAATGGCATGCTTGTAGACAAGCTGGGAATGTCCATCACGGCGAAGTAACATAGAAAAACTATCAAACCACGTGACAACCCCTTGAAGCTTTACGCCATTTATCAGAAAAACCGTCAAAGGTGTTTTATTTTTACGGACATGATTTAAAAAGACGTCTTGAACGTTGACTGGCTTATCAGATGCCACTATTGAACTCCATCGATTATTTAAAATTTTATTGTTTTTACGTTATATCGAATTTTTCATTTTACCAAGGAAAGAATTTAAATTCTTAGCAAGATTTTTTCTAACTCGTGACAATTTGCAACAGCCTGTGAATAACTTTTTGCCTCCTCATGATCAAAACCAAGGGGGACAGGCCAACAGCCTGCAGCAATTGCTGCTTGCCAATCCACAGGCGCATCCCCGACAAACCATACCTGATCATTGGAAGGATACCCCATTTGCTCGAGGGCAAGGAAAATTGGATCGGGCGCAGGCTTGTCTTTTAAAGCATCCCCTGCCCCAACTTGAGCAGTAAAATACGAATGCCAGCCCAAATACTCAATTTCTCGTCTCAACGCCGGTCCTCGCTTATTACTTACGACCCCAGCTTGAATGCCCAACTCTTGAATTGTATTCAACAAACTTTCAGCCCCAGGTAAAGAACGAAGGTTTTGAACAGCATAAGTATCGTAATAGGTATAAAATATCTCCTGCGCCTTCTGCCATTGATCGCCAAACAAAACTGGAAACCCTTCCCGACCGGAACGTTGACTGTGTTTTCGCGCTTCAACCTCTGTCCAGGCAGGTCGTCCAAATTGTTCAAAGGTATGATTAAGGGCTTGAAAGACAAAGTGAGATGTATCCACAAGCGTGTTATCCCAATCAAACAATATAACCTTAGGCCGCATGATGTTTACTCCCTTGCATCACGTAAGCTTGGTATAACTGGCTCCATTCTCGAACGACATTACCAGGTTTACCCTCATGGATGAGGTGATCATCCACTTGAATAACGGGAATGATACCAGAAACAGATCCTGTCAAAAAAACTTCTCGGGCTTGTAAAAGTTCGGTCAACGTGAAAGGTAGTTCTAAAATTTTATAGCCTCGCGCACGGGCTAATTGGATCAAACGCTGTCTTGTAATTCCGTTTAAAATCATCTGTCCAGCTGGGTGGGTCTGGATCAACCCATCGGCGTTCACCATCCAAACATTGGCCACATTGGACTCCGTGACAACCCCATGGTTGATTAAAATGGCATCATAGGCCCCGGCCTCTAATGCTTTTTGTTTACCCAGCACATTAGGGAGGAGAGAAATTGTCTTGATGTCTGGTCGTTTCCAGCGAATATCTTCCATGGAAATGGCTTTAACACCTGAGGATTTTTCCTCCATGAACTTTTGTTGATCAAAGGGCCGTGTTGTAATCACTAAGCTGGCTTTTCGATTTAATGGAAAAGAATGATTGCGCGGTGCGATTCCACGCGAAATTTGAATATAAACCATGCCTTGATTTAATCGACTGCGTCTAATGACCTCGTTAATCACATGCTGTAAAGCACCAAGAGCCATAGGGGGAGTGATGGTTAATTCACTCAATGAATAAGCCAAACGCTCCAAATGTTCTTTAGCATCTACCAAGTGGCCATGGGCAAAATAAATCACCTCATACACGCCATCGGCAAATTGATACCCTCTGTCTTCAATATGAGTCACCCCATAGACATGGGGGACATACTGGCCATTGACGTAAGCAATCCGAGACATGAAATTCACATTTTTCATAGGATAATTTATTCTTATTACTACCGTCTAAAGAGGGAAAATGCAAAGAGGTTATCGTGAAATTTCTTTTAAGAAACTTGCCTTTTCTCAAGTATAAAATAATAGCTTTTGAAAATCTATTTTTGATATAAGATCACAATGTAATAATCAACTTCGTAACATGATGAAATTACCAAAGTTTTTCGCACCCCTTTGTGCAATTTTACTCCCATCTACTCTCTGTTTGAGTATGGAAGATGATGTTCTCTCTGTGAAAACACATTCTTCAACCACCATGAACCCATGGGGCTTCGACTGGGAGAGCTTTATCTCACCTGACTTAGTCCCCCCAGCACATAAAAAACAACCTTATCTGATGGATATGTCCTTGCATGATGATACTCCTCTCCATATGGTTTCATTGTTAGAAATAGAGTCGATACCCCAAGACAACTTTGCTCCTTTTTTCACACCCCAGCCTGAACAAACCCCAAGAGCAAAACTTTCACAAATGTCGACAAACCATGGGGGCAATCCTTATTGGGGCCAGTTAATATTGAAAGACTATCATAGACCTTCTAACCAAGTAGTCATTTCATCTTCATTGAAACCACCTCAAGTGTATAGGGGTAGAAATCGGCTTGACATCATGACACTTATTCTAAGAGATTTAACCGCCTCACCGATCGAAAAAGATCTTGCCAAATGGGAATGTCTGACAAGACAAGCAAAGCGTCATTGGGACCCCACTGGAAATCAAACATTTGCTGGCTTTTCAAATTTCCTAAAGGAGTATCTACGGTACTATCTCTCTTCAGGCGAGGAGCATTCTAAAATTAAGATTTTGTCTCAAATTGCTGCCAGCATTTATGACAACGAAGAAAGACCTTTAAATGCTAAAGCTAGGGCAAAAAAACGAAAAAGAATGGAAAGAAAGCAGGAAGATGACAAAGATTTATCCCCACACGCCAAGAAAAAAAAAGAATAAAAACAATACATTCGAAATCTCCACAAAGAGATTTTTCTTATACTCCTAAAGTTGATCACCAAAACGCTTGAATGATGGCGCCCTTACGTGAATATTTTTTAATAGCTTTTGTAAATCAATTTTTAGTATAAGAGCAAAAAAACATAATAAAATTAGTAATATCATGCAATTCCCAAAGTTTTTCGCACCCTTTTGCGCAATCCTACTCACTACTTCTCTATCCCTAAGTATGGATGGTTATTTAGGTTCCTCAACCCCTTATGACTGGCATGAACTCTGTGATGATTGGCAACAAAGTCCAGAGTACAGCCTTTTCCCTGGCCTTGAACTAAGCTTTGATGGCCCTCAAGATTCTTTGCAATGGCTTGACAGACCAAGTGAGGTGCAAAAAAAACCAGAACAATATTATTTGCCTAATCTTGAATCTCCCTTTAACTCTGTTGAAACTTCTCCTCTCTTTCTTCCAACAGAAGAAACCAAGGTTAACCTTGAGCCTGTCTTTGGATTAACCGCGCTAACAACCACTTTAAAGGGAAAAATCCAGATAATGAAGATTATCCTGGGTAAGCTCGAGAACATACCTTCACCCATTAATGCTTCAGAGTGGGAACTTATTGTCAAACAATTAAAACATCAATGGGGCCTTTGGAGCGATAAAAAAACCAGCGCTATTTACATGTTTTTTAGACGGATGGATGAACAATCAATATTTTCCCCAGAAGATAAGATAAAAATCGCTAGATTAAGGGAAGCAGCTCAGAGAATTTACCGCCGTGAGGAAGCTCCCCCTAGAAGAAAAAGAACAAAAAAAGTTGATAAAATTGTTCATTTTTCTGATTCAGAGGCATGTGAAAACCCTGGCCGCATCTCTCATGAGAAACAGCTAAAAAAGTCCAAATTCAATTAACGGGTCTGTAACCTGTTTAAAAGAAGCGGGTGATTATTGCTCGTAGCTCACTCGCTCATCAATACTTGTTAGATTATTGTTCTGTAATGAAAGGAATTATCGTTAAAATCATGAAACGTACTCGTTTATCTTCAATCCTCCTTTGGATAGCCATAACTCTTTCATGTTCGCATCTTGCTTGGAGCATGGAGTATAATGATCCTTTTATGAAAAAACATTCTTCAACCTCTAGGAACCCTTGGCACTTCCATTGGGAGAGATTTATTTCACCTAACTTAGTCCCTGAAGTCCATAGACATAATCCTTATTTGAGAGATATTCACTTGTATGATGATGCTTCTCACCACATGGTTCCATTGTTAGAAATCGAGCCCATGCCCCAAGAAGAGTTTGATCCCATTTGCGTACCCCAGGATGAAGAAGCGTTCGTAGCCCAATTTTTAGCAGATTCGCCAAGCCATGGAGACAAATCTTATTCGGGCCAGTCAACAGTGAAAAATTACCATAGACCTTCTAACCAAGATATCTTTTCATCTTCATCACATGAAGAGCCTAAGAGCGGTAATCGACATGACATCATGACACTTATTCTGGCAGATTTAACCGTCTCACCTGCTGAGAATGATCTTGCCAAATGGGAACTTCTGACAAGACAAGCAAAGCGTCATTGGGATCCCACTGGAAGTCGAACATTTGCTGGCTTTTCAAATTTCCTAAAGGACTATCTATGGTACTATCTCTCTTCAGGCGAGGTGCATTCTAAAATTAAGATTTTGTCTCGAATTGCTGCCAGCATTTATGACGCCGAAGAAAGACCAATAAATGCAAAATCAAAGGTAAAAAAACGAAAAAGAATCGAAGAAAATCAACAAGATGACAAGGATTCTGTCCCTCATTCCAAGAAAAGAAAAGAATAAAAACGATACCTTCTAAACCTCCTCAAGGAGGTTTAGCTTATCTCATTAAAGATGACCTACAGACTTCCTATTTTCAGCACAAGCTTGTTTCGCCTTGAGGATCAATAATTTATAATTGCCAGGATCGCTTAAAGTTAAATATCAAAATTCTTGATTCACTCAAAAGATTCTAACCCAAAACAGTTTGCAGAACACGTTCAATTCCATCATAGGCCCGATTGAGATCCTCTAATCCAATACAATAGGGGGGCAAAAGATAGACCACAGGCCCCAAGGGGCGAAGAATCAACTTTTCCTGATGGAAAGCTTGACGAAGCTTGACACTAATGGAAGCCGTGTATCCTGACTCTCCTTGAACATTAAATGCCGCGATCGGGCCCATGGTTCTGGTCTTTTCAATGCCAGGCATAGCTTTAAGACGCTGTAGGCGGGTTTGATGCACTTCGTGAATCGTCTTTATTTGCATCTGCCAATTTTGGCGCTGAAACAAATCCATACTGGCATTAGCCGCAGCACATCCTAAAGGATGGGCAGTATAAGAGTGACCATGTAGAAATGCTTTACCGACATCTTGGCTGAAAAAAGCTTGGTAAATGGATTCCTGACAAAGGGTTACGGCCAAGGGTAAAAACCCGCCTGTCAAAGCTTTGGAAAGGCATAAAAGGTCAGGAGAAATGCTTATCTGGTCACAAGCAAACAAAGTACCCGTCCGCCCAAAACCTGTCATCACCTCATCAAATATAATTAAAGCGCCCGATTTTTGCGCCAAAAGCAAGAATTTTTCAAGAAATGCAGGCCTGCAAAACCGCATTCCAGAGGATCCTTGGATCAATGGCTCAACAATCACTGCCGCTACTTCCGCCCCCCACTGATCAAAGTATGATTGGGCAGCCTTAAGAGCTTCATGTTCCTTGCTTTCCCTCTGCTCATCCTCATCCCATGTTTCAGGAAACGGCAGAGTATCCACATGAAAAAAATAACTCTCAAAGGGATGAAAAAAGTGGGAAGACTTACCAGCAGCCATGGCACCAAAGGTATCTCCGTGATACGCTCCGTCAAAAGAAACAATGCGTGTTCTCTTGAACTCCGATTGATTATACCAGAATTGAATAGCTAACTTCAGGGCAACTTCGACAGCTGTTGAGCCATTGTCAGAGAAGAACACTTTCGTTAAAGGCTCTGGCGTTAT
This sequence comes from uncultured Verrucomicrobiales bacterium, assembly GCA_964542195.1. Lineage (GTDB taxonomy): Bacteria > Pseudomonadota > Alphaproteobacteria > Paracaedibacterales > Paracaedibacteraceae > CAZITL01. The sequence goes on from CAZITL010000003.1 coordinate 82,499, forward strand.
TTGAACCAGTTTTTCAGCCAAGTTTACCGCCGGTTCGTGGGTAAATCCGGCAAAAATTACATGATCTAAAGCTTTTGCTTGACGCGCTATGGCCTCTGCAATGTCGGGATGACTATGACCGTGACAATTAACCCACCAGGATGAAATCAAATCCATATAGGCCTGGCCCTGGTCATCAAACAAATAAGGTCCTTGACCTCGCGTAATGGCAATGGGATTCCCATGAAGCGCATGCTGAGTAAAAGGATGCCAAACAGCTTGACGATCCCGAGATACTAAAGAGTGTTCAGATTGACCCATGGCTTGATTCCTTGTAAATGATCCCGTGTAATAGGGGATAGAGGGGGTAGATGGCCTAAGATCGGAACACCACCCAATTGCTCAATAGCACCTTGTGCATGAGGCTCTGTAGGTCCGCAAAAAACAATGCCGGCTATAGGCAAATCACGCATTCTTAAAGCTTCCAGCGTCAACAAGGTATGATTAATGGTCCCCAGAGCTGTTCGGGTAACGACGACGGTAGGGAACCCAAAATGTTTAATAAGATCAGTTATAAAAGTTGTTGAGGTGATTGGAACCAATACTCCTCCTGCCCCTTCTATAACCAAAGGATTAGACCTGACGGGTAAAATCAAATCTGATAGTGAAAGACTTGTATTTTCATAGCTTGCAGCATGTAGAGGCGCTAAAGGTTCTTTGAAAAAGTGATGAGAGTCAATGACTTGGTCTTTGCCTATAATGCTGGCGACAGTATCTTGATCTAAAGGATCTACACGAGAGCCCGTTTGAATGGGTTTCCAATACGTTCCCTGAGTATGGAGGGTCAACCATGCACTGACGATGGTCTTTCCCACACCCGTATCCGTCCCCGTGACAAAAAATCCTTGGCGCATTTAGAGTTTTCTCATAATTTTTTGTTATTTTTTTGTCAGATCTTTTAATGGGTTGCAAGACTTTAATCATATGCGCTTTACATCCCCAAGTAATGCGCAAATTATTTTAAATGGAAAAGGTACGCTTCTCTAAAATAAAGGATAAAAAGAGGTTGATCGTTAAACGATGGACCTTGAATCCCATCAACCTCTTATTTCGTTTACCACCCCCAACCTGAGGGAGAAAGCCATGAAGAAGCTTTGGTTATCGTTCCAGAAATGCTTTGGGTAAATTGCTGGTCCGATTGCTCAAATTTTGGCTTATAAAGATCTATAATTTGATTAACCTCGTCCTTGTCTAAAGTGATCTGATGACCAGAAAATTTAGAAGAACAAAAGCGACTTTTAAATTTATCAACAAATTCATCAAATTTAACCTTGGTCTGGGATGTTTTCGCTCCAAGAACGCTCAAAGCTTTCGACAAACCATTTCGATTTTCTTCATACCATGTGGTTAAAAAGATCAAATTAATTTCCAAATAGCTTTTTAAGAAAGGGATTGCTACTTCTTCCAACCGACGTTTAACATCATTAATCCCTCCATATTTCACACCACATAAATCTGTGGTAAAAGCCTCTAATAGAATCATGGTTTTTTCTTGAACATTCAACCATTTATCAAGATCCAAGAAACTAACTTCATGGCTAAGTTTTTTATCCAACAATGAAGTTAAATACCCATCTTTTACACTTTCCAAAAATTTCAGATATGCCTTACCATCGCAATTCTCCATGATTAAGCGCGAAAATAATTCCTTGGCATAAAATTTAAAAATTAAGGCCTTACAATTTATAACAAAGTCTGTTTGAGATCCCTGGCCTAATAAATCAATCCCTGCTCTGCGACCCTTGACCAGAGCTGTCGCTCCTTCTTCAAACTCTCTTGCTTTCAAGTCTTTTTTGTCTCTAAGGAAGATTGATATGTTGAGCACGCTATCCCCAATATTCAATTCAATCATGCTCAAGATATCATTAACTGATACTCGATAATTTCGGAATTCTTCCTCAGAGATCCCTTTATTAATGTGCAGCTCTTTAGCAATATATGAATAGAGATTACCTGGATGAGCTAGAGCATATTCTTTTTGCACATGTGGAATAACCTCTCTTTCGATGTAAGCTTCATATTCATCTTCTGAACTATCCCCATCACTATCCTCTCTTATCTGTGTGGCAAGGCGCGTATTATCGCTGAGAAGTTTTGACATGCTAGGTGATACACCAAAGGAATGTTCCTCTAGAGAATTCCCTCTACCCTGAATACCTACAGGATTTGACCTGTGGACCAGGGGGGATAATTCTTTTTCCTCTTCCTCCTCTTGAGACCCATCCTCTTCATCCAGTATCTGAGCTATCTGGCGACGCACTGAAGAACTTATACCAGGAGTTTGTCTTATTTGAGAATGACTGCGATAATCACTGTGATCATCGGCGCCCCAACTGGGACCCGCTAGGAATAAAATTGCAGAATATATGACGAACATAAGCCCACCTTCATGCTTAAAAGTTCTCCAGTTTTTAATATTATTGCCAAAATTTATTAATAAAAAGAAATTTTTGACCAAAAAAATGGTTTATAAAGTTTTAATAATACCTATAATTTAAAAAAACCTTTATATATCAATGAATTCCAATAAAAATTTAACTAAAAAAATTTAAAAGAAAATTATAATTTTATTGAAAAGGATTCTCCAATCCTTGATTCCATATTTCTTAGTGCTCACTTCGACAGACTCAAGGAAAAATAATCAGGAGAGAAACACGACCTTAAAACTTTTTTTGCTCCAAAAGCTCGGCCATAAATTTCTAGAAATGTATTGGATAGGAATAAAAAATACGATTTTGAATTGTAGAGGCTTGAGCCAGAACTCTCTTGTCTTCATGATCTGAGTGTTAAATATTCATTTAAAACACAATTATGAATCCCCATTTAGATCATAAGTATATCTAATTGTATTTTATTGAGATAATCGTAATGAGAGTTATAAAATTGTTTTTTAGAAAACTAAATTTTCTATTAGTAGTATCGGCGGGTCTTTTTACTAGCTTTGTAGCTGAAGCCCTTCCAAAAACCGTTACCAGTATTAATCTTCAAGCCAGTCTAGATCCTAAGTCTGAAATGGCTTTATACAGAAGTGTCCAAAAGGGGTTAAAAAAAGCTCAAGCACGCGTTGCCAAGAGTAAGATGTTAGGTCATTTACATATCAACCATATACCCCAACAACACTATCACATCACAGTTGGGACATTTACTGCAGCACATCCCAACACTCCTTTGACTCAAACTGATTCTTCAGTGATTTGGAGACAAAATGGTAAATCATTGACAAAGAATATTGGGACTTATAATAAGTTTGGCCATATTTATGGCATTCATCTTTACGTTCATGGCTTTGATAAAAATGGCCAATCAATTAATTATCATTATACCTCTGTTGCCGATGCCAAGAGAAATTTAAGGAAAGATTTTGACGTTAAAGCTGGTCATTCATTAAAGCACTTCCATATCGTCGGGCGATATGGCACCAGCCCTAATGGCAAGGTAAAGGGAAAGTTTGCTAAAGACTGTGAAAATATTGTAGCGCAACTCACAAAACCCGGATCTAAATTCACCAGTGCTACGACTCATTTAGGCAATAATTTTTTAGGTCATGTAACATTAGCGGTTATGAAACGAGCACCTGGTAAAGTGACAGCTCAGTCCCAAAGTTTTGGTATGAAATTTTACAATCAAATTATCGGAATGTATGAGGATGTGGCCAAAGATTTCCAAAGAAACACCCAGAATCATAACAAGCAATTAAGAGTTATGATTTCCAAGTTTAATACATCAACCAGGTAATTTTAGAAAAAAAATAAAACTAGATTAAAGGGGCATAAGCCCCTGGTTTTGTTTACATTAATCGATCCAAACCCTATCCACCCAAGTACATTCTCTTATCTTCAAGTTTCTGGGTATAAATTTTATTTTTTAGAAATTCAGCCCTGCACCATTGCGCAAAATATCTTCAGCTTGAAGAGAATACTTTCCCTCCCCATGGTGTAAAACCAATCCTTGGGATAAGCTTAAAGGCCCATGCGAGCTTTTACGGCCTCTAACCAATACCCGTTTGGCGGGTCTTCCTTCCCCCGGCCACAGAGGAAAGATCGTAATATCACCTAATTTACCATGGAAATAAGCCAAAAGAGCGTCTAAGCGATCGGCACGATGAATGAAGGTGATTGTGCCTTTGGGACGAACCATGAGTAAACAAAATTTAGCCCATTGCTCAAGAGTCACATCGGTTTCAATGTTTGAAACCGTTTTGCTGGCATGAGGGGAACTTTGAGCTCGGACGGATTCTAAATAAGGCGGATTGGTCATCACATGGGCAAACGTGCCTGCAGCTAGGCGAGGCGGTGGTGTCAAGAGGTCGCCATAAAGAATTTCCACCCGATCACGCATATTATTAAGGGCAATATTTTCAGCAGCTAAACGTACCGCAGTTCGTTGAACCTCTAAGCCTATCACTTTGCATTCACTCACTCGAGAAGCTAAACAAAGAGCTGCTGCCCCAACACCCGAGCCTACGTCAAGGACAGTTTCACCAGGTTGAACTTGAACAGAAGCAGCCAAAAGAATAGGGTCAATGGCAACCCTGTAACCCTGAACAGGTTGTCGGATAATCACCCGACCTCCTAGTAAGAAATCCTCAGAAATATCGACTTGATTATTTAAAACCACAGCAAAACTCATATTTTATTCTTTTTATTCGATACTAACCAGTTTACAACTAGTATTGGAATACTTTGTAAAGAATTACAATTGCAAAAGATGAGTCAATTACCAGCAACTCCCCAAATCACCTCCTCTCTTCAGGAATTATGTGACCATTTGTCCATGGAAATGAAGCAGGTAGACCAGGTTATTCTGCGCACCACAGAAAGTAAAGTCACTCTTATTCCCCAAATAGCTCAACACTTGATACAAGCTGGAGGCAAACGGATTCGCCCTCTGCTGACCCTTGCCAGCAATAGGCTCTTCGGCCCCATCAACGAAAAAGCAATTTATTTAAGTGCAGCGGTCGAATTTATTCATACAGCTACCCTTCTTCATGATGATGTGGTTGATGAATCTGAGTTAAGACGCAATAGACCATCAGCCAATACTATTTGGGGCAATGCACCCTCCATTCTGGTGGGAGATTTTCTCTTTGCCCGTGCCTTTGAATTGATGGTGCGTTGCCAGAATCTAGAAATTTTAAGAGTTCTTTCTTCAGCCTCATCAAAAATTGCCTCTGGAGAAGTTCTACAGCTTCAATTTTGCCAAAATTTTGAAATTACCAAAGAAATAGCCTTAGAAATTATTTCAGCTAAAACCGCTGAACTTTTTGCAGCTGCCTGTCATGCAGGAAGTGCGGTGGCTGGAGCAACTGCTGATCAAACCCAAGCCATGCATGATTATGGATATTATCTTGGCCTGATTTTTCAAATTACCGATGATATTCTTGACTATACCTGTGATCAAAGAGGTAAGATTATTGGGGATGATTTCAGAGAAGGGAAAATCACCCTACCCGTGATCTTTGCTTATGAAAATTGCACACCTACTGAAAAACAATTCTTAAGGCAACTCCTTGAAGATACCACCTGGCAAGAGAACGACCTCAAAGAAGCTGTACAACTTTTAGAATCTAAGAGTGGCTTCAAACATTGTTATCAATTGGCTGAAGATTACGCTAATCTTGCCTTGAAATCCTTAACAAACGTGCCCGACAATACATTTAAGGGTTTGCTATGTGATGTGGTCTTAGAATGTCTACAACGAAAAAAATAAGGGCCCTCATCAAAAAAATTTGGTCCTTTATTTCTCTAAGTAATCAAGCCCTTCTGTTTGAACTTTCTGGCTACTTAGCCTATGCGATGCTCCTGGCGTTTTTCCCTTTCCTCATCTTTTTAGTTGCCTTGAGTAATGTAATTCTTCCACCCGATTTAATCGACCAAGCTTTACAACAAATTTACACCTCTGCACCAAGGGAAGTCGCTCATACCCTTGTCCCCATTATTGAAGAAGTTACCCATTTGGATCACACCAAAATTTTGACTTTTTCGCTTTTAGGCACCCTCTGGATAGCCTCTTCTGGTGTTGATGCCCTGCGCATTGGCCTTAATCGTGCTTATCAATGTCATGAGACGCGTTCTTACATTCATTGTAAATTGATTAGTCTTGTCTACGTGATCCTCTTGAGCCTAACCATGATGGTTATCTTTCCCTCAGCAGTTCTTTTGCCCTTAGCCCTCAAGGTCTTTCATATTCATTTAGGTTTTTTTGAAGGAATTTTAAGGTCTGTGCTGACGGGTAGCCTTTTCGCTCTTATCTGGGCATTTACTTATAGCCACCTACCCAATCAAAAGATACCCCTGCTTCAACATTTATTTGGCGCAACCATTGCCGCATTTGTTTGGCTGGGTCTGGCGGGATTGTTTTCCACTTATCTTTTGTATTTCAACCGATACAGTGTGATCTATGGCAGCTTGTCTGGTGTTATTATCACCCTGCTTTTCTTTCAACTCAGTGCCTACATTGTCCTGTTAGGAGCACAAATGAATGCTTTTAGATTAGGGATGGTTCAAAATCATGTTTCTTAGCGCTCAATATTTAACCTTGGTTCCCTTGTTTGACAAGGGAACTGGATAACTTATTTGGAAGATTTTAAATATTTTCGTGAACTGCCTTGGATAATCGCTTGATGGCTTTTTGCAGTTTTTCAAAAGCTCTAACCTCAATTTGGCGAACACGCTCCCTGGAAACACCTAATTTTTCACTTAAAGCTTCCAGTGTTAGGGGCGGCTCAGCTAAACGTCGATCATAAATAATTTGCTGTTCCCGGGCATTCAAACATTCCATGGCCTTATCTAGCAATCGACGCCTTTTGGTAACCTCGTCATGCTCGATCATGCGAATTTCTTGATTTTCCTGCTCGTCTACCAACCATTCTAACCATTCAGATTCGCCTTCACCCGCACTTTTAATGGGAGAATTTAAAGAGTGATCATGGGAAGCCATGCGATGATTCATTTGAATCACCTCATCCTCTCGAACCTCAAGTTTTTTAGCAATTTCAGCAATTTTTTCAGGGGTCAGATCCAACTCATCAAACCCAGCTAACTCTTGTTTTTCTTTTCGCAAATTAAAAAACAACTTCTTCTGAGCCGCGGTGGTTCCCATTTTAACCAAAGACCAGGTGTGAAGGATATATTCTTGAATGCTGGCTTTAATCCACCACATGGCATAGGTGGACAGACGAAACCCCTTATCAGGGTCAAAATGCTTCATCGCCTGCATCATTCCCACATTTCCCTCAGAAATGAGATCACTGATGGGCAGTCCATAGCCACGATATCCGGAAGCAATTTTGGTAACTAAGCGAAGGTGGCTAGAAACTAATCTTTCAATGGCTTCCCGATCGCCTTCTTCCCGCCATTTTTTGGCCAATTGATATTCTTCATCAACCGTTAGCATGGGCACACTACGGATGCGATTAATGTAATGCTGATTAATCTCTTTATCGTTCAAGTTTGATGACGCTTTCATAAGAGCAAGGCCTTTTGCTAATACAGTACGGTTATAATGATTGTAGCAAGAGATTTGTTTTAGAAATAGTCCGTACTTATCAAGAGAGTTTTTAACATGAATAAATATAATTTTCAACGGTAATTATAATTTCTTGAAAGTCTGCCGGGTAAGGACACTCAAAGGTTAGAGTGGATTTTGTCCGAGGATGAACAAACTGCAGCCGACAAGCATGGAGTAATTGACGAGAAATAGTTAACATATTTTCAGGGCAATATTTTTTAGCATTCTTGGGCTTATGACCATAAAGGGGATCCCCGATAATGGGATGCCCCAAATGAGTGAGATGAACTCGTATTTGGTGAGTGCGACCAGTCTTTAATCGACATTCAACCAAGGATACCGAGGACGCTAAGTTCTGATTACAGGCGAAAGTTTTTAGGACCTTATAATGGGTTATCGCCTCTTTACCCCCTTTGGTCACCACTGCCATTTTTTGACGGTTTTGGGGAGATCGACCAATAAAATTAGAGATTTGTCCCTCTTTGGGGGTTATGAGCCCCCAAACCAAGGCATGATAAGTGCGAGACAATGAGCGATCGCCAAACTGTCCGGATAGAAAATGATGGGTTGTATCATTTTTAGCCACCACCATTAATCCACTGGTATCTTTATCAAGGCGGTGCACAATGCCTGGACGTTTCACCCCACCAATTCCAGACAGCTGATCCCCACAATGGGCCAAAATGCCATTTACTAATGTTTGATCAGCATGGCCAGGGGCTGGATGGACCACGAGACCTGCTGGCTTATTGATGACCAGGAGATCCTCATCCTCAAAAACAATATCTAGATTGATATATTGGGGTTTGATGATGGTCTCTTGCGCTTGAGGAACAACCACTTTATACAACTCACCCATTTTAACTTTTGTAGAGGGTGTCAATGCTCTTTTTGGCTGAACATTAACCCAGCCCCCTTCTATCAATGACTGAACTCGGGTTCGGCTAAAATCTGGACATTGGAGTGAAATAAACTTGTCAAGACGCACGCCTTGTGTCGCTTCATCGACGCTTATTTCTAAAGAATGCCCCTGATCCATTTGCCCGGTTGCTCGCTTACCCTAAATTTGACTAAAATGATTTTGGATGGAACGTAATGCCCTTAATGATCAATATAGGTATAAACCCATACTATTGAAAGGATAATCACCATGAATCGTCTACTGATGACTTGCCTTATCTCTGTAACCATGACCTTATCTGCCTTAGGAAGCGAGCCTGCCAACAAAGAGTCCGCACCTGCCCCAACAACCCACCCTGCAAAAACAGAAGCCAAAGAGGCTCAGGAGAAAACTAAAGAAGAAAAAAAAGCCGAACTTAAGGCATCAAGGGAAGAGAAGAAAGCAGAACAAATGGCTGAAGCAGCCAAGAAATGCTCTGAAAGTATCGCTAAAGTCCAAGAGCGTATAAAAGATATGCCTGAGGGAGAAGGTAAAGACATGGTGAATCATTTCATCAACCACGCCAAAATTGAAGAAACAGCGCTTCAAAATAAGAACATGACGTCTCATTGGAATCTGCACAATCGCAAATGCAAGTCTTATGTTAAAAAAGCAGAAGGGCAAGCCAAAAAGCGTAACCTTGAGAAAAAGACCCAGGCTGAGTCTGCACCTAAGAAATAACTTTTAAGCCTTAATTGAAGCCGCTGAAACCATATTCCAGCGGCTCATTTTTTAATATACATCTTATACAAACACAAATTTTTCTCGTTTTTTTTCATCGCCATTTCTCCTACTTTTCGGTATGATATCGTCACTTCAATAAAGGAAAATCTCATGACAACAAATTTTAAAGATCCCTTATTTGATGCTGATCCAGAATTAGCTCAAGCGATCCAATTGGAATTGGAGCGCCAACAAAATCAAATCGAGCTCATTGCATCAGAAAATATTGTCTCAAGAGCGGTATTGGAGGCTCAAGGATCCATATTGACCAATAAGTATGCTGAAGGGTATCCGGGGCGACGATATTATGGGGGATGCGAATTTGTTGATCGAGCGGAAACCTTAGCTATTGAAAGAATAAAAAATCTATTCAAGTGCCAATTTGCTAATGTTCAACCTCACTCAGGGGCCCAAGCAAATCAAGCTGTTATGTTAGCTTTATTGCAACCTGGCGATACGATTCTCGGCCTTTCTTTGAATGCAGGCGGCCATTTAACCCATGGAACCTCGGTCAATCTTTCTGGCAAATGGTTTCATGCTTGTGCCTATGGGGTTGATGCGGATACACATCTGATAAACTATGAAGAAGTGGAAGCCTTAGCCCATCAACATCGCCCAAAGCTTATTATTACGGGTGGGTCTGCTTATCCGCGCCAGATTGATTTTGCCCGTTTTCGAGCCATTGCTGATAGTGTTGGCGCTTATTTATTGGTAGATATGGCTCATTTTGCTGGACTGGTTGCTGGAGAGGTTTATCCATCTCCCCTTCCCTATGCCCATGTTGTCACCTCAACAACTCACAAAACGCTAAGAGGTCCTAGAGGGGGAATTATATTAACCAATGACGAAACCTTGGCCAAGAAATTCAATTCTGCAGTGTTTCCGGGATTGCAAGGAGGGCCATTAATGCACGTCATTGCAGCAAAAGCTGTCGCCTTTGGTGAAGCCCTCCAGCCAGAATTCAAACAGTATGCTCAAGCCGTGTTTATGAATGCACGAGCGCTAGCAAAGGTTCTTTTATCTCGTGGTTTTAACCTGGTATCGGGTGGCACAGATTCTCACCTGATGTTAGTGGATTTAAGACCTAAAGGAGTAAACGGTAAAGACGCATGCCATATTTTAGAAACCGTTAACATTACCTGTAACAAAAATGGCATTCCTAACGATCCTGAACCGCCCACGATCACCTCAGGTATACGTTTGGGGACGCCAGCAGCCACGTCTCGAGGTTTTGGCATTCCAGAATTTGAGAAGATTGGAAATTGGATTGGTGATGTCCTTGAAAACCTTGATAATGAAACCATTCATCAACGGGTAAAAGCAGAAGTATCTGAGATGTGTCAGAACTTTCCTATTTACCCTAGCCTGAGGTATAACTAATGAGGTGTCCCTTCTGCGGGAATGAGGATACAGCGGTCAAGGACTCTCGAACCACTGATGACCATTCAGCCATTCGTCGTCGTCGATTTTGTGCAGAATGCGGCAGCCGTTTTACAACTTTTGAGAGAATTCAACTTCGAGAACTCTTTGTTGTTAAGAAGAGTGGTCGACGCGTCCCCTTTGACCGTGATAAATTAACCCGTTCCATTGAAATGGCTTTACATAAGCGAACCATTACCCCAGATCGCATTGAAAAGGTGGTGACCAGTTTGGTTCGACAGCTGGAAACCTCTGGCGATTTGGAGGTTAGCACCAGCACCATTGGCGAAATGGTTATGCAAGCCCTTATTAATCTTGATGCTGTAGCTTATATTCGGTTTGCCAGTGTTTATCATGAATTCAGTGATGTTAAAGATTTCGTTGACTTTATCAGTCAGATGACTACAGATCACAAAGGCCAAGAAGAGGAATAAATCATCATGGCCCAGCCCCCCCAACTCATTCTTAGAGATATTAGCTTGACTTTTGGAGGAAAACCCATTTTTTCTGACATTCATGTTCAGGTCAGTAAAGGGGACCGGATTTGCCTCGTAGGGCGCAATGGGTCAGGAAAATCCACGTTACTTAAGATTATGGCTGGTCTTATAGAGTTTGATCATGGCGAGCGTTTTGTCCAACCCGGCATTAAAATCAACTATTTACCACAGGATGAAGCTCTCCCAGCCCAGCTCACCCCTGTTGATTATCTTTGTCAAACGGGGTGTCAGCGTCATGAAGCAGAAGCTTTTTTGGACATTCTCCAAGTACCTTTTGATCGATTGATGGAAGGATTTTCTGGAGGAGAGCGACGTCGAGTGGCTCTTGCCAAAGCTCTCCTCGGTGAACCTGATATTCTGCTGCTTGATGAACCCACCAACCATTTGGATCTACCCGCCATCGAGTGGCTGGAAAAAACATTACGGGACTTCAAAGGAGCCTATCTTCTCATCAGTCACGACCGCACTTTTCTAGAAAAAGCGTCTACGGGTACTCTATGGCTTGAGAGAGGTCGCATTTATCGCCACCAAAAAGGTTTTGGTGATTTTGAGCGATGGTCCGAAACGATTATTGAAGATGAACTGAGACACATGGAGAAAATGGACGTTAAACTTCGCCAAGAAGCCGAATGGCTGCATCGCGGCGTGACAGCTCGACGCCGACGCAATCAAGGACGATTGCGCCAACTCCACCAATTACGCGAAGCCCGCCGCCAAATGCACCTCAACCAAGCAGGCAAAATTAAAATGCTTCAAGCAGATGGAGAGCTCAGCAGCAAAATGGTAATTGAAGCCGAGAACATTACCAAGTCTTTTTGCGATCGGCCCATTGTTCGCAATTTTTCCACCCGAATTTTGCGTGGAGACCGGATCGGGATCATTGGTGCGAATGGATCAGGTAAATCTACCCTGGTCAAAATGCTTGCCAAAGAGCTAGCCCCTGATGATGGGCGGGTCAGTCATGGTGCTTCTGTGGACATGATCTATTTTGATCAAATGCGTGACACCCTTAAACCCCAAGATACCCTTTGGCAAACCTTATGTGAGACAGGTGGAGATCAAGTCATCGTTCAAGGCAAAGCTCGTCATGTAGTGGCTTATTTAAAAGATTTTCTATTTAATGAAAAACAAGCCAAAAGCCCTGTCTCTGTACTCTCTGGAGGAGAAAAAAATCGACTTGCTTTGGCTAAATCTCTTACAAAGCCTGGCAATCTGCTCATCTTAGATGAACCAACCAACGATCTGGACATGGATACCCTTGATCTTCTTATTGACATGCTTAGTGATTATACAGGCACTCTTTTGATCGTCAGCCATGATCGTGACTTTCTTGATAAACTTACCACATCCATCATTGCGGTCGAGGGAAATGGCCTAGTGGACGAATACGTGGGTGGATATAATGATTACTTGAGACAACGCAAAGAAAAGAGACAGGTTACTGTTGCAAAACCAAAGTCTTCCCAGACAGAAGGGATAGAGGTAAAATCCCCTGCCGCTCGTAAACTTAGCTTTAAGGAAAAGTATGAATATGAGCAACTAGCTGGAAAGATTGAAGTTTTAACCCAAGAAATTGATATACTTGAGACAAAGCTCTCCCATCCTGATTTTTATCAACATCACGCCCACGAGTTCGTCACCCTATCAACGCGCCTTCAAGAAGCCAAAAGTGAATTAGATACACTGGAGACCCGGTGGTTGGAATTGGCTGAAAAAATCGAAGTTTAGTCTTACACCACCGATAATAAGTTGTATACACAATAGGGAGCGACAATAAGTTCTATCCTCAATAGGGAGTGGTCATACTCCTTATTTGATGATATGAATAGACCTGACCTCAGCCTCAAAAAGAGGCCTTTTTTAAAAACAACCTTCATTAAACTACGATGATTATCCATGATGACTAAATTACCCGTTAAATTTTCTCGTATGCTCATGGCTATATGCTTGAGCTTTCTTTTAACCTCGCAAAGTCCAGCTCGCTGGGCAACTTTTGAAGAAGCCAGCGTTGAGTTTCTATCTTACACTCGAAATGTTCTCATTTTAGCTTCAGGAAAATCTGAAGAAGTTATTGAACAGAAAGTCAAAATTCTTAATGAATCAGGGCGCAACGATTATGGTATTCAGCGGCTGATCTATAATAGCAACATTGAGCATATTGAAATCCTTGAGGCTAAAACCACTTATCAAGGAAAAGAGTACACCGTGGACAAAAAGTCTATTGAAGTAAAACCATTAGCAAGTGATGGCAGTGGCTTTGACCAAATGGTTCAAGTTCTGGTTTCTTTCCCTCAAGTTAGGCCCGGGTCAGAAACTTCTCTCAAATATAAAATTACTACTTCCAAACAACCTTTACCAAACTACTTTGCTTCTGGCTTCTGGTTTGGTCAAGAAGGCGTTTGGCGTCAAAGTCATGTGAATATCAAATCAGAACTTCCCTTTCAACATTTGGTGAATGACCCAAAAAGCATTCTCCAAGTAAAGCAGACTCAAGATAAACAGTACCATATTCTGGATATATCATTGCAAAAAGCCGTTTATGAATCAGGAATTAATGAACCTGATTTCAGTCAAATTCCTCAAGAACTAAAAACATGGGTTACCATTTCAACGGCACGCACCTTCGAGGAACTGGGTAAAGAAATAGCTCCTAACTTTATCAATATCCTTAATCAACCATTACCTGAAGTGCTGGAGTCTATCAAAAAAACAGCTCAGGATATCCAAGATCCAATTGACCAAATTAACCACGTAACCTCCTCTCTTTCTGAAAAAGTTCGTTACATGGGAGATTGGCGTTCCATTGAAGGGAGATATGCCCCTCGCCCGTTAAAAACCATTGCAGAGAGTGGTTTTGGTGATTGCAAAGACTTTAGCGTTGCAACAGGGGCTATTCTTAAGTCTTTAGGATACAAAATCCATTTTGCCCTAGTTAATCGCCATGACGCTTATCTCGTCCCAAGAAAAACATTACCAAGTTTGGGTTTTTTCAACCATGTCATGCTTAAAGTCACTGACAAGAATGGAAAAGTGTTTTGGATTGACCCCACCAATACTGTTAGTATGGCCAATGGATTATTCCCTGATATTGCGGATCGTCCTACACTTTTGTTAGATAAAGATAATCCAACTTATGAGCAAATCCCCTCTATTGACTATAAGCATGCCCGCTTTGAAAACGAGAAAACACTCCAACTTAAACCTGGTTCACTTCTTCATACACAAGGAGTTGTAAGGACCTTTGGAGAAAAAAATTTAATGCTTACGGGTGCGACTTTATCTAATTCTGCTCAGGCGGTGGGAGAAATGATTGTCCATAATCTTTCTGGAGAAGCAACCCCGATCAGCCAACATGTCCAACTCCCTGATCTTAGCTCGCGGATTTGTAAAGATGTTTCTTTTTCCTATGATTATGAACAAGAAAATGAAGTTCTGCTCACTAATGCAGGTGACGGTATTAATTTAGAAGCGTCATGGGCCAATACTTATCTCAATACATCCACCGATCAAGTGGGAACCCTTTTCATAGACCATCCCTACACCTTAAAACGAAAGCTTTTAATTAAGAATGTTAAGGTCGAGAATTTAAATAACTTGAACTATCATCTCAAAGCCCCTTGGGTTGAAGCTCAGCGAGAATGCCGGATGGTTCCGGAAGGTATAGAAATTGTCGAGAATGTCAGCATTTTAAAGAGTTTTATCTCGGCTGATGAAGTAAAAACCCCATCATTCAAAGAATTTAGAACTCAGCTAAAGAAATATTGCACAAAAGTTGCTGTTATTGTTAACCAACAACAAAGCCCACAAACATCCGGTTAACGTTACCAGGTTCATAAAATTTGTAGGCATTAAACTTTATTTTAACTTTATAAGCCTTAAGCTTTTCTTGTCAGGAGAAAAGCTTAATGGCAAAGTTGCTCGTTTATTTAACCTTCTTTTTTTTAATCATTGTTACTTGTCTTGCTCCTTCAAAGGGAACATTACGAGAGTCCGAACTTCCAAAACCTCAATTTTTCCAAGCCCCCATGGAACCCTGCCCAGAATCATCATCTGGCACAAAAAACTTTTGGTGCGATATGTTAGATCGATTTCATCGGCTCTCTCAAGAAGATCAGTGTCGTATTGATGCCACGCATCGTAAATTGATCTGCGATGTAAATTCATCTCCAAAAGGTGGGATACCAAAAGAAGTATGGGTCAGCTTATGCATTCAGGCTGTTGTCGGGCCATTTTCCCATTGTTCTTCTTAAATCTTCTTTAAAATGATAGCTTATCTATAATTCACCAAGGATCGGGTTGGATAAACTCGGGCAATATCTGCAAGACTGCCTAAATGGAGAATAATCTCGCCATCTCGAATATGAATGGTCTCCCACAAAAATCGATATTCATTTTGCCATTCGAATTGAATCTCTTTACGCCAGAGATCCCTTCTTCCTTGAAGAGCTTGAGGATCCAAATACTCCACAGGATGGCCCATATAGCTGCGTGTTTCAGAAATATTACCTACAGCTTCTTCAAAACGTCTGATGAACTCATCACCATCCAAAATCACAATTACATAATCGCCAAAACAGAGAAATTTTTCATTGATGTGAAGCTGACTTCCTTCATAAGGGGTATATCGCGAGAGACAAAACAAATATTTGTTATTTTCTTCAGGCATAGGCACACGAATTAAACCACTTTTTTTAAAAGGAATTCCTTCTATGATGGGCTGCCCCCCAGACCAATCATAAGCGCTCGGATAAGCCCCTCCCTCTTGAACCTCCTTCAAGTGAGATGAGGTTGTCCCTTGGGCTTCTACATATCTAAACCAGGGCAAATTTCTAAGGAGAATGGTACCATTCTCTAGAAAGTCGTGGGCATGGGATTCTTGGGATACAACTTTAAAAAGAAGATCAATATCTGCCACTGGATCACTCCCACCTTCGCATGTTTTACTAGAAAAGAATTTTCGAATGACTAAGGTCTACCAATAATGAATAGTATTTATTTTTATTTTATCAAGTTTTTAAATAAAATTTTTTTAAATTACTTCTTTTAATGATATATTTATAAATTTTCTCAAAATACGAACCCTTAAAAGCCAGAAAAACACTTTCTTGACACCATGGTTAATGTTCTCTAAAACCAACCCTAGTATAGGTACCCTCACGGGTTTAAAAGGGAATATGGTGAAAAGCCATAACTGTCCCCGCAACTGTAACAGCGAGTGCCCCTTTATACATGCCACTGATGAATTGGGAAGGCTAAGGGTGTGCGATGACCTGTAAGTCAGGAGACCTACCTATATTATCACCATGATTTCTTAAGCCGGGAGAATGCTTGAGAGCGCATAAACGTTTGTGGTGAGCCATATTATAAATTTTTGGTTAACGCAAGCGAGTCACAAATGAGATTTTTATCCTTTTTACTTTTAATGATCAGTCCAATAAAAGCTGAAACACAACACTACAAGCCTATCCTAGTCAAAGCAACCCGCACCCCTTCTTTGGGTGCCATTTATCAGTATAACTCTACAATCCTGACTCAAAAGGATATGGAGCATCAGCAATTTAATCAAGTCTTAGAAGCCCTTCAGACAGCACCAGGTGTAACCGTTGTCCAATCGGGAACAACAGGAAGCCAGACGACAGTATTTACCCGAGGCACAAATGGTAATCATACTCAAGTCCGTCTCGATGGCATGAGGGCCAATGACCCTGGAAATGCGAATGGATCCTTCAATTATGCCGAATTAAACACAGATGGATTAGAACAATCGCAATTGCTGCGTGGAGCTCAAAGCAGTTTATACGGCTCAAATGCCTTAGGAGGAGTTTTGTTAAACACCACAAGGCAAGGTGCTGGAAAACCTCGGGCTGATCTGGAGGCAGAATTTGGATCGTTCCGCACGTTTCGTGAACAAGTTGATCTTCAAGGCCAGCATCAATGGGTTAAGTTGGCTGTCTCCACTTCTAGATTTGATTCCAAAGGCATTACCATTGTACCTAAAAAGTATCGAGTCAGCACCTTTCGGCAAAAGCCCGATCCCTATCACCAAACATCTGTAAATAGCCGGTTGGATTTGACAAGTCCATCATCCACAAGCCTAACTTTATTTAACCGCTTTTCTCAAAGTAGAGATCATTTTCGCACCCAAGGTGCTCCATCGCACCTAAACACCCACTTTCAACTTCACCGTGCTGTGGTCAACCATGAAATTGGGGAATCATGGCAGCACCACATAGGAGTTGGTTATTTAAGGACCTCTCATCATACTTATATAAAGAACAGGAAACCCAATCATAGTGACGGTGAGCGCTTGCAAATTGATTGGCACCATGAGTTGGCCTTGCATGAGAGATACAAAATCAAACTTTTAGCTGAAGGAGAGAAGGAACATTTTTCATTTCGCAATTCAACCCAACACAATAAGGGAAGCTATTCGACCTATGCGTTGCGCTGTCTTCAGGAATTGAAACTGACTGAAAGGTGGTTAGCAGCCTTTGGTATCAGTAAAGATTGGAATTCTAAATTTTACAGCCCCATCAATTATCGATTAACGAACTCTTACACCATTGCGGCGACCCATACCACGCTGCATGGCAGCTTAGGGACCGGATTTAAAGCTCCATCACTTTATGAATTATATGGGGACTCACCTTTTTTCAGAGCTAATCCAAAATTGAAACCTGAAAAGAGCCTCTCATGGGATTTGGGCGTAGAGCAACAAATAACTAAAGATATCCATTGGAATATAACCTATTTTCACAATAAGCTCAGAAATATTATTGAATCTAATCGAACATACACCCAGCTGATCAATCATGGAAAAGCCCACACCTATGGAGTAGAATCAACCTTAATATGGGCTATCATGCCATGTTTAAAAAGCATCATGGGATACACCTGGCTTAGAACCGAAAATGAGCAAACTCGCCATGCGCTCATGCGTCGACCCAAGAATAAAGTAACCTTGACCATTCTATATCAAACCCAAGATATAAAAACAGGGATTTCAGTCCTTTATTCAAGCCGCTCACCGGACTTCCATCCATCAAACTATTCAAAAACTCACCGTCCAAGCTTTTTGACGGTCCGTTTGTTTAGTGAACAAGCACTTACAGATCGACTTAAAGCCCATGCTCGGGTCGAGAATGCGCTCAATCGTCATTATCAAGATCCATTGGGCTACCAAAAACCAGGAGTTGCAGTTTATGCCGGACTTAAATACACCCTCTCCTAAAATTACTCTATGCGCAAGGGGACATTGGGGAACAGCACTTGTGATCTCACTTCTCGGCCATAGCTGCCTGGCCATTGGTTTGTGGAGCAAATTTTCCCCCCTTCCCCCATCCCCTACATTTGCAACCCGTTTTGATATGTGTTTTCTTGAAGAAATTCCCACAAAAATATCCAAAGAGTGCGAGCACAAGAAAGAAACAACACCTTTCGTTAAACCAAAAACTGCTTCCTCATCCAACCCATCCCCCCTTTCTGTCCCTGATGAAGCTCCCTCTTTAGTTCTCTCTTCTCCTGTCACTCAACCTGTGGGGTCCAATCCGCCGCCTGAGTATCCTCAAGAAGCTAGAGAAAAAGGTATTGAAGGAACCGTTATCCTTAAAGCAAACATTAATCCCAAAGGTCAGATTCTCGATGTGAAAGTTGTCCCCCCCAGAGCGTCCCCTCTCTTAGAACAAGCAGCTTTAAATGCAATCAAGCGCTGGCATTTTTCTCCTTTCTCGTCTCATGAATGTCAAGAGATCCAGATTCCGATCCATTTTCAACTAGAGGATTAAGATATTTTTTGTTTTTTGGAAGTTCTCAACAGAATTTTACTGGATTGAGAAATAATATTATGCAAAAAATGAATAAAATTTAATTAAATTTTGGATTTATCATGAAGGATATGTTTTTGATATTCGTAACCATCCTTTTTACCTTCCTCAAATCTCAAGCCATGTCGCCCGAATCAGATGGGGAGCATAAAAGATTAATCACAGGTTATCACCACTATCAGAGTCTAGATGAAGAAGCTGGTTTTGCCAACACCTTCGGTTCAATTAATCACTCTTCAGACAGCACATCATCCCATGAGAAATCCTTTGATGAAGATACAATTCAACTTGTTCCCTATTATCGTCCTGCAGATGAATGGGAAAAAACCATCGATCGTTATGTTTTCCAACCTCTCCTTTTCCTTGGTGGAGCCGCAACAGCAACAGCCCCCCTTATGGTTATAAATTCTCAAAATTTAGAAGCTGGGGCTCTCCCTCTTAGCCTAGGCTTAGGTTCTATAGCCGCTATGCTTGTTGCAAAAGCTGGCTTTCGATTCTCGGCAGCCTTTATTGAAGGAATTCGATACTGCAGACGCCAAAAATTTTGCTCTTAGCGAAATATTTTTATCTAAAACTTTTGGCAAAGTTTTGCTAGATTCAAAAAAACAATCATTCTGAGAGGCATCATGTTTAAATCATTGGCTTGCGTTCTTCTCCTAACCTGTTCTTTGTCTTTGGCTCAAGAGGGGGGTGAATCCTCTCGGCATGAAGCTGAAGCAGGAAAAGTTACCCAGACAGCCACAGACTCAACTCAGCCAACTGAGACTTCCAACGATTCATCAGAAACCCACGACGATATCTTTGAGGATGTGGAGATTAATGATCCCTTGGAACTTTTCAATCGAGGAATACATTACTTTAACGGAGCCCTTGACTATTGTCTCGTTAAACCTTTAGCCCTGGGATATCGTTGGGTTTTCCCCGAGGTCGTCAGAGATCGCGTCGATGATTTTCTATCCAACCTTCGCTCTCCTGTTGCGTTCGTTAACCACGTTCTTCAAGGAGAGCCAAAACGTGCCTTTAACTCCTTATCTTCCTTTGTTGTTAACTCTACCATTGGTTTTCTAGGTTTTTACAATACCGCGCACCGCTTAGGCATCCATAAAGTCGAAACCAACTTTAATGAGACCCTTGGTCGATGGGGTATCGATACTGGACCTTATCTCGTCCTCCCCATCATCGGCTCCTCCTCCTTCAGAGGAACGGTAGGCCTAGGTGGAGATTATTTCAGTGATCCTGTCACTCTGTACTTGCTCTTCCACGGACCAGCCCATGAAGCCGTTTCTATTGGCTCTTATGTCCGAACGGGTGTCAATATCATCCATGAACGAGAGAAATACATTGAGATTATCGAAGAGTTGCAGAAAAATTCTGAAGATATGTATGCAACCCTTCGCGGTATCTACTTCCAAAAGCAAAAGAAAAAGATTGAAGAACTCCGCAGTAATGACGATGCTGACGAGATTAACGCTGGAGATGATACTCCAGCATCCCTTCCCTCAATAAGTTAAGGAAAAATCGTAGATTTTAAAGAGCAGGGGCAAGCCCCTGCTCTTGTTTTATTTGTACAATTTGACCGAGCCTAGATGGTTTGCACAAAAATTTGATAATTTATTTTTTTAAATACATCAAACAACTATTTGTTGACTATAAGGTTTTAGAAATGGATAATAATTCTACTTATCAAGTAAGTACTTTATTTACCTTAGATGAATCCTTAAAAATTTTTTCATTTACCAAAGTGAAAGTTGTATAAGGGTAACGATTCTTTAACCATCCATGGTTAATTTAGAAATTATCTGTATAGAAACTTATTTTAGAGACTGATCCAATGAAGATGCGTTCTTTATTCTCCCTCATTGCGTTTGTATTTGCCCTAAATCAATCTGCAGCTCAGGCTCAAGGCGATGAAGCGAAAACCTTTATTGAGACGCTTGGTAAAGAAGCCATCGAAACTTTAACCAATCCTCACACCCCTGATAACGAAATAGAGAGTAAGTTCGCCTCCCTTCTAGAAAGAGATTTTGCCATTCCTGAGATTGCCAGCTTTGTTTTAGGGAAAAACAATCGCGGGGCTTCTCCTGAGACAAAACAAAAATTCCAAACGATATTTAAAGAACGCTTGAAAAAAAGTTATGCTTCCCGATTTAAGCAATATCGAGGCGTAAAATTTAACGTTAAATCTACCGTACCGGCAGGATCTAATGGGATGGCTGTCAAAAGCACCATTCAAGAAAATAAACCTAACGCTCCCCTTGTAGATGTGGAATGGAAGGTCAGAAAGATTGGTAATGCCTGGAAAATTTTTGACGTAAGCATTGACGGTGTGAGCATGGCGACTACGTTGCGTTCAGAATATGCCTCTGCCATCACCAATAAGGGTGGGTTGGAGCAATTTGTAAACTCAAAGGGCTCGTAATTCTTGATTTTTCTTGTTTTTAAACCCATTATTTTGAATGCAGATATTAAAACAATATGATTTTTTAAAGATTATGGCTGCTCCATGAAGGCACCGTCCTTTTTTGTTCCTCTTTTATTAGTATGCGCCGTCATTACTTTTGAGTCGGCTACAGACCTTTTTATCCCCAGTTTACCTGAGATAACCATCTATTATGGCGTTGATGAGTCTGTAGGCCACATGACTCTGAGCGCTTACTTATTAGGCTTTTCTCTATTAGGACTTATATCCGGACCCCTTTCTGACAGTTACGGCAGAAGAGGTGTTTTTATGCTCGGTCTCCTCATCTTCACCATTGGTGGCTTAAGTTGCTGTTTAAGCCAAACCATGGGCTCATTGATTGCATCCCGCTTTATTCAAGGGTTAGGTGCCGGTATTGCCTACGTTATTGCCGCAGCAATAATTAAAGATAGTTATCCTGAGCATATTTGCTCCAAAATTTTCTCACTCATGGCCATGGCCGTTACCCTTTCTCCGACTATGGCTCCCATAGTGGGTGGTGTTATTGCTAATACGTGGGGCTGGCCCATTGTCTTTAAGATCACCTTAGTGGTTTCCATAGCCGCTTTAAGTTTATTACTCATGGCACTGCCAGAAAGCTTGCCGGAAAAATCACGCGCACCTTTTTCGGCCAAGCAAATATTTATTACTTATGGGGAATTATCCAGCAACAAACGTATTATCGGGTATGCCTTGATCTCGGGGATAACTTTTGGAGGTCTATGGGCTTGGATTGCGGAAGCGCCTTTCTATTTCATCAATCAACAGGGTTTGTCCAGCATAGATTATAGCTATTACGCCGCCATCGGGCCGGCGGCCTATATTGTCGGTTCGACCATCAACCAAAAGTTCGTTCCTCACTTTGGGGTAGAAAATTTATTTCGCACTGGACTTTTAATCAGCATTGTGGGCAGTTTTCTCCTCCTTACCATGGCTTGCTTTTTCCATCAATCATTGACGGCCATTTATGCTGCAATTACAGTTTACGCCATTGGTATCGCGCTCGTTTTTCCAAATTCCTGCACCCGTGCTGTCGATGTCCCAGCCCATCAACGTGGAGCTGCTTCTGCCCTCCTGAGTACGGTTGAGATGACATGTGCTGCCACAAGCGCCTTATTTATTGGATACATCAGCAATCAAACCTTAGTCCCACCTACAATGGTTATTCTTTCCTGCTCTATCCTTTGTGCGGCCATTTATGGTTGGGTGAGACGCCCTGTCCCTCAATATCGTTAAACATTCCAGATCTTTATCAAAAATATTCAGAATATGATTCTTAAGTATTAATCTTATTGCGTCTCAACCCAGTAAGTGAGATATGATAGTAATAAAGACACTGACAGAGGGCATAACCCAGGATGAGTAATTGCAGCCCTAATCCCAATACCAAAAAAGTTTTTGGTTTCTGGACAGCAACCGCGCTTGTGGTCGGTAATATGATTGGTTCTGGGATTTTTTTCCTCCCTGCTTCCTTGGCCAAACTTGGTCCTATTAGTATTTTGGGTTGGGTTGTCACATCCATTGGTGCCCTTAGTCTGGCATATATATTTGCCCTTCTCACACGTTCATTTCCCAAAGCAGGAGGACCATACACCCATACTCAACACGCGTTTGGGGATGTTTTAGGCTTTATGATGGCTTGGGGCTATTGGATCATGGCATGGTCAAGTAATGCTGCCATTTCTCTTGCTTTTGTCAGTTACTTATCCCACTTTATCCCCGTTATTGCTGATCATCAATTAATAGGTGTTGGTCTTGCCATGGGCCTTGTTTGGCTCACCACACTGATCAATTGTTTAGGCATTCAGTACGGGGGTTTTGTCCAGATCATCACAGTTATTGTTAAATTAGCGCCCCTTTTGGTACTCGGTATGCTTGGATGGGCTTACATCAATCCAGATAATTTTTTCCCCCTTAATGTGAGTGGAGAGTCCAACTTATCGGCGATCAATGCCTCAGCGGCGTTGACTATGTGGGCATTTATTGGTCTTGAAGCAGCAACAGTACCTGCCGACAATGTATCTAATCCATCACGAACCATTTCACGTGCCACCCTCTTTGGCACAGGTCTGGGAGCTCTTTTTTATATTGTAACCAGCCTGATCATTTTTGGATTGATCCCTTCTTCTGACTTAGCCACGTCCAATGCTCCCTTTGTCATAGCCGCCACCAAAGTTTTAGGAGAATTTGCTGGTCCTATCATCGGCTTTTGCGTTTTATGTTCCATTTTTGGCGGACTTAATGGTTGGGTTCTGGTACAAGGTCAAATACCTTATAGTTTGGCTCAAGAAAGACTCTTTCCCCGCTTCTTTTTAAAAGCCACACCCAATGGTACTCCCATATCAGGATTAATCTTTTCCAGTATCTTGATTACCATCATTTTAGCAATGAACTTAGATAGCAGTTTTGTAGATAAGTTTAACACCATCATCCTTGTAGGGGCGGTGATGACCCTAATTGCTTATATTTTTGCAGCCCTTTCTTCCTTAAAATTGCTCAGAAAAGGAGCTGATGAAGGACCTTCTACTAAATTGGTTATCTCGGCTTTAATCGGCATGGTTTATGGTATTTTGGCCATCTATGGAGCAGGCATTGAGATTTTGAATGTTTGTCTCGCAGCCTATGTATTAGGAATTCCCGTATATCTTTTATCTAGGAGAGGCCATGAGACTCTTCTTGAAGTAGAAAAAGTGGAAAGTGAGGCTTAAGGCTTTGTATTTTCTTGCAAATAACCAGGCCTTACAACCTTAAATTGCGTCACATTTACCTGAGAGATATCATAACTGAAAACCCGTTTCAGTACCTAAAGTATAGTATGACCGATAGTATCCAGCTCTAAGTATTTCTCATTTTTAATTGATCAATTTTTTCATTGATCTTTGCCAGTTCTCCTTCAATCTGCTTTAGCGTGTCATGCTCTTCTACTTCATGCTGCTTTTGCATAGCATCTACAATCACGGCTATAAAAAGATTAAGGACACTAAAGGTAGCAATAAGAATGTAGAATACGAAAAAAATCCAGGCATATGGATGTGTTTGCATAACCGTACGGACAATATCGGGCCATCCTTCTAAGGTCATAATTTGAAATAAACTGAAAAAGGATGCATGCAAACTGCCAAACCAATCAGGATAGGGACTGCCATAGAGTTTCGTTGCCATGACCGCAAATACATACATGTTAATGGCAAGAATGGCTCCAATGGAACTTATGCTTGGTATGGCTTTCACCAATCCCTCCACCACGCGTCTCAAGCGCGGAAACATAGAGACAAGACGCAAGACACGCAACACCCGAACCACACGTAAAACAGAAAAGACTTCTTGTGTCGGCATAAAAGCAATACCCACTACAAATAAATCAAACATAGCCCAGGGATCACGTATAAAGGCTGCCCGATAGGCCACCAGTCTTAATACTAATTCCCCAACAAAAATCCAAAGAATTGTATGATCCATCAACCTTAGAACATGGCCGTGGGTTGCCTGCAATTTTGGATAGGTCTCCATTCCCAAAATGATAGCATTTGCAATGATCAGAAAGGTAATAACATGATTAAAACAAGGATGATCGAGAAATTTTTTAAGCATCTGTTCCTCACGCATCGTGCACTCCTTTATTTAAACCAGGGGGCTTGAGAAGAGATAGAATACAGCCTCCCAAAATTAAGGCCATGGTTATACCAAAAGAAATCATTGGTGGAAACTTAGTGAGCCCAGTAAAATCAGCAATAAAAATTTTCAATCCAATGAAGATTAAAACAAGTGCAAGGGCATGTTTTAAATAATAGAAGCGGTCAATAATTGCAGCTAAAGCAAAATATAAAGCTCTGAGACCTAAAATTGCAAAAATATTACTCGTATAAACAATATAAGGATCTGATGTTATAGCAAATATAGCTGGCACACTATCAACGGCAAAAACAACATCAACAAACTCAATCAGAATGAGAGCGATGAGGAGAGGTGTTGCATAAAGTGCTTTTTTTTTCGTTTTAGGATCCACTTGCTTTACAAGAAACTTTTGATCATGGAACCCTTTGGTAATTCTCAGATGTTTTCGCATCCACTTAAGGAGAATATTTTTTTCAATATCTATCTCCTCTTTTGGCAAAAAAAGCATTTTTATTCCTGTAATGACCAAAAACACGGCAAAAACATACAGTATCCAGGAAAATTGCTCGACCAAAACAGCGCCCAAACCAATGATGATGGCGCGAAGGACAATAACTCCTAAAATGCCCCAGAACAAAACACGATGTTGATATTTTAATGGGATGGACAAACTCGCAAAAATCAGGGAAATGACGAAGATATTATCAAGAGCCAAGGTCTTTTCAACCAGGAATCCCGTTAAGTATTCAGCAAAACGGTTCCATCCAAAGTTGTAAAGAATCCAAAACCCAAAAAATATAGCCATGAGCAGGTAGAACAAACTCATCCATAGGCTTTCTTTCACGCTGATTGGCTTATTTTTTTTATGGAGCACGCCCAAATCAATGACCAGTAGAATCAGTACTATGGCCAGAAACACACCCCATATCCACAAAGGTTTATCCAAAGGCATTCTCCTTCCAATATAATATCATTTTTTCGGAAGGTTCTTTAATGATTCGTTAAACACGAAAGTGGTTAATGGCCTTTTAAGCAAAAAATCGCCTAAGGATCTCTTGATAAACATTTTTTAGTTTGATGAGCTCTGCGATTGCAACTTGCTCGTTGGTTTGGTGAGCTGTTTCATTGATCAAACCAAATTCAATAACAGGACAAATATCTTTGATAAAACGGGCGTCAGAAGTTCCTCCTGAGGTGCTGAATTGGGGGGGATGGCCACAGACGTGGGAAATACTATCTCTTAACAGGGATTGAAGAGCAGAATCAGGACAATAAAAAGCCTCACCGCTTACTCGAAGGGCTAAATCATAGGATAGTGAGATTTTCTGTTCCACATAATCTGACAAAAGATCTCTAAGCGACTCTCCAGTATGCTGAGGGTTGAAGCGAATATTAAATTTAGCTACAGCTTGCTCAGGAATTACATTAGAGGCCCTGTTACCCACATCAATAGACGTTACTTCTACGTGAGAGGGGTCAAAATGATCCATGCCTTTATCCAAGGGATGTTTTATCAACTGCTCTAAAAAGGATAATAATGGTGGAATGGGATTGTGAGCCAGATCTGGGTAAGCTACATGTCCAGCTTTACCAAAGACCGTTAACGTAGCATTTAAGCTGCCCCTGCGTCCCACTTTCACCATATCTCCCACCCTTTTGGGATTGGTTGGCTCCCCAACTAGACATGCTGTAATGGTCTCTTCTTGTTCCTTAAGCCAGCGCAAGACCTTCCGTGTACCGTTAAAGGCAGGTCCTTCCTCATCACAAGTAATGAGAAAACTGATAGAGCCTTTTGGAGGATAAACCTGGATATGGTCAATAGCAGCCGCCATAAACGCGCCGATGGCCCCCTTCATATCTACGGCACCACGGCCATAGAGCACATCATCGACGATATCCCCTGCAAAAGGATCAGCAATCCATCCAGATAAATCGCCTTCAGGCACCACATCCACATGGCCTGCAAAACAGAAATTGGGCTCAGCGTCACCCCACCGAGCATACAAATTGTCCACCTCACCATACTTTAGTCGATGACAGACAAATTGGTGGGACTCTAAAAACGCCTGCATCAAATCTAAGCAGCCCGCCTCTAAAGGCGTTATCGAAGGCCGTCTGATGAGCTCTTGGGTAATTTCAATGACGTTCTTCACGCGCGTAATAACTCATTTATACTGGTCTTGGATCGTGTTTTTGCATCGACTCGTTTAACAATGACAGCGCATGCCAAGTTAGGTCCTCCCGGTTGTGTCGATGGAAGGGTTCCAGGAACAACCACAGAATAAGCTGGCACATGGCCTTGGTAAATATCGCCTGTCTGACGATCAATGATTTTGGTTGACGCTCCAATAAAAACTCCCATGGAGATCACAGAACCTTCTCCCACAATGACCCCTTCAGCAATTTCACTTCGGGCACCAATAAAGCAGTTGTCCTCAATAATGACCGGATTGGCTTGTAAGGGTTCAAGAACACCACCAATACCGACTCCACCTGAAATATGACAATGAGCACCAATTTGAGCGCACGAGCCAATGGTTGACCAAGTGTCCACCATGGTATGAGCACCAACATAGGCACCCACGTTGATAAAGCTGGGCATAATGACCGTGTCGAGGCCAATGTAGGCGGAGTGTCGAATAATATTTCCAGGAACACTGCGAAAGCCTGCTTGACGGAAATCTTGTTCTGTCCACCCGGCACATTTCAAGGGGACCTTGTCAAACCAGGGAGTGGCATCGTCAATGGACGTTTGGGGACCGCCAAAGACGAGTTGGTTATCTCTTAAACGAAAGGAAAGAAGGATGGCTTTTTTCAACCATTGATGGACAACCCATTGATCTGCTTGTTTTTCAGCAACTCTTAAAGTTCCTGAATCCAAGGCATCTAGCGTTTGGTTTATAGCTTCCACCACCTCAGGATGGCTTGTCGGTGTTAATACCGTGCGATTATCCCAGGCTGATTCAATAATTTTTTGGTTATTCATGATGTTCACTTAACGGCAAATTTAGCAATCTCTGCTCGTAGTATATCAATTCCTAAGAATTCTTCAGCACTCGTTTTGATAATTTTTGGATGAGCTGCTGGGTGTGCTTTCAAAACCTCACTCACGCGGGTGTGAAGCTCTTCGGCACCCTGGATGCTGGATTTATCACACTTGGTCAAAACTACTTGGTAAGAAACAGCAGTTTTGTCCAGCATCTTCATTAAGGTCAAGTCAGACTCTTTCAAACCATGTCGGCTATCGATGAGAACATAGACGCGCTGTAAGGTAGGTCGACCCCTCAAATAGTGCTCAATCAGAGTTTGCCACAATTGGAGAGTGGATTTGGAAACCCGAGCAAAACCATAGCCAGGCATGTCCACCAACAAGAGTCGGTTTCCGAGATCAAAGAAATTGAGCTGCTGGGTTCGACCAGGGGTATTAGACGTACGGGCCAACTGACGTCGACCCGTTAATGCGTTGATTAGACTGGATTTTCCTACATTAGAACGCCCAGCAAAAGCAACTTCTGGGAGATCAAACCCACGCAGTTGATCCAGCTGTTGGATGCCATAGACAAATTGACATTCCTGGGCAAAAAGCCAACGGCCCCAGGCTAAATCCTCATCTGTTAACTGGTCAATCATCCCATACCCTATTTTTTAGCACCGCTATCGAGACGCATAATGGCCCATTGTTGCGCAATAGAAATAATGTTGTTCCATGCCCAGTAGATGACCAATCCTGCAGGAAAACTAGACAATAGGAACGTCAGCATAACCGGCATAATCAAGAAAGCTTTCGCTTGAGCTGGATCAGCGGGCTGGGGGTTCATCTTTTGCTGCAAGAACATAGTCAAGCCCATAATGATGGGCCATGCACCCACCATTAAGAAACTGGGGGGGGTAAAGGGGATCAACCCAAATAAATTGAAAATAGTGGTAGGATCAGGAGCAGATAAATCATTGATCCAACCATAAAAAGGGGCATGACGCATTTCTAAGGTTACAAATAAAACCTTATATAAACAAAAGAAGACAGGAATCTGAATAATCATTGGCAAACAACCGGACAAAGGATTAATTTGCTCTTTTTTATACAATTCCATCAGTTCTTGATTCATACGCATCTTATCTTCGCCAAAGCGTTGCTTAAGCTGTTCAATCTTTGGTTGAAGTTGTTTCATACGTGACATGGAGCGATAAGACTTATTGGCCAAGGGGAAGAACAAAATCTTCATGACAATGGTTAAAACCAAAATGGCCAGCCCTAAATTCCCCAAAACTTTATGAAGATATTCCAATATGTAGAATAGAGGTTTCGTTAAGAAGTAAAACCAGCCAAAATCAATGGCGAGATCAAATTTATCAAACCCTAATTCCTGCTCATAGGCATCAAGAAGCCGCAGTTTTTTTGCCCCCGCAAACAGATGGAATGTAACGGACGTGGATGATCCTGGTGCAACTGTTATTTCAGGGCTAATGGATTCCACTTGATAGCGCTCTTGACCGTTGACCGTGTGGGCTTTAAAGCGGTTAAAGTAATCGGTTTTTTGGTCAGGAATTAAACTGACTAACCAATATTTGTCTGTAATACCAAGCCAACCGCCTGTTGAGCTTTGTTCAATGGTCTTCTTGTCTTTCAAGTCACTATAAGAATATTCAGCCAGCTTTCCACCCAAAACACCCAATGGCCCTTCATGTAAAATATAATAGCCGCCGGTTTTGGGGGTACCAAGGCGGGTAACTTTACTGTAACCATTGACCTGAATCGCTTTAGATGTGGTGTTGGTAATCTTATCAGTGACCTCAAACATATACTTTTCATCTAAACGTATAGTTCGCTCAAAGTTGAGGCCTTGACCATTAGACCAAGACAATGTTACGGCATCACCTGAGACAAGCTCTTCCTTGCTTGATTTCCAAGTCGTCTCCGGCGTGGGCAGTGGAACAGAAGTATCTTTACTAGCCCAGCCAAAATCTACAAAATAACCGTCCATGGCTTGAGCAGGGCTTAAAAGGACAACCTCAGGGCTCTGTGGGTCTGGAGTTTCGTGATAATCAACAAGCGTAATGTCGTCAAAACGTCCACCAGTTAAATTAATTGAACCGTGAACTTTATTACCATTAATCTTGATTCGCTTGGAACTTTCTATGGCTTGTGAACGAGGTAATTCTTGTTGGGTTTCTTGAGGAGGAGATGCCTGCTCTACCTTCTCTACCTTAGTTTCTACTTGCTTTTCAGCAACTTTAATTTGCCGAGGAGTCTCATAAAAGTAGTTAAAGCCAAGAAGAATCAAAACAGCTAGGACAATAGCTAACAGGAGATTGCGTTGCTCGTTCATAAACAAACCTCAGTTATGGTTATTAATGCTTGGGATGGTGAGGAATCGGATCATATCCCCAGCTTCCTCCTAATTTTTTAAAGGGGTGACATTTCAAAAGACGTCGGATAATCATCCAACCTCCGCGGCGAATACCGTGATGCTGTAACGCGTGAACAGCGTAACGTGAACAGGTAGGTTCAAACCGACACCGAGGAAGTAAGTAGGGAGAAATTAACCAACGGTATCCATGGATTAATCCAATAAAAATCTTTTCAATGATCATAGCGTTTAAGACAATGCTTTATTGAATAAGTTAAATCTCTTAAAATTGCAGAAAATGGTGCTGTTACCGTTGAGGCACGTGCGATCACCACTAAATCATGATGCCTGAAGTTGAACTGTGGCACAACTAATTTTGCAGCTTCTCTTAATCTTCTACGAGCCCTATTGCGTTTTACAGCGCCTCCAACACGTCTGGATGCTGTAAAACCAACACGCACAGGAGACAAATCTTCCCCTTTATTAGTCTGCGTCGATCGAGAGAGAACTTGTAAAACAAGCGTCGCTGTTTTGCAGGAGTTTTGACTTTGCGCGACGCTCACAAACTCAATTCTTTTTTTAAGTCGAGGAGGCTGAGCCATCGTCTCTTTAGCAAGAACGAAGACTTTAAGCGCACAAACGCTTACGACCTCGTGCACGACGAGCAGCAATGACTTTACGACCACCAACGGTTGCCATACGCGCTCTAAAACCATGGCGACGTTTGCGAATAATCTTGCTGGGTTGGTATGTTCTTTTCACGGCTTATTCCCCAATAAATAAAGGCTCATGCGATACGTCACAAGCCCAAACAAACAACATAGTTACTCTTAATAACCAATTTTAATTTTAATTTCAAGTTTTAATCAATAAAAAATCATGTATACCTGCAAATAAGACCGTAATACAATTATTTGTATATATGGTTTAATGTGAAATATGAGCTTTATGGATATACAGTCAAAAGTTATTTTTAGCCCGCCTGTAAGAAAAAGCCAAAGCAAACCAGAGGTTCAAAAAACAAGGGGGGGAGCATTTAAAACGTCTATTTCCCCTGAAAAGACTGAAGTAAACACCCCCCAACAAGCATTTACCGTTCATGCTTTAGAATCCATCATGATGGATTTGTCTCAGCCTCATTCCAAGCGCCAGCAAGCTATTGAGTATGGTTTTAACCTGTTAGATCAGCTGGAAGACTTAAAAAACAAACTTCTGTTAGGGGAAATTTCCCTAAGTGATTTAGAAAAAATTCGCACCCTCCTTAATCCTTCTCGACCCAGATTAGAGGACACGGCCTTGGAGGAAATTCTTCTTGAGATTGAAACCCGGGTCATGGTGGAACTGGCTAAATTAGGAAAGTAATTTTTGGTTCTATGGTCAACTTTATTAACTTTTCTTTTTTATTCTAAACTCGATTGGCCTTTTACCTGGACAGTTTAGGATATCATTGAGAGTTAAGATGAGGATGTTGACCCGCCTTCTTTTATGGCTATGTCCCATAGGACCTGTAATCATGTTCGGCCAGG
Organism: uncultured Verrucomicrobiales bacterium; assembly: GCA_964542195.1. Taxonomy (GTDB): domain Bacteria; phylum Pseudomonadota; class Alphaproteobacteria; order Paracaedibacterales; family Paracaedibacteraceae; genus CAZITL01. The sequence goes on from CAZITL010000003.1 coordinate 114,396, forward strand.
AGGCCTGTAGCCATGACCTCTCTCCTTATATGTTAGGTCCTGTTTTAGCAAAGCATCACAACATTTATTTTGGTAAAATATCAAAAATTAAGAGCGTTATTGACCATACACGAGATTTTTTATCACCCCCCACCGAAGAAGAATTGGAAAATAACTCAATTATCAAAAGTTTTAAAGACAAACAAATAATTCAAGATATCCTTCAGAAAAGAAAACTCCAGATGACAGATGCTCTACTCGTCATGGATTGGGATAATACGCTTTCTATGTTGAATGGATCATCTTTACCGCTGCGTGAGAAAACCGACACTCGGCAAACACTCGAATATTTTGCCGAACTTGGCATTCCCATCATCATTTTAACCAGTCGTCTGCAAGGAGCCCCTGCCTTTATCCAAGATGAAAATCAGGCCAAGCCTGACCCGAATGTCTTTGATCAGATGGTCTCCAGTGTAAATAATATGATGTCAGCCCTTAACATCAAACTTTCACCAGCCTTTAAAGAGTCGGCTTATAATTATATTTATCCCCCCAGCAATCTTAAGTTTGGTCAATACCCTTCCCCTGATCATCCCACCTATTATACGATAATTCATCACAATGTTGTCTTTGCAGGCATGCCTAATCAATCTATCAAGGGCCCTGGATTAGTTGACCTCATTGATCAACAACTTTTTATTCACGATCCCAAACTTATTATTTTTGTCGATAATGATTTGGATCATGTAGAATCCATATTGACAGCCTTTGATGAGAGACCTGAGAAAGTCATCGGACTTTATTATCCCCAAACCGAACAAGAGACCAAAGACACCATAAGTTTGCTGACCCCTTAAAACAATTAGACTATGCTTTAATTGTTAACCAGCAATATAGGTAAATTTAATGAGTATTTACATTAAAACGCTTTTTCTTTGCTTGCTCTCCTTTAGCCTTTGGGCTCAGGAAAGAGATGGGATAGAGATTCGCCAAGAAGATTTACACGTCCGGTTAAGGCCGGTCGATATTTACAATTTATCTTCTCTTGATCAGCAAACAATAATAGACCTTTCGGGAGATTACGAAGCCGTCACATCTATGTTTGGCAAATTACCCAGCATGATCTTCAAGGTGGTTCACTTCTTTAGCCCAGAAACTATTTTAGAAACCTATCGCCAAGCGTACATTGATAAAAAGAAAAAGATGCCTGCTGAGCATCAGATAGAGCATCATTATTTCATTGAAGACTTAACCCAAAATGGACGTTTCATGGCCAATTTATCCATTTCAACGTTTGTGGATTCTCGACCAGCAGAGTACCAAGATAAGTTATTAATTGAAGTTGGTCTTATGGTACAGCGAGATTATCGACGTAAGAAAATTACCAAAGCTTTAGCCAAGATCGTATTTAAGGCTCTTTCAACTGTCCCTGCATATTGTCAAGGACAGTTTTGCTTTGCAACCGATGTAACAAACATTGGCATACATAAGATTGCTGCAACTGTTGGTGCAAACCTGATTTTACAGACAAATAAAGAGGTCGATTTTGGGTTATTCAAGAAAAATATTTTAATAGATCTGTTTGTGGTCCCGACAAAATTTGAATCATAAACTTTACTAACCCTTTCCTTCAGCATGCCCCAGTTTATGGGGCAAATGCACACTTCGATAAACCAAGCCAAGCAAAAGGACAGAAACTCCTACCATGGAGCCAAAAATGGGATAGACAGACTCATCAGGTAAATAACTGGCTAAGGATAAAACAAAAAAGATCGTCCCATTTCGAATCAACACCATGACCGACATGGCCAAGCCCTTTTTACGAGGATGGGCATCTAAAACTAAAGTGGCTGCAGAGGAAATCACAAAAGTTGATCCAAAGGAAAAAAAGGAAAGAACCGCGATAATCAAATAGGGATCTTGTGGAATCCATTGTAATAGGGTAACCCCTACACCAAAGATAAAAATAAGGGTAGTTAGAAAACCCACTTTCAAACCAACCTCAGGACCAGTTTTTTGTAGCATAAAGCGATAACACAAGGCCCCCATAAATTGGAAAGCTATCGGAATAGATTGGGCAAGAGAAAAAGCTACAGGCCCAAAATGGAACGTTTGGATAAAGAGAAATGGGCTGTTAACCGTAAAGATTCCATTAATTGCAATGGGCAATGCATGGGTGAGTGTCAAAATCATAAGCGATGATTTTTGGAGCATTTTCTTCAAACGAGACATGAGGTGCATGACCTCTTCCTCAACTTCTTTCTTTGGATCCTTTCGGGTCTCTGGTAAATATTTGATAAGAAGCACAGCCATGACGCCCATTGCTATGGTTAAAGTACCAAAAATGGCCCTCCAGCCCCACAATGTTAGAATTTGTGCTCCAATAATGGGAGCTAATCCAAAAACGATAGGAAATATGCTGGAATAGATGCCAAGATATTTAGCTAAATGAACACCTCTAAATAAATCAGCGAGAATGGCGCCACACAAAACGTTCATTCCAGCTGTCCCCACCGACAAAACAAACCGACCTAGGAAGAAAAAATAGATATCAGAAGAGAGGGTGCAAATCATACCCCCGATCATAAATAAAGTGATGCATACAAGAAAAATAGGCCTTCTCCCATAAACATCCGAGTAATGCCCCATGGGGATGCTGAACCCCAAAGCCGCCAAGGGTCCCATTAAAAAGGTTAGTTTCATAATATAGTCAGCTACATGAAATACATCACTTAAAAAAGGCGTGGCTGGAACATAGATATCCAGGCTGGAGATCATGATGACACTGGTGGCAAAGATTAAAACAGCAATGGATTTGGAAGACATGAAACTATACTCACCACCGATTGTATGAGATCAGACTTTAAGTAATACCCCCAATCTTTGACGATAAAAGAAAATAATGTCAAGATTTGCCTTGCATAAAAAACTTTCCTAGGGTTTCAACCTGTCTACCTAGGAATTACTGAATTCGCGTTTTCATCTTATTTGTCGCCTCTACCAAGGCCTTTGTGTTACCTAACTCACCAGCTGAGTGGCCTGCATCTGGGACGATCACAAGTTCTGACCCAGGCCATTGTGTATGAAGAGTGTAGGCTTGCTTGATTAAACAAATGGTATCGAATTGCCCTTGAACAATGATGGCAGGCAAATGAGCAATATTGGATAGATGACACAATAATTGATTCGGTTCCTTCATAAAGAAATTGTTGACACCATAGTGGGTAAATGTTCGCGCTGTCCCTAAAACCACTTTTTCATTTTTTAAGCTTTCTTCCAGGGATTTTGGTCTCAGAAACGCACACGTTAGATCATATTTCATAAATGCCTTAGCAGCGGGCATATGAACTGAAGGATCGGGGTCCATGAGACGTTCGTAGTAATCATAAATAACACTGCTACGTTCATAGGACGGAATGAAGTTATTCATTTCTTCCCACGCCTGGGGATAATGATCCCTCATATCATACCAAATTCTCCTAAATTCTTCTTTTGTGGCGAGGAAAATTCCGCGGAGCACAAAGCCCAAACATTTATCTGGATGATTTTCACCATAAGCAATGGAAAGAGCACTACCCCAAGAACCACCAAAAACCATCCACTTTTCAATGCCTAGGTGCTTGCGAATCTTTTCTATATCCTCAATCAGGTCAGCTGTCGTATTGTCTTTCATTTCCCCATGGGGCATTGATCTTAAAGCACCTCGCTGATCAAACAAGATGATGCGATAAAATTCAGGATCGAAGTAGCGCATATCATTGGGAGCACATCCAAATCCTGGGCCGCCATGAAGAAATACAACCGGCGTTCCTTGACGATTTCCGTATTCAGCAAACCATAGCCGATGAATATCGGATACTTGGAGATAATCCTCATGATAGGGTTGAATGGGTGGGTAGAGAAAATGATCTACCGTCTGATTGGTTTGATATACAGGATCTTGGATTATGATTGCCCCTTCCTTATCGAAGGCCTGGGCTCCTACCCCTACTCCCAAAAGCCCCAAAAGCAATAGAACCTTTTTCTTTATCATTTATCCTAAATCCTCTTAAAATTTAGGATTATTTTTTCCCATAATAGAGGTGATGTCAATAAATGGGTTTGACCAACCTAACTCATAGAAATATCATCAATGATTCTATTAATTTGTCGTTCATAATGATTTTCCATGGGTTGAATTTTCACAGGCGCTGACTTTCTCTGGCCCTTAACCGCTAGACTCAAAAATAACCCGAGAATAATCAGGCAAAGACTGATAAATAATATAATCATTCTAGCCTCCCTTACCCTTGCAAAATAGGGTTACGTTGATCGGACTAGATGCTTAAGTCACATCATTTTTTATGGTTCTAGGTAACCATATATAATCTTTACTAACAAAAGGTTAACTTAAGAAAAATAATGCCTAGACCGTTATACTCAAGCCATTATACAGCAAAAACAAGAGAAAGACGCCAATTATAACCTCAAATTTGTAACGTCCTAAAGATTCGAGCGGACCATCTAAACGCCCATCATGAAGACCTCGAGCGGGCGGCATGAAAAGCAACGTTTCAATAGCAGATGTTTTAAATATTTTGTGAACTTGCCTTAAATAGTCTTCTTTATCATCTATAAAAGCAATTCTTTGAGGATTGAAGGAGGTTATGCTCAAGAACTTCTCAAGACATTCTCCCTTGGGTTCACTTACAATGCGTTTTTTCCTCTCTCCCCAATTTATTTTCCTATATTTAACATACAAAACACACCCCATAAAAACCGGGCTCTCTTCCTCTTTGCCAAAATAGAAGGGCTCTGTGGAAGACAAAGACGGAAATGGGTAATAATTGACCAAATCCAGCTGATCCATTAACTCTTTGTGAAGGTTAGTGCTATACACACGGGCAGTTAAAAAAATGAAAGGAATCTTTTTTTCAACCAATTGCTTAAGGCCAGGTACAATAGCAGAGTCTTTAACATAATACCCATCCACAAGAACGGTATTATCCACGTCAAAAACTATTAAATCTGTTGTTGTTGGCTTAGTATAATCGACAAATTCTGAAAATGTTTTTACTGTTTGATAACCAAACTTTTTGGGAAAACCTCGCAGGCTATCAAAATCGGCAGCCTTGGAGGTCAAAATGGAAAATAGCAAAACTAGGACAGAGTTCCATGTTTTCATTAACTTAACTTCTTAATTTAAAAAATCTTTATCCGCTAAAATACTTGAAACCAAAGTCTCTGATTGCTAAGTATATTTCACCAATAATTGGATTATTTCGAGAGTATTTCATGAAAAAAATTTTATCTACTATTTTGTTAACCACTTGTCTTGGTTTTCCTCTAGCCTTGGCAATGGATAACTCAGACTCTAGCCGTTCTGTTGTACCTTCTATCCAACCTGCTATATCATCCTTTTCTCTTCAACAACACAAAGAAACTTTGTTCAAAGATTTTGATCGTTTAAATTACGAAATTATCAAACAATATCGCCAAGCCTTCCAACAGATTGAACAAGAAACAGAAGAATTTACATGCCCAACTGTTGTTGAGCCCATGGCCTGTTTAGAACCTTTGGCAAGAGAAGCCTTATCCTATGTGGAATCTTTAGTTTCAGAACATGAGCACGTTAAAGTCTTTATCAGTGAGATCAACCATCGTCTTGAATCTGGAGATGTGACTCCGCTGTGGTACAGCCTCTTAGGCTTGCGCATTCAAGCTGCTATTAGTAAGGTTAGTGCTGATGAGCTCAATTTGTTTAACCATGTAATTGAACCTGGTGAAGCCATCCTTAAAGGGTTAAAGACAAAAGATGCATGGAAAAGCCACGAAAAATCAGCATTCCTTACAGGAGAGTTTAGAACGAATCAAGATTCCGCACATACTTTTCATTATCCTTTGGATCTTGATGTTTCTGCCGCTGACGAGGCGCTTGAATCTCTAGAAAAGATGCTCCCAGCCCAGGTTTATTATAACGTATTCAACAAAAAATACTCAGGCATTCCTTTTTTGGTTCATAGCCTGATTAACGATATCTATCCCATCGCTTTACCAAAAACATCAGGAAAAGCTCATGGCACCATGCTTTCACCTTTGGGCTTTAGCACCCATGACTTCCTTCATGCAGAAGCTGATCCACGCCGGGCAGCGCTAGAACAATTCGTGGTAGACGAACTGGCCGCTCAAGTAAAATTAGGTGATCAAGAATTAAAGTCTGCTCCGATTATTCTTGAACATGCGGTTAAACGATACCAATTGTTGAATGAAGGGTTGAATCATTTATTTAACTACCACCTTACACAGTTAAATCTTTATCATCATGAAGCAGCTTTTAAAAAAGCCATGGCGGGTTATTTCTGGATTTTACATGAAGAAATTGTTTTTAATCCTGACCTTTACAAGACAAATAACTTCAAGGATGTCTTGAAGTGTCTTGCTGATAAAATGCCAGAAGTCAAAAAAGATACTACCTCCGAAGACCTAAGTGTACTCTTAAACAACACCAAAGCAGCAACACCGTCCTCTGAGCCAGATTATGAATCCTGGGATTCTCCTGAGGATTTTTTCGTAACCAGTCCCATCACTGGGGAACCCCAGGAAACCGATGAAGAAATTGCAAAGAAAGCTATTGATTATTTAAAATCTGGAAAATCTCGATTTCAGTACGTAAATAATGATAGTTTCACTTATTTGATTGGCGACAATCCTATCTCCAAGGTCTCGTGCTCTGATCGATTCATTGATATTCAAGTCACCGCCAAAAATGGTCATAAGTATCGCTTAAGCTTTCCTACCTTATTCCATAAGTGGGCCAATATGGACGATCACTTAAACCTCTTGAAATATGCGGGTATTGCCCTCGAAAAGCCCAGCATTGACGGGATGAAAGATCGTGAAAAACGCTCCATAGTAATTAAAACTTTGGGCACTGTGAAAAAAGCCTTGGATAGCTTGGTTGATGATTTCCTTGATCAATCTCTCAAACTTGTGGACCTCAAGTGGTTGGAGGATGTTAGCTTGACCAGCGTTTTCCAAAAGAAAGGGGAACAACTGGATCAAGAATATCAGGAAAAATTGAAAGCCCTTAATATCGGTAAATAAAACACTCGAGAGGAATTCTCTAAATTTTGAAGGTCGGCCATAAAGCCGACCTTTTTTATTCCTCCAAGCCGATGCGGTGAGAAAGAGCCGCTTCTAAAAAGCCATCGATATCTCCATCTAATACCCCGAAAGCATTCCCTTTTTCATAACCTGTACGCAGATCTTTGACCATCTGGTAGGGTTGTAAAACATAGGAACGAATTTGATGACCCCATCCAATTTCAGTCTTTGTATTAGAGTTGGTGGCTTCCTCTTCCCGTTTTCTAAGTTCTAACTCGTATAATCGAGCTTTTAACATGGCCATGGCTTGAGCTCGGTTGCGATGTTGGGATCGATCATTTTGGCATTGGACCACAATTCCAGTTGGAAGGTGCGTGATGCGAATCGCACTTTCGGTTTTGTTAACGTGCTGTCCACCAGCACCTGATGCTCTATAGGTATCAATACGTAAATCTTTATCTTCTATAACCACATCAATAGAGTCGTCGATCTCAGGATAAACCCAAACGGAGGCAAAACTGGTATGGCGTCGAGCATTGGAATCAAACGGAGATATCCGAACTAATCGATGGACACCACTTTCCGTCTTCAACCATCCATAAGCTTGACGACCTATGATCTTTAGGGTCATAGACTTAATACCCGCTTCTTCCCCAGGGTTTTCGTCAATAAGTTCCAGTTTAAAGTTTTTCGATTCCGCCCAACGGGAATACATTCTCCCCAACATGGATGCCCAATCTTGAGCTTCTGTACCACCGGCACCTGCATTAATTTCTAAGAAACAGTTATTGTTATCGGCTTCGCCTGAAAGCAAGGTTTCCAATTGAAGGCGAGCACAATGGCCCTCGATGCTTTTTAAGGCATTCTCAGCCTCAAGCATAACCGATGCATCTCCTTCAGCTTCTGCTAACTCTAAAAGATCTAAATTATCCTTTAATGATTTTTCTAATTCTTGAATGTTAGATACAGAGGTTTGCAGGCCATCACGCTCTTTTAAAAGTTTCTGAGCTCGATCCTGGTCATCCCAAAGGGTTGGTGATTGAGCTTCATCATTCAGTTCAGCAAGACGTCTTAATGCTTGATCCCAGTCAAAGATGCCTCCGTAACAAGTGGAGGGACTGTTCAATTTGTTTAACGGTGAATTCTACTTCCGCTTTCATCTTCTTTTCCTCTGACAGTTTTTGCTTAGGGCCGATCCATTAGGGAAATGTTTGTTAATCCCTCTTCTGATAATGGGATTTCTTCAGACAAGTCAAGTCCCGTCGTTGATTCTTCTTTTTCTCCTGGATTTGAATCAGTCAAGATAAATTCTAATTTGGGTCGGTTCTCGTAGACCTTTTCCATAAAATGTTCAAAGATTGGCAAAGCAGCTCTTGCACCTGTCTCACCTTCACCTAAACTCTTAGGGCTGAGAAAACCGACAAAAACCCCGACTACCAAGTCAGGAGAAAAGCCAACAAACCATGCATCTTTGTAACTATTCGTGGTTCCTGTTTTGCCTGCAAGCTGCATATTCAGTCGTTGAAGTCGTCTCGCTGTACCACGCTCCACCACCCCTTTAAGCATGTGGATCATTTCTCGACTAGCTTTAGAGGTAATAAGACGTTCTTTAGGAAAACTTGCCTGATAAAGGGTGTTGCCATATCGATCTTGAATACTGTCAATAAATCTTGGCGTGACCTGATAACCGCCATTGGCGATCGCGCTATAAGCCGCTGTTAATTTAAGCACAGTTGTCTCACCTGCTCCTAAGGCCATAGCTAATTGCCGGGGCATATGGGTGCAAATGCCAAAGTCTTTGGCTGTTTTACAAACATTTTTCATACCAATTTTTTGCGCAAGGCGGATGGTCATCACATTACGCGACTGTTCTAGTCCGATCCGTAACGGAGATAAACCGTAATACTTTCTTGAATAATTTTTCGGCTGATAGAGTCCTAAATTACGACCTAAGCTAATTACAATGGGTGCATCCATAATGAGTGTGTCAGGAGTGAGTCCCCGCTCTAAGGCCGTTAAGTAGACAAAAGGTTTAAAGGTAGATCCCGGTTGACGCATAGCTTGGGTTGCACAATTAAATTGATTTAATTCAAAGCTATAACCACCACTCATGGCAAGGACACGTCCAGAATAGGGTTCGATGACCACAACCGCGCCGCTAACATCAGGAATCTGTTCCAATTGATAAATATTTTCTCCTTCCTTCAAGCTTACCACTACCACATCCCCTTTTTTAACCACATCATTCATATTCTTGGGATCTTGTCCGACGGTTTGGTGGGGTTGCCATGGTCTGGCCCATTGAGCATAGCTAAAGGGAATATTTCCTGTTTGACCATTGATCAAACCTATAATTGCTTTTTCTGGAGTGACTTGAAGAATGACGCCATAGGTCCAAGTCTCCAACCCTGCAGGCTTGGATATGGCTTTTAAGGATTCATGCCAGAGATCATCCCTCCATTCTATATTTTGAAGGGGCCCTCTCCAACCATGGCGTCGATCATACGCCATTAATCCCATCTTTAAGGCATCATCGGCTAATTTTTGCAGATGAGGATCGATGGTTGTTTTTATACTTAATCCCCCCCTTTGATAATCACTGGATTTTAATAATTCAGGAATTTTACGGCGCACCTCATCAACAAAATAATCTGCCTTAACAACCCATGATTGATGAGGTTTAATAACAATAGGCTTTTTCTTTGCTTCCTCAGCTTGCGCAGCCTCAAGACAAGACGTTGCCACCATTCGATCTAAAACCCAATTACGTCGCTGCTTGATACGATCTAAATTTCCTTGCATCAACCCTGAAGGCGCCTTGGGAAGAGCTGCAAGAAATGCCACTTCTTCATCAGATAATTCCGATAAGTCTCGATTAAAATATTCCAAGCTGGCAGCAGCGACTCCATAAACCCCGTATCCCAGATAGATCTGGTTAAGATAGAGCTCTAAAATTCTGTCTTTGGGCAGGGTATATTCAAGACGTAATGCAAGAATAGCTTCTCGAGCTTTTCGGTTAAAAGACCTCTCATTGGTTAAAAGAAAGTTTTTTGCGACCTGTTGGGTGATGGTTGAAGCGCCACCTGGATTATCGCCCCAGCTTTTTGTCAAGGTATTTACTAAGATAGCTCGACCAATCCCCATAAAGTCTAAACCAAAGTGATAATAAAAATTTCTGTCTTCTGCTGCTAAAAAAGCCTGAATAACACGCTCGGGAATTGCATGAAGCGGCACGAAAATGCGTTTTTCCCGCGCGTATTCATAAAGAACCTCACCCTCACAGGTATACATTCTGTTTAAAACAAAGGGTTCATAATCCCTTAGATATTCATAATCAGGTAATCCCCGACCATAGTAAAAAAACAAATAAACAAGAAGCGTTGCCCCTGCACACAGGGCAAAAGCCAAAAAAGTTAGCAGATTGACAATTTTACGAACCATCAAAACTCCATGCATACATTTTCAGTATGCAGTTTTTTTTGTGTTCAGGGAATGGTTGTTTGAGAGGACAAATTTTCTCCTTGAATGGGAGAGCTCGTTAGATAAAGGTTATTTTTTCAAGCCATTGATTGATAAGCGTTATTTTTTATTAAGAACAAAAAATATTTAAAACTCTGCGTTGCTCATAAAAAAGCAAGCATTATGCCCATCTGCACATTTTTTCCTTGGTTTTCCATTTATCTACGGGTTACATTTAATATGAGAAGATTGTGATATTAATTTTAAATGAGAACGCTGCCCTGTATGTTTAAACATCTTACCCGAAAAGATTTGGCCGTTTTCTTTGCCTGGGTGGTCTTAAGGCACACCTACCTCAATTTTCTGCACCCAATCCCTTTGTATAAACTACAAAATAATCGAGCGCTTGGTTTACTATTGTTCCGGCATCTCAACCTAAAATCTGTGCCGTTGATTACCATACCAGCGCTTCAAAAATACATGGAGTTATTTTTTGAATGGTTAAAAAAATGCTTATTGATGCCGCCCACAAAGAAGAAGTCAGGGTGGCTATTATGGACGGAACCCGCCTGGATGATTACGAAGGTGAAACTTCTGCCAAAAAGCAACTTAAAGGAAACATTTACTTAGCTAAGGTCATTCGCATCGAACCTTCCTTGCAAGCTGCTTTTGTGGAGTTTGGAAACAATCGTCACGGTTTTTTACCCTTTGCAGAGATTCATCCCGATTACTATCGCATTCCTGTCGGTGATCGACAGGGTCATGAATCTGAAGCAACAGGACAGGATGGGGCTTCTCTTAAAGATGCATCACCTGATTTGGAAGCAGTCAACAATCTCGAAAACGTTCTACCGCAAATTCACGAGGCGGAGCCTAATGCTGAATTGGTTGTTGATGAAAACCTTGATCTCTCGGATGATGAGGATGGGGTCATCATGCGCCCAAAGCCCTACAAATATAAGATTCAGGAAGTCATTAAGCGCCGCCAGATTATGCTTATTCAAGTGGTCAAGGAAGAACGTGGCAATAAGGGCGCAGCGCTTACCACCTATTTGAGTTTGCCAGGGCGATACTGCGTATTAATGCCCAATGCAGGACACCGCAGTGGTGGTATTTCCCGAAAAATAAGTGACGTAAAGGATCGTCAGCGGTTAAGAAAAATATTAAATGAGCTCAATATCCCTGAAGGCATGAGCTTAATTGTTCGCACCGCCGGTCAAGAGCGAAACAAACTCGAAATTCGTCGTGACTTTGAATACTTGTTACGTTTGTGGAATGAGATTCGCGAAGCTACCCTCACTTCTATCGCACCTGTTCTTATTTATGCAGAAGGGGATCTCATTAAAAGAGCGATTCGTGATGGCTACAATAAAGATATCGATCAAATTTTGATTGAAGGGGAAGAAGCTTATAAATCGGCAAAAGCGTTCATGAAAATGCTTATGCCGAGCCATGCGAAAAAGATTCAAGCTTACCGCGATACGTCCATGCCGCTATTCCAGCGTCACCAAGTAGAATCACAAATTGATGCCATTATGACCCCTGTGTCTACCTTGCCCTCTGGAGGATCCATTGTCATCAATCCCACAGAAGCTTTAGTGGCTATTGATGTAAACTCCGGCAAATCTACCCGAGAACGTCATATTGATGAAACAGCCTTAAAAACCAACTTGGAAGCCGCCGATGAAGTGGCAAGACAGATGCGATTGCGGGATTTAGGCGGACTGATTGTCGTAGATTTCATTGATATGAATGATCCAAAGCATATTTTAGCCGTTGAAAAACGATTGAGAGATGCTGTTAAAAGGGACAGGGCGCGCATACAACTAGGTCGCATTAGTCAATTTGGGCTATTGGAATTATCGCGCCAACGTTTACGCCCAAGCATTATTGAGACCAATATGATGCCTTGCAGCCATTGTCATGGAACAGGGTTGGTTCGATCCTTGGAGTCTATGGCTCTTTATGTACTCCGCGCCATCGAATCCGAAGGGATTGCAGGTCGCAGCTCTGAAGTTGTGGTGAATGTTCCTCCAGGGGTAGATCTTTATATTCTCAACCAGAAACGCTCAACCCTGATTCACCTCGAGCAGCGATATAAGATGTCCGTTCTCATTCAAAGAGATGAATCACTAGCCTCAAGTATTCGCTTGGATCGTATCTCAGAAAGACCTAAAGCCCATAGTCATCGTCAACATCAAGACCTAAAATTCATCACCCCTCTAGCAGAAGACTTAGTGGAAGAAAAAGCGGTTGAAAAAGAGACTGATGATGAACACACTGATCTACCGGCAAAACCTGAGAGTAAGCGCAATCGTCATAAGCACTTTACCCAAAGGCGCCGCCCTAATGATCGCAAAAAGGAGAGCATGCCGGTTGAGGAAAAGGATGTGTCAGAAGAACAGAAAGATGGCACTCAATCCACCCAAGGTGAAGAGACCACAGCACCATCCTCTGTTCCCCCCACAGGAGATCAGCCTTCTTCGGGACAAGGACGACGCGGCCGACACCGACGCCAGCGGTATCGAGGGCAGCAGAATCGACGTCACAGACGCCCAAATAATTCTGAAGGCAATGATACAAATTTTTCTGGTCAAGAGTCACCTTCACCTCAAAATACGCCCCATACAGAAAATCAAGGTGGTAATGAGACTCGTCCTTCAGAACCTCAAGAAGGGGAGAAAAAGAAAAGTCGTCGAGGTTGGTGGAAACGCTTGCTCGAAGCTTAAGGAGGTATAAATGTTCCTGAAAAAACTCTTAAAAATATTTAGTATCCTTGGTTTTTTCGGGAGCATCTTCTTAACGTCCCCTGTTTTTGCAGTCCCAGAATTTAAACGGGGCAGCGTCATTCTAGATGATGAGATTGAAGAAATTCTCACCAACTGGGTGCAGAAAATCTTTCGTGCTGCCGGACTTAAATCTTACACCCCGAGGGTTTATCTGGTCGCTGACCCTGAACTAAATGCGGCTGCGACTGTTGGTGGAGTCGTCCTCATCCATTCAGGACTTGTGCTCAATTGCAAGGATGCCAGCGAACTATTAGGCGTCCTTGCCCATGAAGTTGGCCACATTGCAGGAGGCCATGTATCCCGAATCGACTCTGCTTTTAATGAAGGATTGGTTCCTGCGGCTGCGGCCATGCTTTTAGGAGGTGCTGCGGCTATTGCCACAGGCGATGGTACACCCTTGATTGCTGGACTCATGGGAAGTGCCCACATTATGGAACGTAAAATGCTCAGGTTTTCCAGAACTCAAGAATCCAGCGCTGATCAAGCTGCGCTCGCCTATCTGGAAACCTTAGGTTGGCCAAGCCAAGGGCTGTATGACTTTTTAAAAGTCATTCACGACAAAACACACACAATGGTCGCCCATATGGACCCTTATGGCTTAACCCACCCATTAACCCAAGAGCGGATGAATGCTGTCGAACACCACGTCAAGAATCGAGCTGCCAAGGGAACCATACCGCCAGAAATTGATCAGCAATTCCAGCTGCTCAAAGCTAAAATTAGTGGATTTTTAGAAACGGTTAAATTGGTTGAACAAAAATGGTCAAAGGTTCCAACCCCTGCTGGCAAATATGCTTTGGCCATTGCTGCTTATCGACAAGGACAAATCCCCAAAGCCATTTCCATACTAGATGAGCTTTCGAGCCAAGTCCCTAATGACGGTTATATTCAAGAGCTGAAAGGGCAAATTCAGTTTGAAAATGGCAAAATGGAAGATGCCATCCAATCCTTAGAAGCCGCTATCAAAAAGCAACCCAAAGCCAATTTGATTAAAGTTTTGCTCGCACAAGCCTTAATTGAAAGTAAAAAACCCGATGGCCTTGCAAGAGCAAAATCTCTGTTAATTCCGATCACTCAAAATCAAAAAGATAATGCTTTCGTTTGGCGTCTGTTGGCCACCGCCTATGGTAAGGAAAACAATTTAGGCATGGCCGCTGTTTGTTTAGCAGAAGAAGCTCTCATCCAAGAAGATTTGAGCCTGGCTAAATCCCATGCCGAGCGAGCTAAGAAACTTTGCCCTCAAGGCTCCAAAGGTGCCTTGCAAACCGCCGATATTCTTCAAACCATCGCCCAAAAGAAAAAGTAAATTTAAAGTTGTTCAGCCGCATTGAATTCTCAATGTCACATGATATGATGGAGATCTATCTACCAAATTTATCGAGTAATTTATGAAAAATGTTGGTTTTGCATTCTTGATGATTTTCTCCTTGTCCATTCAAGCCATGGAAAGAGAAAATAATACGTCTGCTTGTGGGGATATACCAGGTAAACTGATCCCCCTCATCCATGAAATGGATGCAAAACAACTAATCAATTTTTGTGATCATATCCGAAGAGCTTTTCAAACCTTAGAAGAAAAAGAAATCATCCAAGTTCCGTTTACACCACGTCAAGCAGACATTATTAATTTTCATTATCCTAAATCGTTAAGCCGTCTGATAGATGGAATATGGAAGGTCTGCGGTCATCAAAAGGAATCAACCATTTCGTTTGTTGAAGTGCTCAGATTTTACAATGGTCTTCAAACCATCCCTCAACTCTTTGGTGTAGGATCGCACCCCCCCTTAAGCACAGAGAACTCAACCGCTCATTGGCCCCTTTTAAGCCCTTATGTTAATGCTTTACGAACACACCAAGTTCAACCCCTCCTCCAATCGTCCGAAGTGGCAACACTATCGAAAGATCCCAAACTCATTACAAAAATCAATGCAAGCTTCTATGGATTTCAACATGCCAACCGTTCAATCACCAAACTTACTCCATGGCATTGCTTAAAAATGAGGTACTATTTAACCAAACTTAGCCATCACATGATGTTGCCTGTCATCCCTGTTAAGACCAAGCATGAGGAAGAGGAAACCGGATATGCCAGCCTCTTTTCAGGTCAAGCCTCTGACTTTGAAGAATTTATCCAAGATGTCAAAAAATTCTCAGAAACTCTTAAAAATCAGCTTTCTATGCCAATTCTTAGTCTTAAAAAAAACCAAGGGCTTGCAGCAACAGGTGAGCAACCGAGTAAAAAGATCCCTTCACAAGAAATTAAATTTTACCGTCAAACCCTAAAAATATTCTTTAACCAATATCCAAGCCTTAAGACTCCTGAGCTGGATGAGGAGAAAACCCATAAAATTTTAGATTTTTGGAAATTATATCTTGAGCTTACAAAAACCTTTTATTCTTCAAATTCTGGGACCAAAGACCCCTCATTAAATGTCACCAAAGTCACTCAACTCTGCAATAAATTGCTTCCATATACATATGAAGAAGCAGATGTTGCAAGAGTTCTTGAAAAACCAGAAATGCCCGCCCATCTTGAAGGTTTATTGAATGCTTTTAATAATCCCTTTTCCCCAAAACTTTATGAAATTCTCACCTATACGTACTCTCTTTCAAAATTGACTGATGGGTTAGATGAATTGGACTTCCTAGTTGATCAATCCGCTTTTTCTTTTGGGTGGCATACTTTAACAAACCTTTTTACACCTTCTTCTAAAACCAAATAGCTCTCTGGGGAGGGATTTCCCTTCTGTTTTATGTGCTAAGCCTTTTTAAACGCTTAAGTTGAGCTTATCTTGGCATTTCTAATGTTTATTGATATTACTTAAAAATCAACTAAGGTTTAGGAATATTTTATGAAAAATATATTAATCAGCATTTTGATTTCCCCTTTTTCCCTCCATGCCATGGAGTTGAATTCAGGTACCATCCCTCAAAATGCAGCCCATAAAGCTATGACCAAGTTGCATCACATGACCCAGAAAGAACTGACTCAACTAACAAAAGAACTCAAATCAAATTTTGACACTTTGAAAACTGAGAAAATCATAGATCTGCCTTTCGATACCCATCAAGCAGAAATTTTGGTGTATAGTTATAAGGTAGACGCGCCAGAAATAACTGGTGTTCGTTGGGATCTAGGGTACCAATTATCTCCTCAACCATATTCTTGCCTCAATTTTTTTCAACTTTTGCAATTGTATATAGATCTCCATAAAGCTGTTCGTCCAGATCAAGCGGAAGCCACCACTGCCATAGGGACAAGTGGATATTTAGGATTAGCCTATGATTATGCTGCGAACATTTCTTTACAAAGATCTTACACCCTTACCTCTACAAGTGATGTAACCAGGCCCATGGTTAAAAGAATTGAAACTCACTTTCCCCAAGTTCAATCCGCTCTTTCAAATCTTCCCGAACTCACGCTTTGGACTTGGCTCAAGATGCGTTATCATATGAACAAAACAGCTCAAGCGTTTAGCTCATCTTCCCATACTTCAGCCCCGTTATTTTACCAACCTGTTCGCTGTTTAGACTTTTTAAGTTATGATTATCAGGAAAACAAAGATCTTTTGAAAAGAATGGAAACACAAGTTTCAGCTCTCATTAATGATCTAGACATTCCCCTTCCAAGAATGAACACACCCCAAGAACCTCAGGGTGAGGGGATGCCTTGGAAATACTATCGCGAAATTTTAAAAGTCTTGTTTTCAGAAGTACCCTATCTTGGGAATCTAGACTCTAAAAAAGAAATCCAAGGATTCAATGAATTCTTCACTTTTGCCCAGCTCTATTTAGACTTAACAAGCAATTATAAAAAGAAACCATCGTTGCCAGGTCAAGCAAGGGAGGATTATGATTTATCAAAACTTTCTAGCCTTTTGACCACCCTTAATGGCAACGCCATGACAGAAGAAGATGCGGCCCTGATTGTCAGAGAAGAAAAGGGGCGACACTTTTTAGAGGAACTATTCAAGGTATTTTCCAATCCCTTTGCCCCAACCATAAAAGAAATTAATAGCTTCTGCTATACTGTTGATCACATCCTCCTTCTCTGTCAAAAGGCAAAAAGAGATGAAAATAAAGGGATAGAAGTTCATGCGTTAACACCCAGCAAATCCGAAAACTCAAATGTCAATCAAGATTTTTGGGACGGAGTCAGTTCTGATTTAAAGGAAGTTTATCAAGATGTTTCAAATCTTAAACACCTGTTCTGGGGATGATAACCATCCCCCGTTTATGTCTTATTTCTCTGTCGAGGGTGAGCTTCAGCATAGGTTTTCATCAATTTCACCTGATCCACTTGGGTGTAAATTTGAGTGGTTGACAAGCTGGCATGACCCAACAGTTCTTGAACCGCTCTCAAATCACTGGACTCTCCTAAAAGATGCGTGGCACAACTATGCCGAAGGGCATGGGGTGTCAGAAATTCAGGTAGTCCCATGGATCTTCGGAATATGCGCATTGTTTTTTGCACCACACTCGGGCTTAATCTGCCGCCTTTTACGCCCCTAAATAGCGGGGCATCAGTTGTCATGGCATAAGGACACCCTTTACAATAAGTCAAGATTTCTTGAATCACATAAGGTATTAAAGGGACCACTCTTTGCTTACCTCCCTTGCCCTTGATCACCAAGGTATCGGATAAAGGGAGCACATCCCCGTTTAAATTGAGTGCCTCATGAATCCGCAAACCTGCTCCATACAAGAGGGCCATTAAGGCTTTGTCTCGTTGACCAACCCAATTCACTTGAGCCACCGATTCAATCTCGTCCACCAACTCTTGGGCTTGATGAGGGGCAATGGGTTTGGGAAGACCAATCTTAACTCGAGGAGAACGAAGTTGGCTAAGAGCTGGATTATGGGGTAATCCCTGGAATTGAAGATATCGATTAAAACTACGCATTACTGAGAGAGCTCGTGCTGTCGAACGGCCGGATAAACCTTGATGTTGGCGATAGGCAAGCCAGCTACGCCAGTCACGTAAAGGCAACTTGGCAAAGTCTGAAAGGGTTATCGGGTGATTTAAATGACTCAACATAAATTGACTGAATTCATCCAAATCACGCCCGTAAGCAAGAACCGTGTTGTTGGATAGACGACGTTCGACATGCATCCAATCTAACCAGTTTTGGCGTATATTGACCCAATTCGTCATCATATCCCTTGAGTTAGATCATTAACTTCCTTATATCTACCATGTCTTTTTACTAGCAAAAATAGGCCATTATAAGATAAAACGGTAGTTATGAGTAAATCACTAAAAAAATTTTTTACCGATCAAGGATCGCGCAAACTGGCCGTTCGTGTTCTTAAAGAACATGTTATGCCCTATAAGGCCCGTTTTTTTGTTGCTGTCTGCTTTATGATTTTAGCCGCAGCAGCCAACTCATTTATTCCGTTTTTACTAAAACCTGTATTTGATGATATTTTTGTTCGCGGTGATGAGAATTTACTGTGGCTTATTTGTTTAGCGGTTTTTTTAGCCCTAACATTAAGAGGAGCTGCCTCTTACGGAGAGTCGGTCACCATGGCCAACTTAGGACAACGGATTGTGTGTGATGTGCAAAATCGGCTCTTTAAACACTTGATGCATGCTGACCTTTCGTTCTTTCACCGCACTTCTTCAGGCGAGCTGATCTCGCGCTTTAATAACGACATTAGCCAAATGCGCAGTTCAGTCTCCAATGCCATCGTTGGCTTGGGGAAAGACAGTTTTAGTCTGATTTTCTTGGTTGCATTAATGTTCTATCGGGATTGGTTTTTAGCCTGCATTGCCTTTCTTGTCCTTCCTCTCCTCGTTCACCCCATTTCAAAAATAGGCAAAAAAATTCGCAATGTGACTGGTAACACCCAAGGGGAATTAGCTCGTCTAACGTCTCACCTCTCCCAAGTGTTTTTAGGAATCAGGACTGTCAAAGCTTATGGACGTGAAGCGTATGAAACGCAACGTGTTGCAGGCTTAACCAATACCATTCTAACCTTATTTACCAAAGCCTCCCGAATCCGTTCCGCCAGCCATCCGGTGGTGGAAATCTTAGCTGGCATTACAGCCACAGCTGTGATTGCCTATGGGGGCTGGCAAGTTATTCATGGGGCGAGAACAGCAGGTGATTTTATATCCTTTACTGGAGCATTGTTTCTAACCTATGAGCCTATTAAGAGGCTGAGCAACTTAAATGCTACCTTACAAGAAGGATTGGCAGCAGCAGCCCGCGTTTTTAAATTCATTGACCTGCCTATCGCCATAGATGACACTCCTCAAGCTCAAGATGTGCCTTCAATTCAAGGTCATATTACCTTTGATCAAGTCTCCTTTAGTTATACTACAGAGCGTAAAGCCCTAGATCACCTACACTTTACTATTGAAGCAGGAACAACAGTAGCCTTTGTTGGCCCCAGTG
The DNA here is from genome assembly GCA_964542195.1 of uncultured Verrucomicrobiales bacterium. Taxonomy (GTDB): domain Bacteria; phylum Pseudomonadota; class Alphaproteobacteria; order Paracaedibacterales; family Paracaedibacteraceae; genus CAZITL01. The sequence continues at coordinate 134,107 of CAZITL010000003.1, forward strand.
GTTCCGGCAAATCCACCTTGGTTAACCTGATCCCCAGATTTTATGAAGTTGATGAGGGCTGTATTTATATCGATGGCCGGCCCCTCAAGGACTTTACATTAAAAAGCCTTCGAGGTCATATCGGCTTGGTCAGCCAGGAAATCACCCTGTTTAATGATACGATTTTCAACAATATCCTTTATGGTAATTTGAATGCCAGAGAAGAGGACATTATCTCTGCGGCTCAAGCGGCTGCAGCTCATGAATTTATCGTGAGTCTGCCTCAAGGGTATCAAACCATTGTCGGTGAAAATGGCGTTAAACTCTCAGGTGGACAAAGACAACGTTTAGCCATTGCTCGGGCCATGCTAAAAAACGCCCCCATTTTGTTACTGGATGAAGCAACCTCTGCTTTAGACACTCACTCGGAAAGACAAGTACAAGAAGCATTAAATACCTTAATGAGGGGTCGAACCACGCTGATTGTCGCCCATAGATTATCTACCATTACCCATGCAGATCAAATCCATGTTTTAGAACAAGGCAAGATTATTGAGTCTGGATGTCACGAAGAACTTTTAGCCAAAGGGGATGGTGCTTATGCACGCTTATGGCAAGCACAACTCCTTCAGCCTTCCCAAGAAGAGGCAGCTTAAGTCGTGCGCCTGCGTCATCTCTTCCGCACTCCCTGGGTTCAAGAAGTGATCGCTTACCTTTTAACTTTATATTTAAAATTAGTCTATTATACCTCCCGGTGGACCCTGGAAGGCTTTCATCATCCGGAGCAGTTCATCCAAAACAACAAACCGTTTATTGCCTGTTTCTGGCACGGTCGAATGGCCATGATTCCATTTATGTGGAGGTGGAAATACCCTATCACCGCTCTTGTTTCTCTTCACGCTGATGGCCAACTGGTGGGACGCACTTTTAAACACTTTGGTATTGATTATACTTTGGGTTCTACCAGCAAAGGGGGAACGAGAGCACTAAAAGATATTGTCCAGCGCCTGAATAGCGGTGAAGTCATCGGGTTGACACCTGATGGTCCTCGAGGGCCTCGATGTGTGGCAAGCCCAGGTATTATTGCAATGGCTAAATTGACCCGTACGCCTATTATTCCCATTAGCTATGCAACCAGCAGATTTGTGGAACTAAACACCTGGGATCGGTTCCATGTTCCCTTACCTTTTAGTAAAGGGGTTTTAATTTTTGGTCCCCCCCTGCCTCCACCTGAAGACAAGGATTGGGAAAATTATCGCTTTAAGGTTGAAGAAGCCATTACGAATTTGCAAAACTATGCTGACCAACTTTGTGGTAAGCTTTAATTATATAGAAACACGAACAAGATCATGAATGGATTTGCCATGACTCAAGAAAAACTAACAATACATGGTCGGACAGCAGCACGTATGGCAGCCGTCCAAGCCCTCTATCAACTAGAGATTGAATCAAATATTCCCGTGGAAGTGGTCCTTAGCCAATTTATTTCCCATCGTTTTATTCAAAAAGACGAATTGGTTCGCTATATCAAACCAGATATTGAGTGGTTTCGCACCCTCGTTCTTGGAGTTCATACTTCCAAAGAACTTTTAGATCAGGAAATCAGCAAAACCTTGTCTGATGACTGGCGATTTGATCGTCTTGAAACTGTCCTTCGAACCATATTAAGGCTAGGTGCTTACGAATTATGCAAAGAAATCGAAGTACCAAGTCCTGTGGTCATTAATGAATACGTATCCATAACCAAGAGCTTTTTTGATCAAAAAGAACCCTCCTTCGTTAATGCATCTCTTGATAAGATCGCGAAAGAGAACGCAAGGATTTGATTCATGAAGTGGATGTCTGTAATCTTAAGTTTATTCTCTCTTGCGCTTAACAGTACAGCCAAGGAAGCAGGAGCCCAGACGGAAAACACCACAACCGACACTATGTCCGTAAGGCCCATACTGAATGATACAGCATCTCCCCAATTGGATCCTTTTGTTTTTTCTATCGTTAAAGAGGATACAGTTGTTGCTTACTTGCGTTTGATTGTACAAATAATGATCAAAGAACCGGGATTAGTTGAAATTTTTTATCATCATGTTCCTCGATTAAGAGATATGATCTTCACCGATATTTATGGTGTTTTGTGTGATCAATGGCTGCCCACCGATGATCCCAATCCACAATCCCTTAAAAAACGAATCCAGAAGGTTTGTGATCAATATTTTGGTGAAGGCAAAGTGGAGGCATTCATCAGTCATTCCTACTTACAAAAGTACGATAGCTCAAAGAAAGACGGAACAGCACCAAAACCAAAACCGTAAACAAACAGGAACACTCTTTGACAAAGGTCCTTGCTTAAACATTTTATATTTGAGCATAATTTACATTAAATTTTTTATTGTGATGATTGTACCATTGTTGTTAGTTTCTTTAATGTATTGTTAATTCATTAACTAGAAGTCCCTTTACATGTATAAAATTATTTCCTCCATCTTAATATCCGCATCGATTAATTCCTGTTTCACGCCTGCCCACAGCATGGATAACATGTTTGTTGAGGTGAAATCCCCAACCAAAGTTCACCAAACAGTTTTCAATGCACCCATGGAGTCACCAACGATACCTGTTTCATGGTTACCCTCTCAGACGACTCATTTATACGTCAATTCAGCACCAGCCTACCAAATAAATCCGACCATCATTGCAGGTGTTTTGGTGCTTGGTTATATCGCAGCTAACTATGTTGATATACCTGCCGCCCTTCAAAACCTTCCTAAGGTTGCAGACAGAGTCAAAGATAAACATGCTTTCGATCATCTAAAGAAGCAGCAGCACTCAAAACATAGTCCGAAAAGAAGTAATTCGAAGAAGCATCGAGGTAGCCCACATCAATATTCCGTGAAGCGCTAAATAGTTACTACCCTTCCTTGAGTCCCGTGCCAAAAAAAGGTATTTTAGTAAAATATGACCTTACACGGGACCCATCTTATGACCAAAAGTTTGGATAGTTTTAAAACAAAAGATAAGCTTCTAGTTCAAGATACAGAATATACATACTTTAGTTTGGCACGTGCTGAATCCTTAGGCCTAAGCAACATCTCACGTTTGCCCTACTCCATTAAAGTGCTTTTAGAAAATTTACTGCGCCATGAAAATGGAAGTAGCATCAAAATCAAAGATATTAAGGCCCTCACCCAGACCGGTGAAAGTAAACAACTCACTGAAATAGGGTTCTGTCCAGCCCGCGTCCTCATGCAAGATTTCACAGGTGTACCAGCTGTAGTTGACCTGGCCGCCATGCGCGATGCTATGGCTGTTCTAGGGGGTGACCCTCAAAAGATTAACCCTCTCGTACCCGTAGATTTGGTCATCGATCACTCTGTTATGGTCGATAATTATGCCTCAGCGGATGCGTTTAAAAAGAATGTGGAACTGGAATATCAACGCAATAAGGAGCGTTATATTTTTCTAAACTGGGGTCAAAAAGCTTTTGATAATTTTCGTGTCGTTCCCCCTGGAACTGGCATTTGCCATCAAGTGAACCTGGAGTATTTGGCGCAAGTCGTTTGGACCAAAGAAGAAGATGGCGAAATTTACGCTTTTCCTGATACCGTGGTCGGAACCGATAGCCATACAACTATGATTAATGGGTTATCAGTCCTTGGCTGGGGTGTGGGCGGCATTGAAGCAGAAGCAGCTATGTTGGGGCAACCTGTCTCCATGCTGATTCCCAAAGTCGTTGGCTTTAAACTAACAGGTCAGCTGGCCGATGGGATTACCGCAACTGATCTTGTTCTAACCATCACTAACATATTGAGGGCCAAAGGCGTTGTTGGTAAATTTGTTGAATTCTTCGGTCCTGGCTTGGATCATCTATCCTTGGCAGATCGAGCAACCATTGCAAATATGGCACCAGAGTATGGAGCAACCTGTGGCTTTTTCCCCACCGATCACGAGACCATACGCTATCTTCAATTTACCGGTCGGGATCCGAAAACTATAGCTCTGGTGGAAGCTTATTCTAAAGCTCAAGGTCTCTGGCGCGATGCCAACAGCCCCGATCCCATTTATGACGAAGCCTTAGAACTTGATTTAGGCGATGTCTTACCCACCCTTGCCGGGCCAAAACGCCCGCAAGATAAGGTTCTTTTAAAGGATGCTAAAGCTTCCTGTCAGCAAACGCTCATTTCAGACAGCAAGGATATGACTCAATCCTTTGCTGTTGCGGATAACACTTATGAACTCCATCATGGCGATATCGTCATTGCAGCCATTACCAGCTGTACAAATACATCTAATCCTTCGGTCATGCTGGGAGCCGGACTTCTAGCCCGTAAAGCTCGTCAGTTGGGCTTGAAACCAAAGCCTTGGGTCAAGACCTCTTTAGCGCCTGGGTCGCAAATCGTCACAGATTATCTTGTAAAATCAGGCCTTGATAAAGATCTGGAAAGCCTTGGGTTTTATCTGGTAGGCTATGGATGCACCACATGCATAGGAAATTCCGGTCCCCTAAATCCAGAAATTGGCCAATGTATTGAACAGAATGATTTATCTGTAGCCTCTATTCTATCAGGCAATAGAAATTTTGAGGGACGGATTAACCCACTAACCAAACTCAATTATTTAGCATCTCCACCATTGGTTGTGGCTTACGCCCTTGCCGGATCTATGCTTGTTGACCTAACCTGTGAATCCATGGGAATGTCGGCGCAAGGTAATCCTGTTTATTTGAAGGATATCTGGCCATCAACCCAAGAAATCCAAGACGCCCTTGAGAAATTTATGACGCCTGAAATGTTCCGCCAACGGTATGCTAACGTTTTCAAGGGAGATGAAGAATGGCAAAAGATTTCGGTACAAGCCAGTTTAACTTATCCTTGGGATAACCACAGTACCTATGTAAAAAATCCTCCTTATTTTGAAGATCTGGAAACAGCTCCGTTATCTGTTAAAAATATTGAAGGGGCTCGCGTTCTTGCCCTTCTCGGGGATAGTGTCACCACAGACCACATCTCTCCAGCTGGCAGCATTAAGAAAGAAGGACCCGCAGGACAATATCTTTTGGATCATTCCGTTGACGTCTTTGACTTTAACTCCTATGGGGCACGTCGCGGCAATCATGAAGTGATGATGCGGGGCACGTTTGCCAACATTCGACTGGTGAATGAAATGGTTCCAGAGAAAACGGGTGGCTGGACCCGCTATTTACCCGATGGGCAAATCATTTCCATTTTTGAAGCTTCGATGAATTATCAGAAGGAAAATACGCCCCTGGTTATCATTGCCGGCAAAGAGTATGGAACAGGCTCATCCCGAGATTGGGCCGCCAAAGGAACCAAGCTTTTGGGAGTGAAAGCGGTCATTGCTGAAAGTTTTGAGCGCATTCATCGCTCTAATCTAGTCGGTATGGGAATTCTTCCTCTGGTCTTCCCTGAAGGTGTTTCACGCAAAACTTTAGGGTTGACGGGGTTTGAGACCATTCATTTGAAAGGGTTGGATCACGGGATAACACCACAAATGACAATTCAGTGTGAGATTATTCGCTCTAATGGCGACAAACTTACGGTTCCCCTTACCTGTCGGATCGACACCCAAGATGAAGTTTATTATTTCCTCCATGGTGGCATTTTACCCTTTGTCCTCAAGCAATTAGCTAAAGTTGCATAAAGGCGAAAGAAGGTAGGTTACACCTTAAGTACCCTACCTTCTTTCATAGTTTAGGAATTCTCTTAGTTGGATTAAAAAACTCGTAATTGGTTAATCAAGTTGGCTGATCCAAACTCTTTATTTGATCTGCCAGAGAATCAACGATTTCTTTTAAAAGGTCTTGATCATCTGCTTCCGCCATAACCCGAATAAGAGGTTCAGTACCGGAAGGTCGAATTAAAAGTCTGCCTGAAGCCGCTTTCAATCGTTGCTCTGCCGCTTGAATGACCTTTTGAATGGAATTTTCAGCAAGAATCGTTTTGTTAGAAACTCGCACATTTTTCATAAGCTGCGGGACGAGCTCGAAAGGATGAGCCAGATCTGATAAGGATTGGCCACTTTCTACCAGAATACGAAGGATTTGCAACGCAGCCATCATGCCATCTCCTGTTGCAGCATAATCCATTAAGATCATGTGGCCAGATTGCTCACCGCCCACATTGCATCCTAACCTTTGCATGGCCTCAATGACATAGCGATCGCCAACGGGCGTTCGTATAAGGTCTAACCCCTTAGAGTTGAGATATCTCTCCAACCCTAAATTGGACATCTGCGTCGCAACAACCCCATTCCCTCTCAGTTTATTGCCATTAACCCAGGAAGTTGCAATAAGAGCCATCAATTGATCACCATTAATCACTTGACCCTTTTCATCCACCATAATCAGGCGATCTGCATCCCCATCTAAGGCAATACCTAAATGAGCCTTTTCACTGATTACAGTCTCCCGAAGAAGCCCAGGGGAGGTTGCTCCACATTGATCATTAATATTGGTTCCATTAGGCGATATACCAATGGGAATAATATCCGCACCTAATTCCCATAAAATGGCAGGTGCAACTTTATAAGCTGCCCCGTGAGCGCAGTCGACAACAATTCTTAATCCACCTAAGCGCATTCCCCTAGGAAAGGTAGATTTAGCAAATTCAATATAGCGCCCTGAGGCATCTTGAATAGATTTAATTTTCCCCAAATGAGATGCATCAGCTAGAGGAACATCTCCACGGGCCAAAATAGCTTCTATTTCCACTTCATCAGCATCAGACAGTTTCGAACCATCGGGTCCAAAAAATTTAATACCATTATCATAATAGGGATTGTGAGAAGCTGAAATCATCACCCCTAAGTCAGCTCTTAACGATCTGGTTAAGATCGATACGGTTGGTGTTGGCACGGGTCCCAACTTTAACACTTCCATCCCCATGGCCACAAAGCCAGAGCTTAATGCCGTCTCCACCATGTAGCTGGATGCTCTGGTATCTTTGCCCAAAACGACAGTATGACGATGATTACCTCTGGTGAATTTATAAGCAATGGCCATAGCCACTTGAAGGATGATATCGGGTCGCATGGGGAAACTGTTCGCTTTTCCCCGGATCCCATCGGTTCCAAATAGCCGTCTTTGCATAGGTCAACAACCCTGAATGATCGTAGTTTTTATTTTTTACACTAGTTATGCTTCATTGGATATCATCGCATCAGAAGCTGTACTAGGGATCGAAGAAGTAATCTTGGACTTCACATCCCCTTGAGGAGAAGTCGGTTTAATCCCATCTTCCAGTAATCCTCTAATTTCGTCACCACTTAAGGTTTCGCATTCTAACAGGGTTGTTGCCAATAAATGCAACTGCTCTATATGGTCGTCCAATATTTTGCGTGCTTGGGCATAACACGTATCCAAAATATTTCTAACCTCATCATCAATCACTTGAGCCGTGCTTTCTGAAATGGGTTTACGCTGTGTAATGGAATGACCTAAAAAGACTTCTTGCTGTGGCTCGCCATAGCTTTGAAAACCGAGCTTATCACTCATTGCCCACTCGGTCACCATGCGTCGTGCAATATCAGTAGCCATGCGAATATCAGAAGATGCTCCCGTGGTCACTTTAGCCGAACCAAATATAATTTCCTCGGCCAAACGCCCACCCATGGCGACCTTTAGGTCTGCTAAAAGCTTACTTCTTGACATAGAGATACGATCGCCTTCAGGAAGACGCATGACCATGCCCAAAGCCCGTCCACGTGGAATAATGGTCGCTTTGTGAATGGGATCAGAGTCTGGAGAATAATAGGCAACAATAGCATGACCTGATTCATGATAAGCGGTCAGGCGTTTTTCATCTTCCGTCATCGCTAAGGATCGACGTTCTGCCCCCATTAAGACTTTATCCTTGGCTTGTTCAAATTCTTGCATACCGACAGCAAGTTTACCTCGCCGCGCTGCCATCAAGGCAGCTTCATTGACTAAATTCATAAGATCTGCACCAGAAAAACCAGGCGTTCCTCGGGCAATGACTCGCACATCAACCCCTTGAGCCAAAGGGACTTTGCGCATATGAACTTTTAAAATTTGTTCACGACCATTGATATCTGGATTTGGGACTACTACTTGACGATCAAAGCGCCCTGGACGAAGCAAAGCGGGATCCAAAACGTCTGGCCTGTTGGTTGCAGCAACCAAAATGACGCCTTCATTCTCCTCAAACCCATCCATTTCAACCAAGAGCTGGTTAAGGGTTTGTTCTCGTTCATCATTTCCGCCCCCAAGACCGGCGCCCCGGTGACGACCGACTGCATCAATTTCATCAATAAATACAATGCATGGGGCATTCTTTTTAGCTTGGTCAAACATGTCACGTACACGGCTAGCACCCACACCGACAAACATTTCCACAAAGTCAGAACCAGAAATGCTAAAGAATGGTACATTAGCCTCTCCAGCAATAGCCCGAGCCAAAAGGGTTTTACCAGTTCCAGGAGGCCCCACCAACAAAACACCCTTGGGAATGCGTCCCCCTAAGCGTTGAAACTTTTGTGGATCTTTTAAGAAATCCACCACTTCTTCCAGTTCATGCTTAGCCTCATCAATACCAGCCACATCATCGAAGGTGACTTTGGCGTTTTTCTCCCCAATCATTCGTGCACGCGATTTCCCAAACCCCATAGCCCGGTTACCTCCGGATTGGATTTGCCGAAGAGAAAATATAGAAAATCCAATGAGCAATAATATGGGCAGCCACGATAAGAACAAATGTAAGAAGGAAGGTAGTTCTTCTTCTTGAGGTGCAGCTTTAATTTTGACATTTTTGTCTAAAAGGCGATTAACCAAGTTGGGATCATATGGTGCGTATGTGGCAAAAACTTGACCGTCTGTTTTTAAACCATTAATGATATTGCCTCGAATGACCACTTCTTTAATCTTGTTGTCATCCACATCTTTAATGAATTCTGAAAACGCCATAGATGAAGCAGGAGCCCGCGTAGAAGCGCCAGGCAGCATCTGAAAAACCATGAACAAAATTGCGGCAATCAGTGCCCAAATAAAAACATTACGATTGGCGTTATTCACATTTACCTCCGACACCTCATGCAAGGAGCTGGTTAGCTAGGGTTCTAAAAAGAGTTTAACACAAGTATAACATAACTTATCAGGATTGGAAATTTTTCTAGTCTATCAAATGATTCTCTGTAAAACAATCGACTTTAACCCCAAAATTATCCTCACTGAGATCATGAATAAGCCCAACTAACTCACCCTTTTGATAAAGGGCTGGCAATGTTTCGATAATCCTGCTAGGGATCTGACGCCCTTTAGCATTTTGAAAGGCTAAAGACATCCCCAAGGCTCTTACTTCCATACCTAAATAAGTTTCGGGTACATGGATTAAAAAACGATGGTCCCAAATAAAATCCTGCTGAGTTATTGTAACTGGGTTGAGAACAGCTCGTAACTCGCGCATGACCATAAGATGTTTTTGTTTTCTCACCACATAGCATCCACCCACAGTTGTTGCCTTTTGACCTTTAGAAAAAAGACGAGAGATTATCCTGTCTATGGTCTTAAAGGAAGCACCGTATTGACGCCCTCCTAACCAATCAATAATTTTTTTTAGGACACGGCCCTGCATTTCCGTGGTTTCTTTTAAAAAAGTTTCCAAGCACACCCAAACACACCCAAAACGGTCAATCCTACAGCTGTTAACAATAACATCATTCAAAGCATTTTGATAAATTTGGTAGGTTCCTGTCCATTTTTCTAAGGATTGGGCAATTCCTGTTTGATCCAGTTCCAGAGCTGATAGAGCAGGATATAACTGACGCCACTTAACACGGGCAAAATAAGTATTTTGATTGCTAGGGTCCTGCACACAATCCACACCGTAAACCTTGAGAGTGGCAGATAAATCAGCCTTGGAAAACCGCAGAAGGGGACGAAGGATGCGCCCAAAAGATCTGGTTACACAGGGACGCATGGCCAGTAAACCTGCTAAATCGGACCCTTTGCTTAAACGGTACATCACGGTCTCCCATTGGTCGTCTCCGTGATGCGCTACCAGCAAATGAAGCACATGGTGATGATGGCACCAATTCTCTAATAATTCATAGCGTTTTTGTCTGGCTCGTTCTTGAATTCGTGCCTTAGGCTTTTCATCTCGCCAAGTTAATATGTGAGCCTCGATTCCTCGTTCTTCAAGTTTATTTCTAACAAATTCTGCTTCCAAAGTAGACTCTGAACGCAAACCGTGATCTACAATCAAACCTGTAAGTTTCCCCCCCACCTTTTCAATCCATTTTTGGCTCAATACGGCTAGAGCCATACTATCAGCCCCCCCTGAAACGGCCACTGCAACGTGGGGAGCAGACTCAAACCCCTTAAATCTTTCCATAATCTGGATAAATTCGTCTGATGTGATAGGTTTTACATTCTGTGATTGAACTTCCATCAAACATTCTTAATAATTTAAATATTACAATATTTTAGCAGTGTTCATAATGCCACGCAAAAAACCTGCAAAATTCCTAAGCCTTTGTGGGCTTCTGACAGGACTCTTTTATGCTCATTTGGCATATGGAGAAATCCCCATTCCCAAGCCCAAACCAGAAGCTTTACTTGCCCTTAATTCCCCGAATAATCACCCAATTCAAGAAGAAAAAACTCATCAAGCACCGGTTGAATCTTCGCATCTTGTCACTGTTAATGTTAGCAAAGAGTTTGGTCAGATTAAGATTGCTTTGGAAGGGTTGGAACCCAAATCCAACTGCTCTCTATTCCAATCGGGTAATGCCTGGTATCTTGTGATTCCAACCTACTATCCTGTAAAAATATCCGCATTTCAAGAAGAAGATTTAAAGCCTTTAGAGAAAGTTCGCTGGGTAGAGACGTCAGATACAACAACTATCGCCATCCACATCCCCCCGACTTACACACCCAAAATTGATCTACAAAAACCCCATTTTAGTCTTATTTTTGAAGAAGGAGATTCCCCCTCCTCCAAACCTCTTTTGATCCGTCCAGTTAATCTGAACGATCCCCTTGTGCTCAATTTTAGAGAAGCTGATGAAGAGTTTACCGTTTATGATGAAGATACGGGCAAGCATTTTTATGGCTATACCAGTGCCATGTACCATGATCCTCTTACCGCGTTTACCTACCCAGAGCTTAAGATTCTACCTTCAATTAAGGGATTAGCGATAGAAATTTACAGTGATTATGTTGATATTGAAAGCAACCGGGGACAAATCAAGATTTACGGAGTGAGTGCCACCCCCAATGAATCAGGCGAAACGCTCCCTGACCCAAAACCTTTTTTTAGTTTGTTTGATCCCTTTGACCTCAAAGAGGGTGTTCGTCAAAAGCAGCTTTTGGAAAAACGTCTTACCGCTACCAATAGGCTTGAGGATTATCTACAACTGACCTGGACAAACTTATCCTTAGGTTATATCCCTGAAGCCTCAGCCACCCTTGGGAATCTAGCAAAATTTTATCCCCAAATTACTTTGCATCCTGTCTACGTTACTTTTTCAGGACTTCTCAAACTGCTATCACGCCATCCAGAGGATTATTTACATGAAAAAAGATCTTATTTCCGAGATCTGGAAATTGATGTGATTAACAATTTGGTTGATATTGCCATAAACCCATATGAAAGTGCTGGCAACATGCCCCACTTATTAGGCGTAAAATCTTTCCTTCTGTCTTTACCCGAACAATTAAGAGAAGAACTCATTTGTTTTATTCTCACCCATGGAATATATAACAAAAATGTGTCCGTCTTATCCAATTACTTAAAAGAAGAATTTATCCCTAAGGATCCAGTCAAGTTAACTTATTATCAGCTAGCCTATGCAACTTATTTGTCTTTAACCAACAAACCAAAGAAAGCCATGGGTTACTTTCAAGCCCTTTCAAAAAGTTTTGACTCCCCCTTTGTTGCAACCTTAGCCGAGTTTGAATTAGTTAGTCAGAAAATCAAGGACAACAGAATTGCCCCTCGGACTGCCATAGATATTTTAGAAAGATTAAGATTCCAGTGGCGGGGCGATAGTCTCGAATATTATATTACTCAAAAACTCATAAGTGTACTCTGGGCAGAGCAAGCCTACCCTCGGGCACTAACCATTATGCGCAAACTGATTCGTTATTTCCCCAAGCAATGCCAGAACGATCGTGTCTTTCAAAAAATGCAAGAAGGGTTAATGGCATACTTTACAAAAGACACCCCCACTAATCTGCTAGAGATGCTTTCTGTCTACCAAGAATTTGGCGACATTGCCCCTGACACAGCTCAAGGAGATCAGGTCATATTTAAGGCCATTGAAGGAATGGTACAGCTCAATCTTTATGGTGAGGCCTCCAGACTTCTAAAAAACCATTTGAGAAAGAAAATCAAAACAGGTGTGGATAGCACCGAAAGACAAGCAAAAATTTTACTTCGTATTGCCGCCATTGATCTTATGGACAAGCAAGGAGAAAGCGCGTTAAAAATCCTTAAAAATGCTGAATCGTGGCCTGAGGAGTTTCGATCTTCAGCTATTGAGCTGAAAGCGGATGCGTTAATTACGGTTAAAAAATTTGAAGAAGCATTGGCCATTATTCCTAAACAGAACGCGTATGATCTTAAAAGAGCCCAGACCTATTTTAAGATGGGAAATTGGCAAGAAGCAGCCAATTACTTCACTCAAGCCTTAGAATTTTATAAAGATAACAAGGTAAAGAAAGCCCAAATATTAACCAATATTGCCATATGTTTTGCTCTTAATGACCAAAATGACCGTCTGAAAGAGATTAAGAACACCTATTGGGAATTTATGAAAACCACACCCCAAAAGGATGTCTTTGCTTTCCTTACCACCATTTATGCCAGTGAAAAACCCAAGGACTTGATGGCCAATCTGGCCTACGTTGATAATCTAACCAGCCTTGCGCAGCAGATCCTAGGTCAAGCTAAACCTTTAAAGAATTAACCCCTACTCAACATCACTTAAAACAGCAGCGCCTTTTTGAAGTTCTGTTAAGTCTGCTGCGTGATGGGTTTCTTTAATACATCGGATAACTAAAATGGATAAACCTAAACAGAAAGGTATAATGGCTAAAGCAAATTGATAGTCAGATAAAGAGTAGACGGTTAGGCCATCTACAATCTTACCATCCCAGTGATAAACCAACATTTTACCCATGAGCGGGTGCAATAGTGCGCCTGTTGCCATGGTGATAGTATTAATAAACCCAACGGCTACCGCACTAGAAGATTGAGGCATAATTTCACAAATTGAGGTAAAGGATAGAGATTTTGCTGTGTAGCTAAACCCTGCAGCAAAAAATAATACATACATTAAGGGAAGTGGAATCCCAGGGGCAAAAAGGATCAAGCAATACAACACAAAACTCGCAATTGCCCCAATCAACATGGGTTGATTACGTCGTTTCATTTTATCTGACAACATGGAGAAAAAAGGACTTCCAATGGCAGCCCCTACGAACATGGTGGTAATGACCGTTGCCGCTAATTTTTCATCCACCTCATAAGCTGATAGAATAAAGGGTACTCCCCAAGCAACCCCCATAATAATAATGGGTGTATACATGAGCATACTAAAAATGGAAATGAGCCAGGCTTGGGACGAACGTAAAACGCGCTTCAGGCCAGCAAATACACTTTTAGTTGGTTCATAAACCAAGGTAATGGGAGTTCTGCCGACAATTACATACATTAAAAGGGCAATCACAATGCCAATAAGTCCCAGGAGTTGCATGGTGGACTGCCAACCAATAGCATCGGTTAGCATACTTAAAGGTGACCCACCTAAACCAGCTCCAACAGTGCCAAAAACCATGATGACGGCAATAACCCTAGCCAAGTGACTGGGCGGAAACCAAATGGTACCAATTTTGATACTCCCTAAAAAGCCACAAGCTGAACCTAAGCCCATAAGAAAGATAGAAAAGGAAGCCAAGTAGACAGAAGTGGATAGGGAGAAGAGGAAACACGAAAGGGCGCAAATTAGCGAGGCGATGGTCAACAATCGCCCCGGCCCAAACCGGTCTAAAGCTATACCTAGGGGAATTTGAACACCCGCATACGACCATGAATAGAACGCAATAATTGTCCCAAAAGTAGTTGCGTCAATGGCAAAATCACGCATTAGCTCGTTGTTCATTACATTGGGAGAAACGCGTAACACAAATTGATAACAGTAAAATAATGCCCCGCAGGCAACAGCTAACCAACTTTTTGGAATACCAAGAATTTTACGCTCGTTTAATACCACCACTTCATCCCTAGATAAATCGCTGGATTTTCTCCAAACTATGCTTTTATTGCTAAGTATATTCTTAGCCCAATCATATCGAAAAAGTGTTACTGTTGAGTTGACAAAAGGTCAACTGTTTTTAATAAAAATTTCGTGTAAAATGGCAATTTTTTTACTATATCAAAATAGTAATAAAATATCAAACAAATAGGCAATTCGTGAAAATACTATACTGTGGCGACATCGTTGCCCGCTCTGGCCGTGAAGTCGTTTTACAACATCTACCCCAACTTATTGAAGATCACCAATTGGATTTTGTGATTGCCAATGGTGAAAATGCTGCTCATGGGTTTGGAATTACTAAATCCATCTGTCAAGATTTGTTTAAAGCCGGTGTTGATATCATTACAACAGGCAATCACGCCTGGGATCAAAAAGAAATTATCAATTATATTAGTCAAGAAAAGCGACTTATTCGTCCTATCAATTACCCTAAAGGCACCCCAGGACAAGGATGCGTTTTCACCACGACCAAGAAAGGCCAACAAGTACTGGTAATCAATGCCATGGCAAGACTCTTTATGGACCCCCTGGATGATCCCTTCAGTCTAATCGATGAAGTCTTAAACAAGTATCCTTTAGGCGGAATTGTAAAAGCCATTGTCATAGATTTTCATGGAGAAGCCACTTCTGAGAAAATGGCTATGGGTCATTTTTGTGATGGTCGTGCCAGCTTTGTGGTGGGCAGTCACTCCCACATACCCACAGCTGATGCTCAAATTTTGCCGCAAGGTACAGCTTATCAAACCGATGCCGGCATGTGCGGCGATTATAATTCGGTTATTGGTATGGAAAAAAATGTCCCCATCTGGCGTTTTACAAAGAAAATACCCGGAGAACGACTTTCACCTGCCCAAGGTCCTGGAACATTATGCGGCGTTTATGTAGAAACAGATGATCAAACAGGCCTTGCTGTCCATATTTCTCCGGTAATCCTTGGCCCCAGACTCCATAATCGGGCTATTCCTCTTTAAAAGGAACCTTGTTTATTGCATCCTGTCCATGGGGATAGAAAAAACACTATGATTCAACACTACGTTCCATGACAGCCATAAAAAAGCCGTCTACTTGATGTTGTGCAGGTGTTAATTGAAGAAGATTGTCGTTAACAGGACAGGTTCCACCAATAATCTCATGCCAAATTTTTGCAATAGGAATAACCTTAAATTCTGGATGAAGATCCAAAAATGAGGCTACCTGATCGTGATTTTCTGCGCTCAGCACGGAACAGGTCGCGTAAATCAATCGTCCACCGGGCTTAACCAAGAATGAAGCCTGCTCAAGAATGTCTTTCTGCTTTTGGCAAATCTCGGAAAAATCTTGTTCTGTGAGACGGACTTTTAAATCTGGATTGCGCCGCCACGTCCCAGACCCGCTACAAGGCACATCCAACAAAACGCGGTCGTAACGCCCGTCTTGCCGCTTCAACCACTTGCGATTTTCCTCAGACAAGGGACGACATTCCACATTAAAAACCCCTGAGCGACGCAACCGCTCCTTAGAGCGCTCCAGACGCCATGCCACCTTATCCGTTGCAACAATGCGGCCTTTATTCTCCATCATCGCAGCCATCGCTAAGGTTTTTCCCCCCGCACCTGCACAAAAATCAAAAATCTGCATGCCGGGTTTCGCATCCACAAGCAGAGCGACCAATTGAGACCCTTCATCTTGAATTTCAATAGCTCCAGCTTCCCACAAGGGATGGGCGGCTAGAGGTTGGCGCTTCTTGAGACGTATACCTATTGGCGAGAGGGGGGTTGGTTCTGCTTCAATTCCCGATTCAATAAGGTTCTTTAGAATCTTTGCTCGGTCGCTTTTAAGGCTGTTAACCCTTAGATCTGTCGGTGCAGGTTGATCAAGCGCATCCAATTCATCTCCTAAGCTTAAAGGAAAGCTCCTCTCAAGATAAGGGTAGATCCATGCAGAAACTCGATCTTGCAAGCTCATAGACTTTACCAGTGTCCCTATTTTTTCTAACTGTTGTACTTCATGAGTGGCCAGTTTTGATGGTCCATATTTGTCGCGTCCCAAAAGATTACTTAAATCAGAAACAGTATATTCATTGCGCCAAAGACAACACCCTAAAGTGAGCAATCGACTGGATGGGAGCGTAAGGCTAAGGGCTTTCATCAAAGGAAAATAAAACCGCAAGGTCTCAAAAACAAGATCGCTAATATACCGACGATCTTTACTCCCTATAAACCGACGTTGACGAAAATAAGCATGGAGAATCTGATCAGCGGGTTGATGTTCAGATAAAATAAGATCGAGAGCTGTAATGGCTTCTTGAAGGCGTGCTGCTGGAGTCATGGGTTGCTTGGTCTCGGGTCATGGTGAATAATAATATCTGCGTTGGGGAGTTCTTTTTGAATCATGGCTGAAACAGCATCTCCTGCCTGATGCGCCTCTTTTAAGGACAAATTTTCAGACATGTCTAAATGCATTTGAATAAAGAGGTGGGTTCCTGACGTACGCGTTCTTAAATCGTGAACATCTAATACCAAAGGATGACTTTTAGCTACATTCATAATGCGTTGTCGTGTCTCATCACTGAGCTCTCGATCCATGAGCACGTCTAAGGCCTTGAGACCAATCTTCACAGAAGTAATGATAATATAAAAAATAATGATAACCGCGACTACCACATCAATCCACAACCATTGGAATTGACTGGATAGGAAAAGACTAATCAACACCCCCACATTGGTATACAGGTCTGTTTGATAGTGAAGGGAATCAGCGTTTATGGCCATGGATCCGGTCATACGAATCACATATCGTTGATACCCAATCAGAATACTGGTTAAGCCAATAGCAATCACCATAACGATCACCCCCACTTGAGGAGCAGCAATCGCTTGAGGGTGAACAAGTCGGTGAAACACATCCAACATTAACCACAAGGCAGAGCCCATGATAAATGCGGTTTGGGCTAAGCTTCCCAACGCTTCTGCTTTGCCATGACCGAAACGATGATCCTCATCAGCTGGCTTTAGCGCTTGACGAATAACAAAAAGATTTATAAGAGAGGCAAGGATATCTAATAAAGAATCCACCAGAGAGGCTTGCAAACTTAAAGATTCCGTAGACCACCAAGCTATTATTTTGGCAAATATCAATATGCCTGCTACCACAACGGATGCCAGTGAAGCGGTTTTTAAAAGCCAAACATGGGAGTGATGGTTGCTCATCTTAAGGGTACAATCGCATTTGATTCCATGTTTCATTCTCGCGTACGTACACCAAACGATCATGAAGTCGGAAAGGTTGTTCTCGCCAAAACTCTAAATAATGAGGTTCCACCTCATATCCTGTCCAATACGGTGGCCTTGGCACGGGATCATCGCCAAACTGCAAAGCATACTTGGCCATCTCTTCCTCAAGTTCTGCGCGTGAACTTAACCTTTGAGACTGTTTGGAAGCCCAGGCACCAATTTGCGAGCCCACTGGTCTCGTGGCAAAATAAGCATCGGCTTCATCAGGACTCACTTCTTGAGCGATCCCTTCAATGCGAACTTGGCGACGCAGGGATTTCCAATGAAAACACAAAGAAACATAAGGGTTAACCTTAATATTTTGTCCTTTGCGACTATTCATATTGGTATAAAAAACAAACCGACCATTGTTAATCCCTTTGAGCAGGACCATACGCACAGATGGGCGATTAAAAGCATCCACTGTTGCCAAAGCCATGGCATTGGGGTCATTGATTTCTTGGGCTGAAGCTTCTTGGAACCACTCGTTGAATTGATCAATGGGGTTTTCAGGTATATCCGTTTGAACCATGGAGCGCGTGTATTTAAGATTTCTTGTATCTAACATATCTCTCCATCAATTTTGTGCAACCATAATCTTCTCACTTAGTTTGCTTAGTCTTGTCGGCACTTTTTTGGTCCAAGGCCATTGAATTGAGCTGTTTAAGTTTGACATACTTATAGAAAGTTCCAATAGCATTGGTAATAGCAAGGACAAATCCTTGCCAACCATCAAAAAATCCGCCTCTAAACACGTACCCACGGCAAAAACTCCATAAAGCACGTCCCCACCCTTTAAGGACAGAACCTCGTTTTCCCTGATGATAGGCCTCCTCAGCCCATAATGACGAATAAATATTCATCTTATTCAACGCCACAGATAGTTCTGGATAGGTATAGTGCCGCATCAGATGGGTTAAACGTCCTGTAGCCCCAGAAAGCAGCAATTTTTCATGGACCAAGCGCTCGTCAAATTTCCCGACATCCTTGCGCCACAGACGGACAACCCAATCGGAGCGCCAATCACCATACCGAATCCATCGTCCACAAAACAAGGATTGTCGCCGAATCGCATACCCGTCAAAAGTTGGCAGATTTTCTAGGAGACGTTGAATTTCATCTTGTAATTCTGGCGTTAATTCTTCGTCTCCATCCAGCGCCAAAACCCAAGGATAGCTCGCTTTGGCTAACGCTCGGTTCTTCTGTATGCCATAACCTGGCCAATCGGTTTCGTAAACATGGGAGGTAAACGTACGGGCGATCTCAAGGGTGCCATCCGTGCTCCCAGAGTCCAAAACAATAATCTCATCAGCCCAAGAAACCGATTGCAGGCATCGATGAATATAAGCGGCTTCATTCTTGACAATCAGAATGACACTCAGTTTGGCTCTCACTGCGATCTCTCCATGGACTCATAAATTTGATAGACATGTTCCGGCTTAATTGATGTTAAACAGTGAAGATGATCTGCCCCAGTTAACGGACACTGGCGTTGAAAACATGGACTACACTTTACCCCTTGATAGAGAATTCTTGCCTTTCTGGATAAAGGTGGTGTGTAAGTCGGGCTGGAGGATCCAAACAAGGCGATGGTAGGGCGATCAAGACCCGCTGCTACATGCATGAGACCTGAATCATTAGTGACCACTAGTCGTGCTAAACTTAAAATCTCCATGGCTTGGCGTAAAGAGGTTTGCCCTGCTAAATTAACTACCCTGCCCCTCACCTTTTGCACAATGTCTAAAGCCACCTCTTGATCTTTTGGCGATCCTAAAACAACGCCTTGCCAACCTTTTTGATTATAATGATCCAGAAGTTGAGCATAATAATGGGTTGGCCATCTTTTTGCTGGCCCATACTCTGCCCCTGGGCAAATAGCTAGAATAGGTTGATTCTGTTGAATGCCCCAGGATTGACCCATCTTGATAGCGGTTTCATCCCCTAACACAACCCTTAATCGGGGCTCGATGGGCTCTTGCGGAAGGTCAGCCAAATATTGATACTGTTGAATCAAAAGGGACAGATCTTTGGGCCTGGTTATCCCATGGGTTAATAATCCAACGCGACATTCTCCCCAATATCCTATGCGTTTGGGGATACGGGCTAAAAAGGGAATTAAGGCAGACTTCCATGAATTGGGCAGAATATAGGCTTCATCATAATTTTGACATTTTAAATCTCGGGCTAAACGCCAACGAATTCCCAATCCTGCCTGGCCATGACTCACAGGAAGAAGAATGGTTTGACGGACATCAGGACAACTATGATATACTTCTTGGCACCAAGGAACCACCAAAACATCCAACAGGACATCTGGATTTTTCCGGCACAGTCCTTGGATCAAACCTAAGGACATCACAGCATCCCCGATCCAAGAAGGGGCTACAATTAAAATTTTCTTATGAGACAAGAACTACACATTGTTATTCCATGATTACCTATCCTATATTTAAAGGGAATCCGAGAATTTGACGATAAAAAAACATCAAAGATGCATATCTTACTTATTAAAACATCTTCGTTAGGCGACATTATTCATTCCTTTCCGGCGTTAACAGATGCTCAACGTCACGTCCCTCAACTAAAAGTTGATTGGGTGGTAGAGGAACATTTCACCTCCATCCCCCCACTCCATCCCGCGGTTAATCGTGTTATTCCTGTGGCCCTGCGCCGTTGGCGCAAAAGTTTATGGCATACTGATACACGGCAAGAGATTCGTCAGTTTTTGGGTCTGCTAAGTCAAACCTCTTATGACGCGGTTATTGATGCCCAGGGCCTTTTAAAAAGCGCGCTTATTTCTGCTTTCGCTCAAGGCCCCAAATGGGGTTTTAATAGTAAAAGTGCTCGTGAAAGCTTGGCCAGTATCTTTTACAATCATAAAATTTCTGTACCCAAAACCATAGAAGCCTTGACTCGGACCCGCCAGTTAATGGCCGCCATTCTCGATTACCCCTGTCCTTCTTCTGAACCCAACAGTGGGCTTACCCCGTCGTCAACACCTTGGCTCGATCAGATTTTATTTTTACCTGGGACAACCTGGGAAAATAAAAAATGGCCTTTATCCTATTGGTTTGAACTGGCTAAGTTGGTCAAAGAACAAGAGTTTAAAATCGACATTCCTTGGTCAAATGCTCAAGAACATGAAATTGCCTTATACATTCAATCGGCAGGCTCACATGTTACCGTTTTACCGCAAATGCCTTTAAAAGAGCTAAGTGAGCGTCTACCCAATTATCGTGGCGCCATTGCCGTTGATTCAGGATTAGGCTATCTAGCTGCCGCTTACCACGTCCCGACCGTAATGATATTTGGCCCTACATCGGCTGAACTTCTTGGAACTTTTCCTCCGGTACAAAAAAACATCCAATCTCAATTATGGTGCGCGCCGTGCAGGCAAAGGAAATGCCACAATTCCACCCCTTCTTCTGTATGGCCTGTATGCTTTGAATCCCTTACTCCACTTAGAATTTGGAGCACCTTGGAAGGAATATTGGCAAAGGAAAACAATAACAAAAATGAAGGTTAGAGAGGCAAGATTTGTTCTTTAAATTGGATCTCTCTAAGCGATAATATCTGGCGTCAAGAGGGCATCAATCTTGGCCATTTGATCTTTAAGAGCTAATTTTTGCTTCTTGAGACGGAAAATTTTCAAGTCATCAGTAAGGGGCTCACTTAGAGAGGAGCGTATTTCGTCTTCTAACTTTTTATGTTCATGTTTCAGCTTATCTAACTTATGTTGGAGGCTGACTACAGTCTGCGGGTCTAACTTCATATCTTGAACCCTGCTTTAAGTTATTGTCTTTATTTTAATTTGTAACACTATAAAACTTTTTAAAGGTCTTAAAAACAAAAAAATAAAAAAACCCACTTTGCTTAACCCTTCACTGACGTGTTCTTGGGGCCTTAACTCCGGGAAACGGGCTCTCCATTAAAGAAGGGGGCAAGAAGGTATATTCTTAAGTTGTGAAAAACA